>PLZI01000026.1:4750-15292 GCA_003152095.1 Acidobacteriota bacterium | reverse complement strand
TAGACGAGAGGCAGGGTCAGGAACGGGCCGCCGTCCTCGGGCCACTGCGTGAGGGCGGGCAGGCGCGTGAGATCCGGCGGCTCCTCGACGACGTCCGTCACGGGCGCATGGGTTGCACGCTTCGTCCCCACGCGAAGGGCGGCTCCGAAGAACGAACGGAACGCCCAGAACTTTTCTCTCGTCGGGGGCAGGAGCTCCGTCGCGGCACGCGCCGCCGTCTCGACGAACTCCCGCGGCCTTTTTCCAAACGCGAGATCGAGACGCTTCGGCGTGCCGAAGAGGTTCGTCACGACGGGGAAGTCGGCACCCTTCGGGCGCTTGAAGAGAAGCGCGGGACCGCCCTCCTCGATCACCCGCCGGTGGATCTCCGGAATCTCGAGCCGCGGATCCGCTTCGGCCTCGACGGTGGCGAGGTCGCCCTCGCGGCGGAGAACGTCGAGGAACGCGCGGAGGTCTTTCACCCGGGAGAGTCCATTCTCTCAGCACCGGCGAGGTCGGAGAGCCGGGTGCGCCGCAGGCGATCGAGGAAGTCCTCTCGCGCGGGCGCAAGAAGCGCGCCCGCCGGTCCCGCGACGGGCGGAAACGCGCGCGCGAGGCCGTCGCGCCGGTCGAGGGCGAGCGCGACGTCGGCGAGCGTGATTTCCGATGCGGGCCGTCCGAGGACGAACCCGCCGCCACGGCCCCGCTTGCTCCTGAGGAGGCCGCGGTCCACGAGGCGCCCCAGCACCTTTGAGAGAAACGGAGCGGGAACACCCGCCGCCTGCGCGATCGCGGTCACGCCGCGCCCTCTTCCCGATGGTCCCTTCGGGTCGAGGAAGGGCAGCGCGGCCAGTGCGATCTCCTGGGCACGCGTGAAGAACACGGTGCGTCAGGCGCCGGCGAGGCGACTGTACTGCTCGGCGGTGAGCGGAACGACCGAGAGCCGTCCGATCCTCACGAGCGGCGAGTGCGCGAAGACCTTCTCGGACTTGATCTCGGCGAGCGTCACGGGAGTGGCGAGCCGTTTTCCCGCCGTGATCACGACCTGTGGATCGGTCGGGCTCTTCGGATCGGTGTCGGCGGAAACGACCGTGGCGAGGCCCACGGCCGCCTTCACGTCGCCCGTGTGGTAGATCACGAGCCGGTCGCCCTTCTTCGTGGAGAGCAGGTGGCGGATCGCGGCGAGGTTTTTCACACCCGTCCAAACCGTCTGCTTCTCTTTCACGAGGTCGTCGAAGGAGTAGTCCGAGGGCTCGGTCTTCAGCAGGAAGTCGGCCATGGTCGCCCCCTCATCCTACCTGCCTCAGGGCGTCCGTGATTTTCGTGAACGCGGCGCGGCTCGCGGGGAAGAGGCCGCCGAAGAATCCCATCACGAGCGAGAAGACGATGCCCGTCACGAGCAGTGCCGGCGTGAGGCGGAAGGCGAACACGACCTCCGAGAACGTCGCGAAATTCGTCGTGCCCGTGACGCCGGAGAGCGCGAGCTTGACGGCGAGCGTGCCGAGCAGGCACCCGAGGACTCCCCCGAGGAGCGCGAGGCACAGCGACTCGAAAACGAACGACAGGAGGACCGAGATTCGCGAGAAACCGAGTGCGCGCAGGGTCGCGATCTCTCGCGTGCGTGCGGCCACGGCGGCGTACATCGTGTTCATCGCTCCGAAGCAGGCGCCAATCGCCATGACGATTCCCACGAAGAAGCCCAGGAACTTGATCGGCGCGGCCGTGGACGTCTGGTCGTCGTAATACTTGCGCTCGACCTTGCCTTCGAGAGCGAGCCGCGGATCGCCCGCGAGGCCTGCCTGGAACTGGTCGCGCGCCGCGCGGCCCGCGGTCCGCGCGAGAACGGACGAATAGCCGCCTCGCTTGAAGTCCGTGATCATGCCCTCGACGTCCGTCCAGATCTCGCTGTCGGGCGCGGTGCCGCCTGCGTCGAAGAGGCCCACGACGGTCCACCGGTAGGCGCCGAACTTGATCGTCTGGCCCGTCGCGCAGTCCTTGAACCGGCTCGAGACGCTCCGGGAAACGACGACCTCGGACTTCCCGGGAGTGAACCAGCGGCCTTCGACGAGCGTCAGGCCCGGCCGGAGCTTCATCCCCTTTTCGCCGATTCCGCGAATCGTGACGTTCGAGGAACCGCCGTCGCGCTTCTCGAGGTTCAGGACGACCACGAGCTCGGCCGAGGCGAGCGGCTTGCCGTCCCCGTCCGGCGAGACCCCGGGGAGGGTCAGGATGAGCGGCACCTGGTCGCGCGAGATGCCCGACTGCAGCTCGGACTGGGAGTTCTGCCTCAGCACGAGCACGTTGTTCTCCGAGCCTGATGCCGTGAAGACGCGTGTGAGGCCCTCGCCGAGGGACATGACGCAGAGAAAGACCGCGACGACGAGGCCGATACCGAGCACGGTGAGACCCGTCGTGACCTTTCTCACGAACAGGTTCCGGATGTTGTACTTGAGCGGGATTCCGAGCATCGGGGCCTCCCTAGGCGAGCTGTCTCAGGCCCTCCACGATCGGCCGCCTGGCCGAGCGGAGCGCCGGCACGAGTCCGGCGAGCAGCCCGACGGCGAGCGTCGTGGCGAAGGCGGTGGCAAGGACGTCGGGGTAGACGCGGAGGCCGGCGGCAAGGCCGGCGAGCGGTGAGTAGAGGATGAAGGCGCGGAGCTTCGGGAAGAGGCCGAGATAGAGGGCGAGCCCGGCGGTCGAGCCGAGGAGCGCGAGGAGGCCGCTCTCGCCGAGGAGGAGCCCGAACAGGATGTGTCTCGGAAACCCGATCGCCCTGAGGACGGCGAGCTCGACGACCCTCTCGCGCGTCGCAAGGGCCATGGTGTTCGCGGCGATGAGGAGGACGACGACCGCGATCACGGCGGCGAGACCGCGGAAGAAGAGCTTCACGTTCCCGAGGAGGGCGATGTAGTTGTTCTGGAACTCCTTCTCCGTCTCGGCGCGGACGGGGGAGGACGAGTTCTCGAACAGCGCGTTGATGCGCGGGATGAGGGCGCGCGCCGCTCCCGCGCTTTCGGCCTTCACCCAGATCATCGTGTAGCGGCCGGCGCGGGCGGGGAGAGTCTCGTCGATGACCTTCTGGTCGAAGAAGACCGCCGCCTCATCGGTGCCTTGGTAGACCGCCCGAATCGTGAACGTGTACGTCCCCGGCCAGATGTCTCCGACGAGCGTCACCGTCTGGCCGAGGCGCCAGCCGTATTTCTTCATCAGGAGCTCGCCCACGAGGAGCCCGCTCCGGTCGCGCCGCCAATCGTTCGCGGAGCCCGAGATGATCGACGACGCGTCGAAGACGCCGAAGAAGGCGTTTGGGTCCACGCCGAAGCGCTCAAACACGTTGAAGGCGGAGAAGTCGACGTAGCGGCCGCCGAACCAGTTGAAAGGGGTGATGGCTTTCACGCCGGGCAGCTCGCGGATCTTCTCGAGGTGCGAGGCCGGGAGGACGTTCGCGATCGACACCCGGTGCCGTACGGCGAGGCGGTACATCCCGCGCCCCTGTGAGGGATCCGAGTCCAGCATCGCGACGAACGTCCCGAGGAGGCAGATCACGAAGAACGGGAGCAGGATCGAGCCGACCGTGAGGCCCAGGCGCGTCTTCTTGCGCAGCAGGTTCTTGAGCACGAACGGCAGGAACTTCATCAGCCCACCTGTCTCAGACCGTCCACGATGGAGCGGCTCGCCGACCGGACGGCGGGCACGAGCCCGGCGAGAACGCCGATTCCGACGGCCAGCGCGAAGGCCAGGGTGAGGACCTCCGGGTACACACGGATCGTCGCCGCGATGCTCGACATCGGGGACAGCATGAGCTGACGCTTCAGAAAAGGCTCGGCGGCCACGAAGAGAAGGATGCCGAAAGCCCCGCCGGCGAGCGCGATGAGCACGCTCTCGCCGAGGACGAGCGCCAGGATCGTCGATTTCGGAAAGCCGAGCGTGCGGAAGACGGCAATCTCCGTGATCCTTTCACGTGCCGCCATCGCCATCGTGTTCCCCGCGATCAGGAGGATGACGGCGATGATGATGGCTCCGATGGAGGTCATGAGGAGCTTCACGTTCCCGAGCATCGACACGATGCCGTTCCGGAACGCGTTCTCGGTCTCCGTCTTCGTCGGGTACGGAGAGTTCTCGAAGAGGGCGTCGATCATGGGTCCGAGGCGCTCCGAGGCGGCCGCGTCCTTCGCCTTGATCCAGATCGTGAAGACCGAGCCTTTGAAGGACGGGAACCGCTCGTCGATGATCCGGCGGTCGAAAAAGAGGCTCGCCGACGTCCCGTTCTCGAGCCGATAGAGGGCCCGGATCGTCAGCTCGAGCGTCATCGGGAAGATGTCTCCGACGAGAACGACCCGGTCGCCGAGCTTCCAGCCGTACTTCGTGGCGAGGTTCGTCCCGACGATGCACCCGGTCCGGTCTTGGAGCCAGTCGCGGGTGGAGCCTTCGACGATCTCGGCATCGTCGAAGACCTTGAGGAAGGTTTCCGGATCCACGGCGAACCGGATGAAGATGTTTCGCGCTCCGCCGTCGCGATACCGGCCGCCGAAAAAGTTGAAGTTGGAGACGGCCTCGACTCCCGGGAGTTGCCGGACCTTCTCTTCGTACGCCGCCGGCAGGCCGCTCGTCAGCGAGACGCGGTGGCGCACGACCAGCCGGAATGATCCGTGGGTCGTCTTCGGGTCTGGCACCTCGAGCGCCTTCAGGAACGTCCCCATCAGGCAGATCACGAGCAGGGGGAGCACGATCGAGCCGATCGTGAGGAGTGTCCGCGTCTTCTTGCGGAACGCGTTCTTCAAGATGAGGGGCAGGAACTTCATGCGCGGCTCCGGCCTCAGGTCGAGGAGACCGAGACCGCGGCGGCCATGCCGACGGCCTTCCCGCGCTCGGCGTGGACGTCTTCCTTGAGCACGCCCTTGTCGAGGTGAACGAGGCGGTGCGCGCGGGACGCGGCCTTCGGGTCGTGGGTCACGATGACGATCGTCTTCTTGAACTCGGAGTTGAGGCGCTCCATGAGGACGAGGATCTCCTCACCGCTCTTTGCGTCGAGGTCGCCCGTCGGCTCGTCGGCCACGAGCAGCTTCGGGTCGGTCGCGATCGCGCGCGCGATGGCGACGCGCTGCTCCTGCCCGCCCGAGAGCTGCCGCGGGTAGTGGTCCATGCGGTCCGTGAGGCCCACGACCGAGAGCGCGAGCTCGGCCTGCTTTTTCCGGCGCGCCCGGTTCATGTTCGTGAGGAGGAGGGGCAGCTCGACGTTCTCGAACGCCGTGAGGACGGGCACGAGGTTGTAGAGCTGGAAGATGAAACCGATGTTCGCGCTGCGCCATTTCGCGAGTGCGCCCTCGCTCATCGAGGAAACCTCCTGGTCGCCGACGACGATCCGGCCCGAGGTCGGGCGGTCGATGCCCGCGATGAGGTTGAGGAGCGTCGTCTTGCCCGAGCCCGAGGGGCCCATCAGCGCCACGAAATCGCCCTCGTCGACCGTGAGCGACAGCTTGTCGAGCACGGTGAGGACCTGCGTGTCGCGCGTGTACTGTTTCACGAGCGAGTCGATGCGGATGAGAGGAGTGACGGCGCTCATGAGGCTCTCCTTCTGATCAGTCCTTCTTGACGCGGATTTTCTGCTCGGCGCGCCAGTTGTGTCCCGCCGACGCGACGTCCGCGACGATCTCTTCGCCGCCCGAAAGGCCCGACGTCGCTTCCACCTGCGCGCCCGAGGCGGGGCCGAGCCCGAGCGGCCTGAACGTCGCCTTGTCGTTCGCGACGAGGAGGACGCCCTTCTCGCCGCCGACCTCCACGACGGAAGCCGACGGCACCATGACTTTCGACTTCGCCTTTTCGTCGATTTTCGCCTGCGGATTCAGAAACACGACACGGCAGGACATCTCCGGGAGGACCTTGATGTCCCTGTCCTGGAGCTCGATCTTGACCTTGACCGAGCCCTTCTGGCGGTCGGCCGTCGGCACGATCTGGCGCAGGCGGGCTTTGTAGGGCTTGTCCGGGTAGGCGTCGAGCGCGACCTCGGCGGGCTGCCCGAGGACGAGCTTGCCGACGTTCTGCTCGTTGATGTCGGCTTCCATCTCCAGCGAGGAGAGATCCACGATGATCGCGAACGTCGCGCCCGCGGAGCCCGCCCCGCCGAAGCCCTGCGGCGCGACGGTTTCTCCGAGGAACGCCTTCTTCACGGTCACGACGCCGTCGATCGGCGCGTAGATCTCGGCGTTCTTGATCTGCTCCTCGTAGTAGCGGGCCTGGGCCTCGTACGACGTCACCTGGGCCTCGAACGCCTTCACCTGGGAATCCGCCGTGTCGAAGGCCTGCTGCGTTCCGATCTTCTCTTCGAGGAGCTGGCGGGCGCGCGTGCGGTCGAGGCGCGCGTTCGCGAGCTGGGCGAGCGTTTGGTCGCGCTGCGCGAGCGAAGAGCGCTTCTGCGCGTCCAGCTCCTGTGCCTCGAGGCGCGCGACGAGCTCGCCCTTCTTCACCTTCTGGCCCTCTTCGAGGTTGATCCAGGCGATGCGGCCGACAGTCTTCGGCGAGATCTCGGCCTTCGAGCGCGCGACGATGTAGCCCGAAGCGGTGAGAATCGTCGAGGCCTGCGTGGGCGTCACGAGGGCGGCGCGGGTCGTCGTCACCTCGGGGGCCCGGAGCGAGACGCCGCCGCGCGAGCGCGTGAAGAAGAGCGCCGCCACCAGCACGACGCATAGCGTCGCCAGCGCGGGGTAGAGGAAGCGGCGCGCCCCGGGCCCGTCCTCACGTTTGATGCGCAGAGCCGACAGGTCGGCCGACTTGTTCAGGGGTTCCATGAGCGGCGACACTTTACCCAATCTCTTTACGAACGGAATGAGCTCAGGGTTTTTGGGGGGACTCCGCGGCCACCGCCTCCCGGAAGGCTTGGAGGAACGTCTGGAGGTGGCGCCGCTCGGTACGGACGTTGCCGATCGCGACGCGGAGCGTGTACCGGCCCTTGACCAGCGCGTGTGAGATGAACGTGCGGCCGTCCTCGTTGATCCGCGCGAGGATGCGGGCGTTCGCCGCATCGCACTCCCCAGGCGACAGTTCCGGCGACGTCCAGCGAAAGGCGACGACCGAGAAGGGCGAAGGCGCCGCGATCGCGACGCCCTGCTCGCGCTCGAGCAAGCCGCGGAGGGCCCGGGCGAGGACGATGTGCGCGCGGAGCCGGGCCCTGACGCCGGACGCGCCGAAAGCGCGGAGAGCCATCCACATCTTGAGGGCGCGGAACCGGCGGCCGAGCTGGACGCCGTAATCCATGTACTCACGCACCGTCTGCCCCTCGGGCGTCTCGAGATAGTTCGGCACGACCGAGAAGGCGTGCCGCACTCGCTCCATGCGCCGGAAAAAGAGCCCGGTGCACTCGAGCGGCACCAGCATCCACTTGTGGGGGTTGAAGACGACGGAGTCCGCGCGCTCCCAGCCGGCGAAGAGAGGGCGCATCTCCGGCAGCGCCGCGGCCGAGCCCGCGTATGCGGCGTCCACGTGGAGCCAGATCCTCTCGCGCTCGCAGAGGCCGGCGAGCGCGGGCAGCGGGTCGACGGACGTCACCGTGGTCGTGCCCGCCGTCGCGACGACGGCCACGGGCGTGCGACCCGCGGTCCGGTCCTTCGCGATCTCATTCTCGAGGACGGCCGCGTCCATCCGGAACTCCGCGTCAACGGGGATCTTCCGAAGCCCCGTGGTGCCGAAGCCGAGGACGACGCACGCTTTGTCGATCGAGGAGTGCGCGAGCTCCGAGCAGTAGACGACACCGGCAGGCCGGCCCGCGAGACCCGTCTTGCGGACGCCGGGATACGCCTCCTCGCGCGCGGCCGTGAGCGCGATGAGCGACGCCGTCGAGGCCGTGTCCGCGAGCTGGCCGTCGAAACCCTCCGGCCCCCACGGAAGCCCCACGAGGTCGAGCAGCCAGCGCACGACGCCCTGCTCGAGCTCCGTGAGGACGGGCGACGTGCGCCAGAGGATGCCGACCTGGTTGTAGCCCGCC
Organism: Acidobacteriota bacterium; assembly: GCA_003152095.1. Lineage (GTDB taxonomy): Bacteria > Acidobacteriota > Thermoanaerobaculia > UBA5066 > UBA5066 > Fen-183. The sequence continues at coordinate 7,335 of PLZI01000026.1, read as the reverse complement.
GCGAGGAAGTCGCCCACGATCGCGGGAGCCGTGCCCGTGTTCGCGAAGTACGCGAGGTAACCGGGATGCTGCCAGTGCGTGAGGTTCGGCTCGACGAGGCGGTCGAGGTCGCGCTCGATCGCGTCCCACGGCTCGGGGTCTTCCGGAGCGCGCCGCGGCATTTGCGCGAGCACCTCGCCGGGCTTCGTCCGCGCGAGGACGGGGCGCGTCTCGAGCGTCTCGAAGTAACGCGCGAGGCGCTCGACCGCCGCGTGGCCCATCGCGCGGAACGCGTCGGGCGGGAAGTCGCCGAGCGGCTCGTCCATGCGCGCGGAGTCTACGGGATCAGCGGCCGGCCTCGACGCGCAGGGTGGCGCCGCCGAAGGCGTCTCCGAGCGCGTCGTGCACGGAGACCTTCAGCTCCCAGCGCCCGGGCGGGAGCTGAAGCGTGACGCCGCGAACGGCGTCGTGGTCCCGCGCCTCCTTGTACTCGGGACCCGAGTACGAGAGGAACCAGTCGTCCGAGAAGGAGTCGCGCAGCGGACCGTCGAGAGAGACGGCCTCGACGGCGATCTGCACGCTCGCGAGCATCGCGTCTTCCTCCGGCCGGAACGTGAGCGCTTCGTGCGGGATTTTCACGTCGAGCTTCCAGAATGGCTTCGCGGGATCCTTCGAGGAAAGCGTCGACCTGCCCTTCCAGTCGAGGACGACGGGGAGCGGCCTTTTCGCGAGGCGCGAGGCGCCGGGGCGTCGTTCCTCGACCTTCGCCGCGAGGCTCGCGCAGCCCGCGTCGGCCGCGAGCGCGGCGGCGGCGCGCGGGGCCGCTCCCGCGGACTTGAAGGCCGAGCGCGCGAGCATGTTCACGCCGGCCTTCCGCGTCGAGACCTTGACGCTGTACGTCTTCTTCGGGTCCACGCCCGTGAGGCGGACGCCGATCCGGTACGTCGCGGTCGTCGCGCCGAGAGCGCGTCGACGGAGTCCGCGTCCCAGATGCGCCCGGACGTGCCACCGAAGTGCGTCGCGAGCCCGTAGCGCCCCGAGGGCGCGTGGTCGAAGGCCTTGTGGAGCGCCTCGGCCGTGTCGAGGATCGAGCGGCGCGGGAGCTGCTCGAGGTCGACCCACACGAGGACGTGGCGCACGGCGCCCTTCGCCTCGAACGGCGTCGTCGTCCCGGCGATCCGCTCCTCCGAGTCGGGCCGGCCTTCCTTCGGCGCGGCCGCGCGCGCGGCGCTCTCTCGCGGCGGCTCGAAGAAATCGATCGTCTGCACCTTCCCGGCGACGCGCACCTCGAAGTCGGCCGGCACGAGCCCGAAGACGGGCCGGTTCCTCCCATCCACCGCAATCACGTCGAGTGTCAGCACGGCGACCTCCTCGGCCGCCGTCACGCCGGCGCGCGGCGTCGGGGCAGGGGAGACGGTGGGCGCCGGGGCCTGCGACTGCGCGAGGAGCGGCGCCGAAAGGAGCAGGGCCGCGCCGGCGCGGATTCTCCGGAGGACGAGTCGGCTCATCGCGGCGTTGGGAGCAGGGATCGTGCCGCCCGTTCGTCAGCCCTTGGACTTCGTCTTGCCTGGTTTCGGTGCCCGCACGTCCTTGGGGATCTGGAGCGGCCCGGTCTCGTTCAGGTCCTGCTTGATGATGAGGTCGAGGAACATCTCGCGCACGCCGTCCCGCCCGAGCTTCTTGAAGACGCTTCTCACCTGCTGCGGCTTGAGCTCGACCCCCGTCATCGTCTTGAGGTATTGGCAGAACACGATCGAGCGCGACCGGAAGGAGATGATGAGGATGAAAAGGAGGACTGCGGCGAACGCGAGCAGCGACAGGCTGGTAAGGCCGAGCAGGTCGAAGAGAGACGAGACGTTCATGCGCGTTTTCGCTCGAGCCAGCCAACTGGACCCATCGCGGGCTCCTTTTCTGAGGCGTTCATGATAGCGCGCCGGCGACGACGTCTCATTGCCGAACAAGATCCGGTAAATCGCTCCGGCTTGATCGTCCGAGACGAGAGCGAGCCGTTCATTACCGCCGCGCCGTGGCAGTATGCTCCGTAATCCGGAATCCCTCGCGAATGCTGACCGACGACGCCCCGCCCGCCCGGCTCCCGCGCCCGCTCGACCCAATGGAATCCCGCGTCCTCGGGGCACTCCTCGAGAAGCAGCAGGCGACGCCCGAGTACTACCCGCTCACGCTCCACGCACTCGTCGCGGCGTGCAACCAGAAGTCGAACCGCGACCCGGTCACGGACCTTTCGGCGGGTGAAGTGGAGGCCGCGCTCGAACGCCTGCGCGAGCACGTCTTCGTCTGGAAGACCGGAGGCGCCCGGGCCGAGAAGTGGGAGCAGAACGTCGAGCGGCGGTGGACCCTGGACGGCGCGACGAAAGCCGTGATGACGCTTCTTCTCCTGCGCGGCGCGCAGACGCCCGGAGAGCTGCGCGCGCGGAGCGACCGCCTGCACGCCTTCGCGACGCTCGACGAGGTCGAAGCCGCGCTCGCGAGGCTCGCGGAGGGCCTGGAGCCTCTCGTCGCCGAGCTGCCGCGGAGGCCGGGCCAGAAAGAGGCGCGCTGGACGCATCTCGTCGGCGGCCCCGTGGAGGATGCCGCGACGCCTTCCG
>PLZI01000026.1:0-4712 GCA_003152095.1 Acidobacteriota bacterium | reverse complement strand
GTCGCACTTCGTCACGTGCTTCACCGTGTGGGGCTGGTACTCGTAGGAGCCGGGCGGGAGCTTCTTCTCCGGCCCGCCCTCCGTCCCCGTGATGATCGTCCCCGAGATGACCGCGACGTGGAGGTCTGCCGAGTGCGTGTGGAGCCCGGCGGTGAAGCCAGGCTTGAACTTATGGAAGGCGCCATGAGGTCCCTTGGCCGGATCGCCCCAGGCCACCGCCATCATGACGTCGGCGTTGGCTGGGTTGGGGACCCATTTCAACTCGTCGGGAGTCATGGTCACGAGCGTGGCGGGCTTGGCGGCGGGTTTCGCCTTGGGCGCACCGGCTTTCGCCTCCTCGGCGAGGGCCGCGGGAGCGAAGAGGACGACCACGAGGGCCACCAGAATGGTTCTGAGAATGACTTTCATTACGCGCCTCCTTTGAGAATGCGTATCATATGCGCTCTTTCGAAAGAGAAAGCGGCAGAGCGATGCCGGTGGGTTGGCGTAGCGTTTTCCGATGCCGCGCTCATCGCAGAGAGCCCTGTCGATGGCCACGTGTACGAATTACCATCCGATGTCGCGATTTCTGCTGCGGCGGTTGCCCGTGATGCGATGGCCGATCCCTATTAAGCCGCCCGATCGTCGAGCGCGGAATGCCTGTCGTCTCGGAAAGCGCCACGGCCGGGTCGACGCGGGGCTGCGTTCCGCCCTCGAAATCGGGCACGACGATTGCGTATCACTGCCGAGATGATCCGGGCAGGAGCCCCATATAGAGGAGGTCTCCCTTGAACACAAGCAGAAGCTCGGCGCGACTCGCCGTTGCGACCGCCGCGGCTCTCGCCGCTCTCCTCGTTTGCATCCCTCTCGCGACGGGCTGCGCGTCGAGCGGTCCGAAGGTCGCCGACACCGAAGTCTCGGACGTCGACCTTGCCATTCGCGCGGCCGAGAACGCGACGGCCACGCAGCACGCCAAGGATCTGCTCGACCGCGCCCGCGTCGCCCTCTCGGCCGCGCAGAGTGATCGTGCGCGCGGCGACAACAACCACGCCCGTGCCCGTCTCGAGGAGGCCCGCGCCGCCGCGGAGGCGGCCGAGAGCAAAGCCCGGTCTGTCCAGGTCGCGGAGCAAGCCGCCGCGCTCCAGAAACAGCTCGACGACCTCGACAAGCGGATCCGGGAATTCAACGCGCAAGCGCAGCGCCCGTAGGAGGAATGACGATGACTCGTAACGCTCTCTCGCGACGGACCTCCGTGTCGGCGGTCCTTGCTGCCGCCTCCCTCCTCCTCTTCCTCGGCGCCTGTGCGGGAACGAAACCCGAGCCGGTCGAGCTCAAGGACGCGCGGCTCGCGCTCCAAGACGCCCGGAGCGCGGGCGCCGCTCAGTACTCCGCCGAGAAGCTCGCCGCCGCGCAAGCGCATCTCGCGGCGGCCGAGAACACGTTCAAGACCGACGTCGACACGGCGATTCACTATGCCCGCCTCGCCGACAGCGAGGCTCGGAACGCCCAGTACCAGGCGGAGATAAGGAAGGCCCGGCTGGCCCTCGAAAGCGGGGCGAAGCGTCATGCCGAGCTCGAGGTCGCCGTCCGCGATGCCGAGATCAAGGCTCTGGCCGTCAAGGCCAGCACGGATGCGGAAAGGGCGCGCATCGAGTCCGAGGCGCGGGCGCGGCAAGAGCGCGAGCGACTCGAGGCCGCCGCGGCGGCCCGCGAGGCCGCGCAACGGGCCGCCGACGCGCGTGCCCAGGAGCTTCAGGCCCAGCTCGACGCGGAGCGACAGAAGTCCGCGGAGACGCAGCAAAAGGCGCAGATCGACTCTCTAAAGGCGCAGATCGAAGAGCAGAAGAAGATTGCCAGCGAGCAGGTTGCCGCCGCCCGGCGGGCGGCGGATGAAGAGCGGGCCCGGGCCGAAGAAGCCCGGAAGCAGGCCGCCGAGCACGAGAAGGCGCAGGGCGACCTCCTCGTGCGCCTCCAGCAGATCGAGCGGTCCACGCGGGTCGAGCCTCGCGGAATCGTCCTGACGCTCCCAGGCGGCGTGTACTTCGACTCCAGCCGTTCGGACGTGAAGCCCGGCGCCCGTGAGCGCCTTGCCCGGATCGGTCAGGCGCTGGCCGGCGCCTCCGACCGCAAGATCCTCGTGGAAGGTCACACCGACTCGACCGGGTCGGCCGAATTCAACATGAAGCTCTCCGAGCTCAGGGCCGAGTCCGTGAAAGCGGTCCTCGTCGAGAACGCCGTTTCGCCGGACCGAATCGAGACCCACGGTTACGCCTCGACCAAACCGGTGGCGAGTAACGGCACGCCTGCGGGCCGGAGTCAGAACCGCCGCGTGGAGATCGTGGTTCAGGGCGCCGTGCGCTGATCATCCTGAAGACTGGGCTCCGGACCGGTGACCACCGTGTGAGGAGTCTCGTCCTCGTCGGTCGGCCGGGCATGGTCCGGCTTGTGAGTCCTGGATGGTTCCGGCACCTCCAAATCTGGGCACAGGAGAGGGGCCTGACCGTATCGCTACACGAGCGGCATCAGGAGACAGCGTTGATCTGCGCCCCGGAAAGCAGCCGGATGAGGTTTGGAGTTCTCCCTCGCCCCCCGGGTTCTCGCTATGATCGATCATCTCCGAGACAGTGAGGATTCCGATGAAAGACTCCATCTCGTTCCGGCTCAACGGCAAGCCCATCCAGCTGGACGTCGACGGCGATCGAACGCTCCTGTGGGTGCTGCGCACCGACCTCGGCCTCACGGGAACGAAGTTCGGCTGCGGTGAGAGCCTCTGCGGCGCCTGCACCGTGGTCGTAAGCAAGGAGGCGGTGAGGTCGTGTCAGGTGCCGATGAAGGCCGTCCGCGGCAAGGACGTCATGACGATCGAAGGTCTGGCACCGAACGGCAAGCTCCATCCCCTCCAGGAGGCGTTCGCCGATACCGGGGGGCTGCAGTGCGGCTTCTGCACGCCCGGAATGATCATGAATGCCTACGCCCTCCTGCTGAAGACCCCGAAGCCCACCCGGGGCCAGATCCGCGCGGGAATGGAAGACAACCTGTGCCGTTGCGCCGCCCATCATCGAATCGTCCAGGCCATCGAACGGGTTTCCACCCTCGCGTGAGGCGTGTCATGAGAGACAACCCCTCGACCCTCGCCGCGCCGCCGCTTCCATCCGCGAGACGTTCCCTCGACCGCCGGGACTTCATCAGGCTTCTCGGCGGAGGGATCATCGTCCTCTTCAACGCGGACCTGTCGGATCTCCTGGGGCAGGAATCCCGTACGCGGGGCTACCCCACCGACTTCAACGCCTATCTGAGGATCGCCGGCGACGGCCGGGTCACGATCTACTCCGGGAAGATCGAGATGGGGCAGGGCATCGTCACCTCTCTCGCGCAGATGGCGGCCGACGAGCTCGCCGTGTCCCTGGATTCCATCGACATGGTCATGGGAGACACGGCTCTGTGTCCGTTCGACAACGGAACGTACGGCTCGATGTCGACCCGGTTCTTCGGTCCGGCCCTGAGGGCGGCAGCGGCGGAAGCGAAGGTCGTTCTGCTCACGCTCGCCTCGGAGCACCTCAAGACGCCGCCGGACGCGTTGAGCGTCCAGGATGGAGTGGTCTTCCTCGCCTCCGATCGAACGATCCGGGTCACGTTCGGTCAGCTCGCCAAGGGGCAGAAGATCGTCCGCAAGCTGGACGGGAAGGCGGTCACGAAGTCCGTCTCCGAGTTCCGTGTGATGGGGAGACCGGAGAAGCGCCGCGACGCGAGGGCGAAGGTGACGGGGAGGGCCCAATTCGCCGGGGACATCCGTCTGCCGGGAATGCTCTACGCGAGGATCCTCCGCCCGCCGGCGCACGGCGCCGCGTTGAAGAGCGTCGACGCGTCCGCCGCAGCGCGCCTGCCGGGGGTCGTCGTCGTCAACGAGGGCGGCATGGTCGCTGTGCTTCACACGGATCCCGAAGCCGCGGAGAAGGCGCTCGCCCTCATCCATGCGGATTTCGACGTGCCCGGGCCGGCCTTCGACGACAAAACCGTCTTCGCCCATCTCCTCTCGGTCGCGGGCGAGGGCGAGGAGAGGGAGAAGAAGGGGGATCTCGCCGAGGGAGAGAAGAGGTCCGTCTCGCTCTTCGAAGGAAAGTACGTGAACGGGTACGGCGCGCACGCGCCGATCGAGACCCACACCGCCCTGGCCCGGCTCGAAGGCGGGACGATGACGGTCTGGTCGTCCACCCAGACCCCGTTTCCGAGCCAGCAGGCGATCGCACAGGCCATCGGCTTCGCGGTGGAGAACGTCCGCGTCATCACCCCCTTCGTGGGCGGCGGCTTCGGCGGCAAGAGCGCCGGCCTCCAGGCGATCGAGGCGGCGAAGCTGGCGAAGCTGACCGGGAAGCCGGTCCAGGTGTGCTGGAGCCGCGCCGAGGAGTTCTTCCTCGACACGTTCCGGCCGGCGGCGGTCGTCAGAATCCGGTCGGGACTCGACGGCGCGGGCAGGATCTGCCTGTGGGACTACCAAGTCTACGCGGCCGGATCGCGTAGCTCCGAGCAGTTCTACGACGTCCCGAACAACCTGATCCGGACATACGGGCGGTGGGGAAGCGAGACCCCGAAGATGCACTTGTTCGCCACCGGTCCGTGGCGCGCGCCGGGGGCCAACCTCAATGTGTTCGCGCGAGAATCGCAGATCGACGCAATGGCGGCGAAGGCCAAGGTCGATCCGCTCGAATTCCGCCTGAACAACACCTCCGACAAGA
>PLZI01000117.1 GCA_003152095.1 Acidobacteriota bacterium | reverse complement strand
GCCCGCGGCCGCTGCGGCCGGATGGACCGCGTGGGGGCCGGTGTCGGCCTTCGTTCCGCGCCGGCCCTTGATCCAACTATCGAGCCGGTCCATGTAGACGTAGAAGACCGGTGTCACGTAAAGCGTGATCATCTGGGAGAAGAGAAGGCCGCCGACGACGGCGAGGCCGAGCGGACGCCGCGACTCGGCGCCCGCTCCGAAGCCGAGCGCGATCGGAAGCGTGCCCATGAGCGCGGCCATCGTCGTCATCATGNNACCATCATGATGCCGTTCTTCTTCACGAGGCCGACGAGCAGGATGACGCCCACGAAGGCGTAGATCGAAAGCTCCACCTTGAAGATGAGAAGGGTGAGCAGCGCTCCGAAGCCGGCGAAGGGAAGAGCCGACAGGATCGTGAGCGGGTGCAGGAAGTCCTCGTACAGGATGCCGAGCACCATGTAAATCACGAGAATCGCGACGAGGAGGAGGAGCCCGAGTCCCTTCTGCGAGGCTTCGAACGCNNGCCGAGAGAGGGATGAGGTCGCCCTTTTTCGACCGCACGTACAGGAGCTGGAACGCCGACGGGTCGCGCTGGAACTGCGGCATCAGCTCCATGATCACCTGGTACTCGTTGTTGGGAGAGTAGATCGTGGAGATCTGACGCGAGCCGTACGCCGTGTAGAGCGCGTCCTCGATGGATTCCGGCGTGACGCCGAGAGCGGCCGTGCGATCGCGGTCGATCGTGAGATAGGCGGTCGGGTTGCGGAGTTGAAGGTCGCTGTTGACGTCCTGGAGACCCCGGATCCCGTGCATCTTCTCCTCGAGAAGGGGTGCGGCCAGGTAGAGGTCCTTCGTGTCGGACGCCTGCAGCGTGAACTGGTACTGCGCCCGCGTGAGCGCTCCTCCCAGCCGGATCGGCGGCAGGTTCTGGGGATAGACCCGGACCCCGGGGATCTGCGCGAATCTCGGGCGCAGTTGCTGGATGATCTGGTCGGCCGAGAGCTTCCGCTCGTCGCGGGGCTTCAGGCGCATCATGATTGTGCCCGTGTTTCCGCCCTGGACGTTGTTGCCGCGGTTGCCGCAGCTCGACATGAAGCCTTCGACGTTCGGTTCGCCCCTCACGACCTCCGCGACCGCTTGCTGGTGCTGGGCCATGGCCTCGAACGAGATGCCCTGCGCACCCTCGGTGGGGGCGAAGATCTGCCCGGTGTCGTCGCTCGGAATGAAGCCCTTCGGGACGATCAAAAAGAGCCAGATCGTGGCGAGAAGGACGAGAGCCGAGAAGCCCAGCATCAGCCGTTTCCGCCTCAGAGCCCACTTGAGGCCGCGCTCGTAGAAGGCGAGCGAGGCGTCGAAGACGCGTTCGGAGGCCAGGTAAAGGCGGCCGGGCTGCCTCTTCTCGTCGTGCGCCTTCAGGTAGCGGGCGCAGAGCATGGGCGTGAGTGTCAGCGAGACGAAGCCGGACACGAGGATCGCGACCGCGATCGTGACCGCGAACTCGCGGAACAGCCGTCCGATGATCCCGCCCATGAAGAGCAGCGGAATGAACACGGCGGCGAGGGACAACGTCATGGAGAGGATCGTGAAACCGATCTCCTTCGTGCCGTTCAGGGCGGCCTCGAAGACCTTCTCGCCCATCTCGATGTGCCGGACGATGTTCTCGAGGACCACGATCGCGTCGTCCACGACGAACCCCACCGAGAGTGTGAGCGCCATCAGCGACAGGTTGTCCATGCTGTAACCGAGCGCATACATCGCGGCGAAAGTCCCGGCGATCGAGAGCGGCAGGGCCAGCGACGGGATGACGGTCGCCGAGAGGTTTCTCAGGAACAGGAAGATCACGAGGACGACGAGCGCGAGCGTCAGCCACAGCGTGAACTTCACGTCGGAGACGGACTCCTGGATGGACTTCGAGCGGTCGAAGAGGATGTTGAGCTTCGCCGCGCCGGGGAGCATGCCTTGGAACACGGGGATCAGCTTCCTGATGTTCGAGACGACCTCGACCGTGTTCTCGCCGGGCTGCTTCAGGATCGCGAGGACGATGCTGCGGGTCGGGCCGTCCTTGTCGACGTACCACGACGCCGTCTTGTCGTTCTCGACGCTGTCGATGGCGCGGCCGATGTCCTTCACCCTCACCGGCGACCCGTTCCGGTAGGCCACGATGAGCGGGCCGTACTCGGCCGCCTCCGTGAGCTGGCCGGTGGCCTGCACCGTGTACGCCGTGTCCTGGCCCCAGAGCGTCCCCGTCGGAATGTTCACGTTCGCGGCGGCGACGGCGGCGGAGGCCTCGTCGATTCCGATGCCCCGGTAGGCGAGCGCGCGCGGGTCGACCTGGACGCGCACGGCGTATTTCTGCGCGCCGTACACCAGCACCTGCGCGACGCCGGAGACCGTCGAGATGCGCTGCGCCATGATCGTCTCGGCGTACTCGTCGAGCGTCGAGAGGGCGAGCGTCGGCGAGGTGAGGGCGACGTAGAGGATGGGCTGGTCTGCCGGATTGACCTTCTGATATGTGGGAGGGCTCGGCATCCCGGGAGGGAGCTGGCGCGAGGCGGCGCCGATCGCGGCCTGCACGTCCTGGGCGGACGCGTCGAGGCTGCGGCTCAGGCTGAACTGAAGCGTCACCTGCGTGACGCCGAGGATGCTCGTCGAGTTCATGTTGTCGAGGCCGGCGATCGTCGTGAACTGGCGCTCGAGCGGCGTCGCGACCGCGGAGGCCATCGTCTCGGGGCTCGCTCCCGGGAGCGCCGCGGTCACCTGGATCGTCGGAAAGTCCACGTTCGGCAGGTCCGAAACCGGGAGGAGTCGGTAGCCCATGATGCCGAAGAAGAGGATCCCCACCATCACGAGCGTCGTGGCGACCGGACGCCGGATGAAGACCTCGGAAATATTCACTTGATCGCGACCTTCACACCGGGCGCGAGACGAAGCTGTCCGTCGGTCACGACGCGCTCGCCCGGAGCGAGCCCCTTGTCGATCACGGACCACTGCTGCCAGGTGCGGCGCACGACGACGGTCCGGTTCTCGACCGTGTCGTCCGGCTTGATGACGTACACGTAAGAGCCCTGCTGCCCGGCCTGGATAGCCGGCGTGGGCGCGACGACGGCGTTCGCTTCGGTCGCGAGCGTGAGCGAGACGTTCGTGAACTGTCCGGGCCAGAGTGCGCGGTCGTGGTTCGGAAACGTGGCCCTCAGGTTGATCGTGCCGGTGGTCGTGTCCACCGTGTTGTCGATGAAGGAGAGCGTGCCCTCGGAGGGTGTCAGGCCCGGTCCGTTCGGCAGAGCGCTCACATTCAGCGTGCCGGCCGCCGCACGCCTCTTGACATCCGCGAGGACCGCCTCGGGCAGGGCGAACGTGACGTAGATGGGCTCGACCTGGTTGATGACGACGAGAGCGCGGTCGTCGTTCGCCTTGATCATGTTGCCGGAGTGCACGAGGAGGCCGCCCGTCCGGCCCGAGATCGGCGCGGCGATCAGGCAGTACGAGGTGTTCAAGCGCGCCGTCTCGACGGCGGCGTCGTCCGCCTTCACGGTGGCCTTNNCTCGGCCTCGGCCAGCGCGGCCTGGTAGGGCCGGCGGTCGATCTCGAACAGCAGGTCGCCTTGGTTCACGTCCTGGCCTTCGCGGAAACCGACCCTCGTGACCTCGCCGCCCACGCGCGTCCGCACCGCGACCGTGGAGAAGGGGTCCACGTGTCCGACCGCAACGGCCTCGAGCGGCACGTCTTTCCTCTCGACGACGCCGGCGGTGACAGGAACGGCCGGTGGCGCCGCCGGCTTCTTGTCTTTCGCGCCGCAGGAGGCAGCGAAAAAGACGACCGAAACGAGAGCAGCGAGACGCCGGAGCTTCATGGAGTTCCCTTCTTTTCGGGCGCGCCGGACCCGAGATCGACGGTTCCGGTGTCATGCGCGAGCTGTGCCACGGCGAGGAGGAAGCCGGCACGACTCTTCACGTCCTGCGCGAGCGCGGTCGCGAGGGCGCTCTCGGCGGTCAAGAGGTCGAGGATGCTCCCGACGCCCTCCTTGTAACGGCCCCGTGCCACCTCCGCGGACTCTTTCGAGCTCTCGAGGAGATCGCGCGTGGCCCCTACCTGCTGCACGGCCGTCTGGAGATTGTAGTAGCTGCTCCAGACCTGGTAGATGACCTGTTGAGCGGCGGTCTCGGCCTGAGCACCCGCGGCCTCGGCGAGGGCTTCCGCCTGCCGCGTGTCGTACACCGTCTTGAACCCGGTGAAGACCGGCCAGTGGAAAAAGAGGCCCAGGGAATAGTTGTCCCCGTGGCTCGCAAGGGAATCCGAGCCTTCGAACCACGTGCGGTTGATCGAGGCGCCCAGCGAAAGCGTCGGGAGTCCGCCCGCCCTCACGGAGCGGACGTGGCTCTGCGCGGCGAGGGCGCGGGAGCGTGTGGCCGCGAGGTCGGGCCGAAGCCGCCCGGCGTCCGCGATGAGGACGTCGACGGACCGCACGACCTCGTCGACGTTCTGGTCCTCGGGGAGCGGTGCCGCGTCCAAAGGCAGGTCGATGGGTACGCCGAGCGCCGTCGTGAGCTGGCCGCGCAGCGTCTCGATCTGTCCCTTGACGGTCTCGTATTCGAGGCGCTGTTGCGAGAGGGACGTCCGGGCCTGGAGGACGTCGGCGATCGTCGCGACGCCGGCCCGGTGCCGCTCGGTTGCCGCCGCGTAATTCTCCTTGGCCTGCTTGAGGCTCGCCTCCTGCGCCACGAGAAGCGCGCGGACGCCCTGGTAGCTGTAGTAGCTCTGGGCGACGAGGAGGATCAGGTCGTTCATCGCGGCGTTGTGCGTGAAGTCGGCCGCGTAGAGCGACTGCTGCGCCTCCGCGATGTCTGCCGATCGGCCGCCCAGGTCGAGGACGAGAAAGCTCAGCGACGCCGTGGGGCCGTACGTCGTCAGAAGCGTCGAGAGGTATGCCCCGGAGGAGGTCTGCTTCTGCCTCCCGGCCTGCGCGTCGAGAGCGACGGAGGGGAAGAGCGCCGACCGCCGGCTCCCGAGGCCCGCCGCGGCGGACCGCGCGAGTAGCCAGCTCTGCTTCGTGACCGGGCTGTTCCGGAGTGCGACGTCGACCGCCTCGGCGAGCGAGATCGTTCGGCCCGTGAGTTTTTCGGGCGCGAGCTCCGGAGGCGGCGGCACGGGCGTTGGCGCGGGCGGGACGGCCCCGGCGGGGGGCGTCCACCGTGTGGCGGGCGTGTCGGGTGCGTCGGCGCTCCAATGGGCGCACCCGGCGAGGAGCACGGCGAGGCTGGCGGCGGCGAAAGCGCGAACGGCGGGTCTCGTCACGATCTCGTTTTACCATTGCCGGGTGGTGCCGCGTCCAATCGCACTGTCCGGGCTCATCGCCGTGGCGACGCTTGCGGCGGGCTGCGGCGGCACCCGGCCCATGCCGACGCTCGCTGATTACTCGTTCGGGACGGTGGAGTTCGTAGAAGAGCTAAGAGAAGACTTCTTAGAAGGGAAGAGGGGAGAGGGCGTCGGTGCGATGGAGTCAGCGACGGCAGCGCCTCTCAGAGAGCTTGGAGAACGGTGGCGGAGCGCATGTGGGAATCGCTGCAGTTCGGCCGTCCGCATCGTCGACCTTCAGAAGAAATCTTCTTCGGACTTGACCCTGCGCGTCGAGGTCCGCCTGCAGGGCTGGGCGCGCGCGGGCGACGCCGAGCGCGTGGCCGCACTCGCCCTCTTCGATCTCTCTCTGTTCCGCGGAAAAGTCCCGGATTCTCTTCCGGGCGGCGGCTGGCGGCTGCGATCGGCGGCCGCCGTGGGCGGGCCCGCCGCGATCCAGCGCGGCGTCCCTCATCTTTTCGAGGAGGCCGAGGCCCGCGGCCTCGTCGCGCCGCATGAGACTCTCGATCCCGTCGAGGCCACGAACCTCTGCCTGCCTGCAACGCACCACCATCCGGGAGTTCTCCTCGTGGACGTCAACGGGGACGGCACCGTGGACGTGATCGTCCCGAACCGGCACCCGCGACTCTTCCTGAACGACGGGACCGGCCGTTTCCGCGACGCGACGGCCGGCTCGGGGCTCGACCTCCTGCCGGAGATGGAAGCCTCCGGCGGGGTCGCCGCCGACGTGGACGGGGACGGGCTGCCGGACCTCTTTCTCTCGAATCACGTCTCCCCGTGCCGCCTCCTGAAGAATCTCGGGCACGGAAAGTTCCGCGACGTCACCGAGGAGTGGGGCCTCGCCGGCCTTTCGGGACCGTTCACGTCGGCCGTGTTCTTCGACGCGGATCGCGACGGCCGCGTCGACCTCTTCGTCGCGAGCTATGGAGACGCGCGCGCCACGGGCCCCGCGTACAACGGCGTGAACGGTGTGGGCGGCCGTTTCTTCCGGAACGTGGAGAGAAACGGGCATCCCTTTTTCGTGGACGAAACGGCGGCCTCCGGCCTCGGCGACTTGGGCTGGAGCTTGGCCGCCGAAGCCTGCGACGCGGACGACGACGGCGACGACGATCTCTACGTCGCGAACGACTTCGGCAAGAACGGATTCTTCGAGAACCGCTCCACCCCCGGCCACCCGTTCTTCGTGAACATCGCCAGGACGAACGGCACGGAGGACGAGGGCTACGGAATGGGCGTCGCGTGGGGGGACTACGACGGCGACGGCCGGTGGGACCTGCACGTCTCGGATTACTGGACGCCCTATCGCTGGATCCTCAACGACTCGCGCTGGCCCATGCCGCCGCTTCCGGGCGTGGGCCTCGTGCGCCCGTACATGGCGAAGATCATGCGCCGGCGCTCTGGCGGAGACGCGCTCTTCCGCAATCTCGGGGGCCTGAAGTTCGCGCGCACGTCGGAAGCGGCCGGGGTCGCGGACGGCGGCTGGGCCTGGGGCACGGAGTTCGTGGACCTCGACGGCAAGGGCCGCGAGGACCTCCTCGTCGTGAACGGCATGTTCCGGGCGACGACGGGGAGGGACGACGAGATCTCCTTCTGGAACGCGATGGGTCGGGAGGGAGTGAACTTCCACGACGGGGTCTGGGGCGGCATCGACTTCGGCGCGAACGGCATGGCGTCCCGGACTCCGAAGAAGCTCTTCTGGAACCGCGGCGACGGCACGTTCGAGGAGCGCGCGTTCGTGGAGGGCTTCGACACGCTCGAGGACACGCGCGGCCTCGCATATGCCGACCTCGACGGCGACGGCGCGCCGGAAGTCGTGCTCTCGTGCTTCCGCGGGCCGCTGCTCGTGTACCGCAACGGCTGGGGGAGCAGCGCCGGGCGCGTCGTCATCCGGCTTTCCGCCGATCACGGCATGAATCGCGACGCTCTCGGTGCCGTGGTGCGACTTCGAGTGAACGGCAAGGTCCAGCTCCGCGAGGTGCGCGCGGGCTCGTCGTACCTCTCGCAGTCGTCGCACGACCTCCTCTTCGGCCTCGGCGGCGCGAAAGCCGCGGACGTCATCGAAGTTCGCTGGCCTGACGGAAAGAAAGAAGAGCTGAGAGACGTTCCGGCGGGCTCGCTCGTGACGTGGGTCCAGGGAAGGGAGCCGAAGAGAGATTTGCTTAGAAGGTGAATAAAGAAGAAGGGCAATAATCCCCTTTCAATGAAACGATCTCTCTTCGAACGCTTCCCGATGGTCGCCGCGAGTCTCCTGACTGCGGCCACGGTCATGCCGTCTTTCTCTTCAGCAGAAATCTCCTCTTCTCCGCGGTTCTCCTCCGAGCAGGCGTCGCGCATCCTGACGCTGCGCAACGTGGGGCTCGCACAGCTCGAGGAGGACCGGCCGAAGGAAGCGCGCGCGACGTTCGCGAAGCTGGCGGACGCGGTGCCCGGCGAAGCGCTGCCGCTCGCGAACGGCGCCATCGCGGCGCTGCGCGAGAAGGACCTGCCGGGCGCGGAGGCGCTCCTCGGCAAGGCGCTCGCGCTGGGAGATCGGGCGGACCTTCACGCGGTCCGCGCGTTCCTCGAGAACGAGCGAAACCGGCCCGCCGCCGTTCGCGCCGCGCTTGAGAAAGCCGCGTCCCTCGACCCGCGCGACCTCGAGTCGCGTTGGCGCTTCGCGCGGAGCGTGGAGACCGACCCGTCCGCGTCGCCCGCCGAGAAGGCCGCCCGCAGGGCGCGTCTCGGCGAGATCGTGGCCCGCTCTCCCTCGAATCTGCCCGCGCGGCTTAAGCTCCTCGTCCTCGAAGGGGAGGCGGGTGACGGAGCCGCGTTGTCGAAGGGTCTCGCGGAGCTGGACCCGCTCGTCTCCGACGGGGACGCCCGTGCGCGCCAGTTCCTCTCCGAAGCCCGGACTCTCGCGGGCGCCGGCGACGTGAAGGGCGCGACGGTGAAAGCTCGAGTCCTCGAAAACGTCCTCCGCGTGACGCCGCGTTACCAGCAGGCGCTCACCGAGGTGTTCACGCCGTTGATCGGGCTGCCGGTGGCCGAGTTCGCTCCAAAGCTGGAGAGGGAGCTGCGCGCGGCAGCGGGCGCGGCGATCCCGGTTTCATTCCGCGCTCCGGCGCCCTCGGCAGAGTCCGTCGAAAGTCTGCTTCGAAAAGTGGATCTCTCCAACTCCGGGACTGCCGCCGTTTATCAGATCCCGGCGGGGTACGCCCACGCCGTCTTCTTCGACTTCGACCTGGACGGCGACCTCGACGTCTACCTTTTCGGCGGCAACAAGCCCGATCAGCTCCTGCGCAACAACCTCGACGGCACGTTCACCGATGTGACCGCGAAGACCGGAGAGGCGAAGTTCACGTCGAAGAGGGTGGTCGTCTCCGACGTGGACCGCGACGGCGACCCCGACCTCGTCACGATCGACTCGAAGGGCGACCTTCTCCTCCGGTTGAATCTCCGGCAGGGCGTGTTCAAGACCGTCCCGCTCGGCGTGGGAGGCGCGGTCGACGTGGCGGTCGAGGACGTCAACGCGGACGGTATCCCGGACATCCTCGTCGCCACTTCTCGCGGGCTGCGCCTGCTCATCGGCAAGGGCGATGGCAATTTCCGAGAAGGCACGGGCCAGGAATTCGCGGGGGCGCCCGGCGGCGCCGCGTCCCTTGCGGCTGTGCGCGCAGTCGTCCTGGCGGATTTCGACAACGACGGGTACCCGGACGTCATCGCCGCGACGGCGGGCGGCGAGCTTGTGGCCTTCCGCAACGAGGGCAACGGCCGGTTCTCGCCCTGGCCCGTCTTCTCGTCACCTTCTAAGAGATCTTCGGCCTCTTCGGAGGCTTCGTTCAAGGGTGTCGATGCCCTTCTCGCCGTCGACGTCGACAAGGATGGAGATCTCGACCTTCTCGTCTCGGCAGGCGGGAAAACCAACGTGTTGCTCAACGACGGCGGGAACGCGAACGGCTGGCTGGACATCGTCCTCGAAGGGCTGCCCTCGGGCTCGGGCAAGGTGAACAAACACGGCGTTGGAAGCCTTGTCGAGGTGAAGGCGGGGAACCTGTACGTCGCGCGCACGGCGGGCCTCCTGCCGACGCACGTCGGTCTCGGGGCGCGCACGAAGGCCGACGTCGTACGCGCCACGTGGACGAACGGCGTGCCGCAGAACCTCTTCGACCAGAAGGCGAAGTCCGTCGTGAAGGAAGTCCAGCAGCTCAAGGGCTCGTGCCCGTTCGTGTACGCGTGGAACGGCGAGACGGGTGTCTGGACCTTCGTATCGGACGCGCTCGGGCGCTCTCCGATCGGGCTCCTCTACGACGGCGTGCACCTCGCGGGCGCGGACACGCGCGAGTGGCTCTTCATCGACGGCGCGACCTTGAAACCCGACACCGAGGGAAGGCTCCAGCTCGACTACACCGAGGAGCTGTGGGAAGTGGCGTTCCTCGACGAGGCGACGCTCATGGCCGTCGATCATCCCGAGAACACGCGCGTCGTGCCGAACGAGCGGATGATTCCAGGCGCCATCGAGAAGAAGCTCTTCACGGTGGCGCGCCCCCGGGCCCTGCGCGCCGCTTTCTCGGACGCCTCCGGCCGCTCCGAGGACGTGACCGGCCGCCTTGCGCGACGCGATCAGGTGTACGCGGGCCCGGGGCCCGAGACGTTCTATCAGGGTGTGAGAAAGGAGCATTCCCTCGTGCTCGATCTCGGCGACCTCGAGGCGGGGGATCGCGTGGTCCTTTTCCTCTCGGGCTGGATCTTCTACACGGACACGTCCATCAACGTCTCGCTCTCGCAGCGAAGCGACCTTGCGCACTTCCCGCCGCTCCTCGAAGTGCCGGATGGAGCGGGCGGCTGGAAGGTCGCGATGCAGTCGTTCGGATTCCCGGCGGGCAAGACGAAGACGATGCCGGTCGACCTTACCGGCCTCGTCGACCCGAAGGATCCGCGCGTACGCATCCGGACGACGATGGCGATCTTCTGGGACGAGGCCTTCGTCACGGTGAACGACCCTCCGATCGAGGTCGTCACGACGTCGCTCGCACCGTCCGCCGCCGTGCTCTCCGAACGCGGGTTTCCGCGCGGGTATCGCGAGACGCCCGACGGCCCCGAAGTGTTCGACCACGGCGACGTCTCGACTCTTCCGCGCTGGGAGGACATTCCCGGTCGCGTCACGCGCCTCGGTGACGTGACGGACTTCCTCGCGAAGACGGACGACCGCTGGGTCGCGTTCAAGGGGGGCGACGCGATTCGCATCACATACGACGCGGCGAAGCTGCCGCCGCTGCCCGCGGGCTGGCGCCGCGACTTCGTCCTCGTCTCCGACGGCTGGGACAAGGATTTCGACAAGAACACGGTCACGGGACAATCCTACGGGCCCTGGCCGTTCCACGCGATGTCGGCGTACCCGTACCCCGAAGCCGAGCACTATCCCGACCCGAAGTTCCTCGAGGAGACGCTCACGCGAAGGGTCGGGCCGGAGCGGTTCCGAAAGGCGCTGGGGGAAAGATAGTTTTGCTCGCTCGTGAACCGGGTCGACTGCGACGACCCACAGTGGGGCTGGTGTAAGGGTGTTTTTTCTTAGAAGGGTGAATTCCCTGACAGCAGCCGCACTCGCCGTGCTTCTCCTGTCGCCTTGCTCCTCTTACCCATTCGAAGAATCTTCCTCTTCCTCTCTTTCTTCCTCTTCCTATTCGAGCCCCTCGATCCGCTTCACCGACGTGACGAAACGCGCGGGGCTGACCTTCAAGTTCGACACCGACCTCAAGCGCGGGCGGAACCTCGCGACGATGGGCGGCGGCGTCGCGATGGGGGACTTCGACGGGGACGGGTTCCTCGATCTCTTCTTCACGGGCAGCGTCGCGAACGAAAAGAAGCCCGAGTCCGGGCCCTGCGGCGTCCTCTACAGGAATCGTGGCGACGGCACGTTCGAGGACGTGACCGCGCGCTCTCTCATCCGCGCGTGCGGCTGGACGATGGGCGCGTCGTGGGTGGACGTGGACGGCTCGGGGCGGCCGGATCTCGTCGTCACGGGCGTGGGCCGCACGATGCTCTTCAAGAACCTCGGGGATGGGACGTTTCGCGAGGAAGGGGCTGCGCGCGGAGTCGTCGCGCCGGGCTATGCCGTGGGGCTCGCCGCGAGCGACGTCAACGGGGACGGGCGCGTAGACCTCTATGTCGTGGGCTATCTCGACACCGACGCCGCAAAGGAGCGCTCCTTCCCAGCTCTCGCGCTACGGCTTCCCGAGGATTACGAGGGCCAGCCGGCGACTCTGCTCGTGCAGGATGCCGGTGGGCGTTTCCACGAGCGCGCGGAGGCCGCGGGCGTGACGAACGCGGGCGGCCGCGGGCTCGGGGCGGTGTTCTTCGACTACGACGGCGACGGACGCGAAGACCTCTACGTCGTGAACGACCGCATGCCGAACGTGCTCTACCACGGGCACGGCGACGGCACGTTCGAGGACGTGACGCTCGAGACGGGGGCCGGCGCGCGCGACCAAAAGGTGCCGCGGGCGGGAATGGGGATCGCCGTGGGCGACGTCGATGGCGACGGACGGCCTGACATTCTCGTGACCAATTTCGCGGGCGAGCCCGTGACGCTCTACCGAAACGTCGAGGGCGCTCTGTTCGACGACGCGACCGAGGCGGCCGGCGTCGAGCGGAGCTCCCTTCCCTACGTGAAGTGGGGGACCGATTTCGCCGACTTCGACGACGACGGCCGCATGGACCTCGTGGCGGCGACCGGCCACCTCGTGCCGCGCATTCTGCTCACGCTCGCGAAGTTCTTCCGGAAGGGCGGCCTGGGCATGTACGGCCTTGGCGACCGCCACTACGAGCAGCCGCCGATGGTGTGGCGCAACGAGGGCCACGGCCGCCTCGCGGATGTGACGCCCGGATCGGGCGACTGGGCGGCTTTGCGCCTGTCGGCCCGAGGGCTCGCAGCCGGCGATGTCGACGGCGACGGCCGTGTGGACGTCGTCCTCGCCGCGGTGTCCGGAGGAATCCGCCTCATGAAGAACACCACCGCGTCACGCGGCCACGCGCTCGAGATTCTGCCGGTCGCGGGAGCGGATCACCGCACCGTCCTCGGGACGAAGGTCATCGTGACCGCGGGTGGCGTCCGCCAGGTGCAGGAGTTCATCCTCCGGCCGTCCTACGCTTCGGGCGCATGGGTGCCGCTGCACTTCGGGCTCGGCGAGGCCGCGTCGGCCGCCGTGGAGGTCATTCCGCCCGGAAAGACGGAACCCGCCGCGCGCTTCGAGGCCGTGGCCGTCGACGGCCTCTACTTCCTGCGCGACGGGAAGCTCGAAGAGAAGAGGGGATTTCTTGGAAGGTGAGGAGCGAGAGCCTCTCAACCCATTCAGGCCAGCTTCGGGGCAAGGTCACATGGCCTACGGCTTGGAAACTTTATCCGTCGTGTCCTTGCGACGCAGGACGAACAGGGACAAGGCTATGGCGACGATCAACGCGGAAAGAACTGCAAGCTCGAGAATGAGCTGTGTGGACGCCGCCTGCGCTGCTGCCTGGCCGAACTCTGCGGTAAGAATGAGGACCCGCCTGATTGCAGCTATGAGCCCAACGAGAAGGAACGGTTCGGGTGTCACCGCATGTTGCCGCAATGACACCTGGACGGTGTACAGGAGTTCGACCACGAGAAGGATGAGGAGAATTCGATCGAGGAGAGGGATGATGTGTGCGGGCAGATCTCCGGAGAAGAGGTTGGCGCCGAAACCGACGGCCGTGACCACCAGAAGAGCAACGGCACAGACGGCGAGGACCAAGCCGAGGCCAATATAGACGAGATCCTCGACGAGGGAGAATCCTCGGGCGATGAGGTTGCGGGTCGGTGGTGGATCTGTCGGCACGGCTACAGAATACCCTGGCAACGCCGCCTAACTGGTATTCGACTAGCCGTATGGCTGTCTTAGAACGGGAAGAGGGCCAGTGGTGGCCTGCGTCCGCTGCGAGGAGTCTCGCTTCGCCGAAACCCGCGGCAGGGGCTTCCGTATTCACCTTTTAAGCGTGGCGCGCCGGCGCGAACGAGAACACGACGCTCTCGGCGTCGACGCCTTTCACATTCGGCGGCAAGGCGGTGCCCGCGGGCACGTATGGGTTGCACATGCTTCCTTCGGAGGGCGACTGGACGGTGATCCTGAGCTCGCAACGCTGAAGTAGAAGTTATGGGTCCCCTTCGGAAGCGGCGCTCTCACAGCAGCGTTGCGAGCGTCTCCATCGCGGCTGCCGTGTAGACGTGCGTGCCGGCCGGGCGCTCGCGCGCGATGACGACCATCGCGCGCGCCACCGTCTCGGCCCTGATCGGCCGGTACTTGCGAGCGGCGCCGACGAGGGCGATCGAGACGAGGCGCGCGGCCGCGATCCCGAACGCCTCTCCCGGGCGCCTCTCGCTCCGCTCGCCGATCAGGAAGGATGGTCGGAAGACGTGAAGGCCGGCGAAGCCGAGGCGGCCGACGGCCTTTTCGGCCTCGCCCTTCACGCGGCTGTAGAAGATACGCGAATTCGGATCGGCTCCGACCGCGCTCACGAGATAGAAGTGGTCCGCTCCCGAGCGCTTGGACGTTTCCGCGAGGCGCACGACGTATTCGTAGTCGACCTTTCGGAAGGCGGCCTCGGAGCCGGCCTTTTTCATCGTCGTGCCGAGGCAGCAAAAGATGTCTTGCACGCGCGGAAACGCCGACATGCGGCTGAGCCGCTCGTAGTCGATGGTGCGCTGCTCCAGCCGTTTGTGCGTGATGCTGAGAGGGCCGCGCACGAAAGCGACGACCTTTTCATGCAGACCGCTGGCGAGGAGGTAGCGCAGGCAATGCTCTCCGACAAGCCCGCTGGCGCCCGCCAGGATGGCCGTGCGTTCCGACATGATCGTGCATTGGCATTGTAGGCGAGAATTGGGCGTGCAGACGGTCGAAACGGTTCTGAGGGACCTGATCTCAGCCCGCCCTCTTAGCGATTCACCGCCGCCGGCGCCCCGCCCTCGACCCACCGATAGAGGCCCGGGGCGAGATCCTTCGCCGAGGTGGCAGTGCCATCGGGCCAGCGGACGTCGACCGCGTCGAGCTTCGGCGCCGCGCCGAGTCCGATCGCTACCGTCCGCTCGTTGACGGACAGGTAGCCGTCGCCGCCCGAGACCTCGTCCACGCGCTTCCTGCCGCCCATCGTGCACGTGACCCGCGCGCCGACGGCGCCACGGTTCTTCCCGTTCGTCGCGAGGACGAGGCGCACGGCCTTCGCCTGTGTCTCCGTCACGTTGCGGAAGACGTGAGCGGGGCCACCGTTCTCGGTCATGACGAGATCGGGCCGGCCGTCGCCGTCGAGATCCGCGACCACCAGCCCTCGCCCGACGATCGGAACGAGGAAGCTCGCGCCCGCCTGGGAGGACACGTCGGCGAATTTGCCGGCGCCCAGCCCTCGATACAGCAGCGGCGCCTGGCGGTAGGTCACCGTCGGCTGGACGTCCTGCACGGACGTCTCGACGTGGCCATTCACGCCCACGAGGTCCAGCGTGCCGTCAAGGTCGAAGTCGGCGAACGCGACGCCGAACGTGAGCGGCAGGAGGGACGTACGTCCGATGCCGCTCTGAACGGACTCGTCCACGAAGAAGTCGCCCTTCGGCCCCGCGTTGAAGACAGACCACATCTCGTTCGAGAAGTTGCCGATCACGAGCGAGGTCCCGCCG
The DNA here is from genome assembly GCA_003152095.1 of Acidobacteriota bacterium. Taxonomy (GTDB): domain Bacteria; phylum Acidobacteriota; class Thermoanaerobaculia; order UBA5066; family UBA5066; genus Fen-183. The sequence continues at coordinate 19,756 of PLZI01000117.1, read as the reverse complement.
TCGTTCTTCGTGTCTCCGAACGCGACGCCCATGGCGCCGCGCGCCCGGCCGTCCTCTCCCACGGCCATGCCGGCCTCGACGGCCACGTCCCGGAACACGGGGATGCCGTTCACGGTCTTCTCGTTGCGGTAGAGGTTGTTCGGCGAGGTGTCGTTCGCGATGACGAGGTCCATGCGGCCGTCGCCGTCCACGTCGCGCACGGCGACGCCGAGTGCCTTGCCGAGCGGGTTCGTGAGGCCCGCTTCCTTCGTGATCTCCCGAAAACGCCCGCCGCCGAGACCCTTGTAGAGGCGCGAGCTCGTGCCGGGATACCGCTCCGGCGTGCAGTAGGACTTCGTCTTTCCATCCAGCGTGCAGTAGAGGTCGGTCCCCGGGCTCCAGTTGACGTATTGACCGACGATGAGATCGAGAACCCCGTCGCCGTCGAAGTCCGCGAACGCGGCGGACGTGCCCCAGCCCGCGCCGGCGAGGCCGGAACCCTTCGTCGCGTCGTGGAAGTGGCCCTTCCCGTCGTTCAGGAGGAGTCGGATGTCGTCGAGACCCGTGATCACGAGGTCGGGGGCGCCGTCGTCGTTCACGTCACCCACGGCGACTCCCATGCCGAAGAGCGACAGGGCGAGGCCGGCTTCCTTCGTGCGGTCCTCGAACCGGATAGCGCCGCCGGGCTCGGTGACGTTTCGGTAGAAGGCGAGCGTCGGATGTCCCGAGGCGCCGCGCGGGTCGCCCGGCCAATAGCGGCTGTTCACGAAGAGAAGGTCGATCCGGCCGTCCCCATCGGCGTCGAAGGCGGCGACGCCCGAGCCCATTGTCTCGGGCATCCACTTCTTGCCGGCGGCTCCGTTCACGTGCGTAAACGCCACGCCGGAGGCCTTCGTCACGTCCTCGAAACGGATGGACGAGACGGCGCGGGTGGGCTCGGGAGCCGGGGTCGGGGAGACCGGCTTCATCTCGGGTTTCTTGCACGCGGCGGCAGCCAGAGAAAGGGCGAGCAGAAAAAGACTTCTTCGAATGGTCATGAGGAGAAAATGTTACCGAAGAAGCGCAACCCGAACCATCATAAAGTTCGCGGCATGAGACGACCCGCTCGCACTCTTGCCTTCGCAGCACTTCTTCTGCCGGCACTCGCGTTTCCCGCTCTTTACGCGGACGGGCACCCTGCCCTCGAGCCTCCGAAGGCCCGCCTGCCCGCCGGCGTGTCGCCCGTGCGTTACGCGGCGGAGCTTTGGGTCGATCCTTCGAAGGAGACGTTCAAAGGAAGGGTGGAGATTCGGATTTCTTTGAAAGGGGAATCCGACACGCTGTGGCTGAACGGGAAGGAGCTCGCGATCGAATCGGTGTCAGCCATGCCGGCGATCGGTCCGAAGGAGGCGATTCCGGCCGAGGCGTCGGCCGCGGGCACGGACTACGTCCGTATTCACTTTCAAAGAAATCTTCCGCCGGGCGAATATGACGTGACGCTTTCCTATACGGGCCGCCTCGACCTCAAAGACACTCAGGGCCTCTTCCGGCAGCGGGAGGGAGAGGACTGGTATGTGTTCAGCCAGTTCGAGTCGATCTTCGCGCGGCGGGCGTTTCCGTGCTTTGACGAGCCGGGATTCAAAGTGCCCTGGCAGCTCGCGCTGCACGTGAGGAAGGACCTCGTCGCCGTGTCGAACACGCCCGTTCTTTCCGAGACGGATGAAGCCGGCGGGATGAAAAAGGTGCTTTTCGCGCCCACGAAGCCGCTTCCGAGCTATTTGATCGCGCTCGGCGTGGGCCCCTTCGACATCGTCGCCGCGGGTACGGCCGGCAGGAACCGGGTGCCGATCCGGATGATCGTCCCGAAGGGCCGCGGCACGGACGCGCGCTGGGCCGCGGAGTCCACGGGACCAATCCTCGAGCTGCTCGAGAGCTACTTCGACACCCCGTACCCGTACGACAAGCTCGACCACCTCGTCATTCCCGAGACCGTCGGGTTCGGGGCGATGGAGAACCCGGGCCTCGTCACGTACGTCTCGACCCTTCTCCTTTCGAAGCCGGCCGACGAGACGATCCGCTTCCGGCGGTCCTACGCGAGCGTCTGCGCGCACGAGACCGCGCACCAGTGGTTCGGCGACCTCGTCACGATGGCCTGGTGGGACGACGTGTGGCTGAACGAGTCGTTCGCGACGTGGATGGCGAGCAAGATCATCGACCGCTGGAAGCCCGAGTGGGGCTCGCGGGCGGCGCGCGTCGGCACGCGTTCGTTCGCGATGGACGTGGATTCGCTCGTCACGGCCCGGCGCATCCGTCAGCCCATCGAATCCAACGACGACATCGAGAATGCGTTCGACGGCATCACGTACCAGAAGGGCGGCGCCGTCCTCGACATGTTCGAGTCGTGGGTCGGCGGGGAGACCTTCCGGAAAGGCGTGCAGCGGTACCTGAAAGCGCACGCGTTCGGGAACGCGACGGCGGCCGACTTCGTGGGATCAATCGCGACCGAATCGAAGAACCCGGCGGTGAACACGGCCTTCTTTTCGTTCCTCGACCAGCCGGGCGTGCCGCTCGTGGCAGCCGAGCTGGCCTGCACCGGAGGCGCGCCCCGCCTCCTCCTCGAGCAAAGACGTTTCCTGCCCACCGGTTCGTCGGGCTCGACGAAAGAGACGTGGCAGATCCCCGTCTGTGCGCGGACCGGCGAGGCCGGAGCGGCCCCCGTCTGCACGCTGCTTACGGAGGAAAAGGGAACCCTCGCGCTTTCGGGAGCCTGTCCCGAGCGAGTGGTCGCGAACGCCGCTTCCGCGGGCTACTACCGCGTGCTTTACAAGGGGAGCATGCTCGCAAAGGTGCTCGCCGATTCCGGAAGGCACCTGTCGACGGCCGAACGCATCGGCGTCCTCACCGACGTGGCGGCCCTCGCGCGCACCGGCGACCTTTCGATGGCGACGGCTCTCGCGCTCGTACCCGCCTTCGCGAACGATCCGGAGCGGCAGGTCGTCGAGGCGACGGTCCGCATCGCGGCGTCTCCGCGAGACGTCTTCGTCACCGACGAGCTACGCCCGAACTACCGGCGCTTCATCGGCGACACGTTCGGCGCCCGGGCGCGCGCGCTCGGATTCAAGTCGAAGCCGGGAGAGGACGACGAAACGAAGCTGCTCCGGTCGGCGGTGGTCGGTCTCGTCGCGGAAGACGCCGACGATCCCGCCCTCGCGGCCGAGGCCATCTCACTCTCGAAAAAGTGGCTCACGGACCGCTCGGCGATCGAGCCAGAGATGGTCTCGACGGTGCTGGGCGTGGCAGCCCGGCATGGGGACGCGGAACTCTTCACGGCCTTCCTTGCGGAGGCGAGGAAGTCGAGAGATCGACGCGAACGTGGACGCATCCTGTCTTCCCTCGGTGCTTTTCGTGACCCGTCCGTCCAGATGCTCGCGCTGAACGTGACGCTCTCACCCGACTTCGACGCGCGCGAGTCGATCATCGTGCTTCGCGAGGCGGCTTCCGACCGGGCGACGCGTGAGGGCGCGTGGACGTTTCTGAAAGCGAACTTCGGCGCGCTTGCCGCGCGCCTTCCCCGCGAGGCGCCCGCAGGATTCCCGCAGCTCGCCTCCGGCTTCAGCGACGACGCGCACCGGGCGAACGTCGAGGCCTTCTTCAGGGACAAAGCCGCAAATTACTCCGGCGGCCCGCGCCGCCTTGCGCAATCGCTCGAGCAGATCCAGCTCCGAACCGCGCTCCGTGCGGCTCAGCAGGAGAGCGTGACCAGCTTCCTGAAGAGCTATCAGGCGAAGCCCACGATCGACGTACGGCCGCAGGCGGGGATGTAGGGGGTCACGCCGCCGTCACCGTGGTTTGCGGAATGGAGACGGCCGTTACGGCGCCCACTCGAACGTTCGGCTGAGCGTGCGCATGCGGCCGTCCGCGGAGCGGAACACGACGCGGATGTCGTGCGTGCCGTCGTCGCCGGGCAGTATTGGGAAGCGGGCCTCGTAGCCGGCCTGGGCGCAACTCCCGAGAACGGGCAAGACGGCAGCGACGTCCAGCCGCGCCGTCCGCGCGAAGGACGCGCGGTCGCGGCTGTCGCGGTCGATCCGGATCTCCACGATCTCGCTCGGCGCCCCGGGCGTTTGACTCCAGCCGCTCACCTTCAACTCGCCGTGGACGACCTCCCCTTCGGCGGGGGCGTCGATCGATGCCGGGAACTGCGAATCCTCGAAGCGCCCGATGTGCGGGGCGGATTCGACATGCTCGAGAAACTCCCTCTGATCTCTTTCTTGTTCGGCGGAGATCGCGGTCATCGGATGCTCGCCGGACGGGCGACGGAGGAAAAAGACCCAGTCGTCTCCTCCGCGGTGGTTGAAGCGACGCGGCCCGTCGACAACGCCTTCCCGAAGGCCGGTCGCCACAAACTCCATCGTCGGCCGGAGGCGGTCGAGGGGAAGAGCGTGCTCGTGGACGACGAGGGTGCCGACGGGCCAATTCGCGAGAAGAGCGAACGTGGCCTCGGGGATCTGCTCCGAGGCGAGCGTCGCGACGAGCTCCTGATTCCGGCGGGGCAGGTAGCTCGCGAAGCCGTTCACGATGGGCTTGAAGTGCGCGAGGCTGGAGAACGTCCAGCGCACGTCGCCCGGCGAGTGGTAGAGAGGGAGATGAAGGATTGGCCCGCCGGTGTCCGACCGGGCGAGGAACTCCTCGACCGGCGGATGCGGCAGCTCCGGCCGAAAGCCGAAGCGGACGGTCTGCCGCACGTCGAACGCGATGCCAACCGCGAGCGCGGCGGCAAGGACGGCCCGGGCGCCTCGTGACCGCGCCCTTTCCAGCAGGGCGGCGCACCCGGCGCCGGCAAGGAGGCCGAACCCGATCTGGGCCACGCAGCCGAAGCGCGTGAAGGCCCGGATCCCGGAGAACACGAATGGAAAGACGATCTTCAGCACGGGGACAGCGGGTCCCGCGGGGCCGAACGAACCCACGATACCGAGGCCGGCGAGGAGGGCCCCCGAGGCGATGAGCCCGCCGTTCTTCTTCGTGAGGAGGAGCCCGAGGATCCCGGCGGCGCTCAGGAGGAGTACGGCGGTCCCCGGATAAAGGCTCCTCTCGGAGTCGCTTCGCCATTTCAGGAAGGTCTGCCCGGGGTTGACGCTTGTCGTCGTCAGCCAGTCGCGCGGGGCAGCGGAATAGAGGCGGCTCTCGGGCTCGTCCCGGTGGAAGCCGTATTCGCGCCGGGCCTCCAGCATGTGCAGCGCGAGAGGGGCGAGGAGAAGGGCCGCAAGGGCGAGCGCCGCGGCGAGTCTCGTCAGGAGCGCGACGCGTCGCGTCTCCCTCTTTGTCGCGAGGTCGAGGGTGACGATGGCGAAAAGCGCGGCGAGGCCGAACGCGAAGAGATGGAGAGAAAACCACCCGAGAGCGGCGATCGCCACCCCGAGGGCGAGGGCGACGGGCCAGCGGCCGCTCTCCCGAAGCCGCTTCCAGGCGACGAGGACGAGCGCGATCCCGCCCCCCATGACGAACGAGACGTATCCGAAAGCGCACGCGGTCTGTGCTCCGAGCGCAGCCGCGACGGCGCCGAAAAGCGCGGGAAGGCGAGGCGCACCGTGAGAGACCGCGAGGCGCGAGATCGCCCAGACCGAGAAGGCGGTGCCGAGGAGACAGAGCACGTTGGAGACGCCGGGGTCGGAGAGGCCCGCAAAGGCGAGGGGCAGGCCGAGGAGCCCGTATCCGATGAGCGGCTCGGTGAAGGCGAGCGCGTTCCGGGCCGGGGCGAAGGTGTTCGCGTCGAAGACGTGGAGCGGCGCGTGGACGATCGCGTGCCGTACCCACGCGATTTCCCAGGCCAGGAACTGCGCGTCGTGCGCGTCCCTTAAGTGCGTGCCGAGGCGGGGCAGAGCGCGTGCCGCCCACGCCGCCGTGACGGTCAGGCAGACGAGAAAGTCGATGGCGGAGGCCCAACGCGGCGATCCCCCCGGATGATCGCGCCGAGGGGATTCGGGCATCACTTAGCCTTCACTTGGCTTCACTCGGCTCACTCGGGGTCACTCGGGAATCTGGATCACGGCCACCGGGACCGTCTTCGCGGCCTTCTGCCCCGTCGCCGTCTTCGGCGCCTCCGGCCGTGCGAACGGGCGCGGGGCGCCCGCCGGCCGGTCGTCGTGAAGGACCATCTCGTTTGGCGGGATCGCACCCTTGTACACGTAGCCCTTTGGTCCGATCTCCGCGATCCACGACGGCGGCTCGGCCTTCGCGGGCGTCGGCTCATCGTGAACGTGAACGGGCAGCGACTCGCGGTTGTCGTACGGGTGCGTCCGGCGGTAGTCCGCGAGGACCGCGCGCGAGGACTCGTCGTCCTTGAAGAAGCGGTACCACTTCTCCTCGGCGGCGGCCTCCTCGGCCCGGCCGAGCGCCTTCAGGCAGAGCATCGCGTTGTAGTGCGCGGCGAGGTCCTCGCCGTCGATCGCGAGGACGCGGTCGATGAAGGGCAGCGCGTCCGCGTAGCGGCCGGCGAGGTAGAGGACGCGCGCCCTCTGGTTCAGAACGACGCGGTCCTTCGGGAATTTCTTGTCCACGCGCTCGAGGTCGGCGAGCGCGTCGTCGAGGCGGCCTTCCTCCTTGGAGGCGAGCGACCGGAAATAGGCCGTCTTCGGCCAGCCGGGACGGCGGGTCTCGGCGTCGGCGAGCGCGAGCTTCGCGGCGGGCAGATCGCCTTCCTGGATCTTCGCGCGTGCGAGGTTGAGCGGGCCGTCGGGCTTGTCTTTCGCGATCTCGGCCACCCTCGCGAAGGCCATGGAGGCGCCTCTGAGGTCACCCTGCAGGAGGAGGCCGATGCCGTAGTCGTTCCATCGGATCCAGCCCTTCTCGGGCCAGTCGGGGTTGCCACGCTTCACGTCCGCCGCGAGGATCCCGTCCGGGGCGGGTGCGACGGGGAGCGTCACGGTGTCGGCCGAGATGCGCGTGACCGGGAGCGGTACGGCATCCTTGCCGTGGACGAAAATGGAGTAGTCGCGCGAGAACTTGCGGTAATTCGCCGCGGCCGAGAGAGTGACGGAGCCCTTCGCGTCGGCGGGAACCTTGAAGCGATAGTGGACGACGCGCGCCGCGCCGGGCCCGATCGCGTTGTTGTAGAGCGGGACGTGGATGTCCTGCGGCTGCCGGCGGTCCATCGGGGTGCCGTCGTGCGCGATGACGAGCTGGTTCAGCTTGCTGGCCGCCGGGTCGAGCCTCAGGTTCGCGTCGAGCGTGCCCGACTCCATGAGGCTTCTCTCGCCGTTCTTCGCATGGAACTCGACCCACGACTCGTTGCTGTCGGCGGTGCCGTTCGTGTACGGGTGGCCGAGCGTGCGCGTGCGGATCACGACTTCCACGTCCACCGTCTCGCCGGGCTTCACGGCCGGGAGCGTCGGACCGAGCGGAATCGCCTTCCCGTCGCGCTTGATCGCGAACACGTCGATCGAGAGCGATCCGACCAGGATTTTCTTCCGAATGTCCTCGATCGTGTCCTTGTCGCCGCGGAACGCCGGGAGCGCCGTGTTCGCCGCCGGGAAGAGGTGGTCGTGCAGCTTTCCGTTCTGGTTGCCGAATTCCTGGGAGGCGATGAGCGGCAGGTGGCAGTCACGGCAGGCCTTCGCCTGAGGTGGGTCGTAGAAGGAGCGCACGGCATAGCCGGACACGCCCGAGTCCTGCCAAAGGTCGTAGTGGTTCTGGCCGCGCATCCAGTGGTACTCGTTGAGCGGCGGCAGCAAGCCCACCTTGTGGCACGTCGCACAGAATTCCGGCTGTCGCATGAAGGGCTTCATGAAGGTCTGGCGATGGAGCGAGGGCTCCATGCGAATGAGGAGCTTGTTGACCTCTTTGAGCGCCTTGTTCGTCGTGAACGCGAAGGGGTACTGCTTGCTCTCCTCCAAGACGTAGCCGCCGTTGCCGCGGATGTCCTTCACCTCGGCGATCGAATGGCAGGCCATGCACGTGAGCCCTTGCTGCGCCTCGAACTGGTCGTACGAGAAGGACGCCATCGTGGCCTTCCCCATCTGGCCCGTGAAGAGGACAACGGGGTCGTGACAGCCGGCGCACCATTTCGTCTTCTCGCGACCCACGCGGTCGGCCATCAGCTCGACGGCGCGGCGGTAGAAGGGGTTGTTGAAGGACGAGAAGCGGTGGGCGGATTTCTCCCAGCGCTTCGTCGAGTCCGGGTGGCACTCGGCACAGTACGCGTTCGCGGCGAGCTTCTTTCCGTCCAGGAGTCCCTGGTCGAACGTTTCGGCGGACGAGAGGAAAAACTGCGTGTCGCCGCTCCTGTTCACGATGCGTTGCGGAGGCTTCTCGAGCTTCTGGAGGATCGCCATGCCCGTGAGGAACGCCGCCACCGCGCCGCCCCACTGGAAGAGCCGCTTGAAGTGCAGCTTGTGAACGGCCGCGCGGCGGTGAAGGATGAAGGCGATCAGCGCGAGCGGGATCGCGAAGACGTGCGCGAGGTAGACGGGGCGGTGCGTGAGCGTCGCGCCCTCGAGGGCCATGTAGACGCCCGTGCCGATGCAAGTGAGCGCGAGAGCGACGATCGTGAGCCCCGCGGCTTTGGCCTTGCGATTCCGGATGTTCGCGAGCATCCGCGCCCCGTGGGTGAACGCAAACACGAGGAACGGGGTCGCGATGAGCACCCCGAGCACGAGGTGCATCAGGAGCATCGACATGAAGAACGACGAGATCTTCGTGAACGCCACGAGGTAGATGGAGTTCGCGGCCATGAGCCCGATAGGGATCAGGAGCAGGCCATAGAGTTTCCTCTGCCACGGATGGAGCACACCCTTCGCCCGGACGGCGCCTTCGTTTTTCGTCGTCATGAGACGCATTCTAGGACGGGGAACAGCAACCTGTCAGCGGGCTCCGAGCTCGCCCGCCAGCCACTCCGCGACGTCCCGGTAGGCCTCGCGGGGAAGGTGCCCGGCGGCGTCCGGGGCGTAGAGCTTTTCGATCACCCCGTCGGAAGAGGTATTTGCTTCGGACCCGTGCAACGCGGCCAGCAAGACTCTTCGGGGGAGGCTGCCGAAGATTTGCCTAGAAGGGGAAGAGGGGGAAGGGAACGCGGTCGACTCGAGCGCGCGGCCGCGCAGGATCGCGATGACGTTGGGAGCCGTTTCAGCCCCCATACACCCTCTAAGAAAATCAGTGGTGGGCTCCACGAGAAGCAAGCCTTGTGGCGCTCCGGCTGCCTCCGGGCGGATCCGAAGCAGATCTCCCCTCGGCGGTTCTTTCAACCCACCTTCGAACATCAAGACGACAATTCCCCGCTCCGCGAGCGGCCCAAGGATTTCCTTCTTCGGGCATTTCCCCGCCGCCGGGCAGACGACGATGACGGCAGGGCGGCCCTTCGCCGGGACGGGCGTGCGCCGGTCGGGGTAGATGGAACCCGGCCGCAGGGGAGCGTAGAGCTTCGGGACGTAGAGCCTGCCCAGGGCGCCATTCGAAGAGATCTTCTCGGTCCGTTCCCACATCGAAGACACGCAGCCGGGCGCCAGAAGCGCGACGAGAAAAGCCGCCGCAAGCCGTTCGCTTTTCATTCTTCGAAAAGGGATCGCTGGCGAGGCGAGGGCTTGGCACTCTCCAGCCATTCCAGATGTCCCGTGTCCATGAAGTAAAGCCCCGCTTTCGCCGGCTGCTTCGTGAGCGCTTCCCATGCCTTTCGATAGTGTGCGACCTGCGGCGCGTAGTGTCGGACGAGGGCGGCCAGGTTGTCGCCGACGACGTCGGATTTCCAGTCCACGATGTGCCAGACGCCGTCCTCCTCGAAGACGAGATCGATCGCTCCCTTGAGGAGCGTATCGGCTGGTCCGTCCGTGATCCCGAGGTCGCGCGACGGCACGAGCATCGCGAACGGGGCCTCGACGAAGTGGCGTGGTGCTTTTTTCGCGCGAGCCCAGAGTGGCGACGACGTGACCGATTCGGCCACGCGCAGCACCTCGTCGAGGAGCTCCGGAGGAAGCTCTTCCTCGCGCAGGAGGTTCTCCGCGAGCGGAAGCAGCTCCAGCCCGGGCGTGCGCATCGCCGCCTCGAGGAGCTGGTGCATCACGCGCCCCCACGCGACGCCACGCGCATCCTCTGCGGCCGACGGGGCGCGGGGCCCCTCCTTTTTCGCGAGCTTCGTCACGGGCGTGACCGCAAACGACGGGATCGCGGCCCGGAGGCGCCCTTCGGCAATCTGTTTCCGCGCGCCGGCCAGCACCACCGCAAGGGGCGGCGCCTCCCTCGGGGCGGCAGGACGGAGCTTCGCCGCGGCAGCCGGGAGTTCCCGGAGCACGTCCCTGAGGGGCGCCCACGCCCCATGGTCCGGTTTCTCCTCGCGGACGCTCACGACGAGAGAGTCGCGGGCGCGCGTCGCGGCGACGTAGAGAAGGCGCTTCCGTTCGGCTTTCTCGAACTCGATCTCGTCGTTCTTCCGGTTCTCCCAGTCGGGCGGCGTTGCGATCACGCTCCACGAGGCGCCCCAGTCGGTCTGCCGTCCCTGGAATCCGGCGGTGAACCAGCCCCGGGAGCCCGCGACCCCGCGCACGACGTGGCGTCTCGGGTTTGGCGGCCGCCAGTTGCCGAGCTCCGCGAGGACGACGATGGGCGCCTCGAGCCCCTTGGCGCGATGCAGGTTCATGAGGCGGACGGCGTCGACGTCGACGGGCTCGACGCTCATCTCTTCGAGGTCGAGGGCCGGCGCGCCCTCGGCGAGACGCTCCATGACGCCGCGGAAGGACAGGCCCTCGCCGGAGAGCCGGCGCGCGAGCGCGAGCACTTTGAGGAGGTTGCCGCTGGCCGTGCGGCCGTCCGGGCCGGCCGCGAGGCGCGCGACGATGCCGAGCCTCTCGCAGATGACGCCCAGGGCCGCTCCGGCCGGCAGCTCGCGAACGTCCCGGCGCGCGTCCGAAAGGAGCGTCAGTCCGCGGACGATGCGCGGGTTCGTTCCCACAGGCGGGTCCACGAGGCTGGAGAACCGGCCTCCGAGCTTTCGGTATGCGTAGAGGGTCGCGTCGTCGACGCCGCAGAGAGGGCCCGAGAGGAAAGCGACGACCGCGACGCCGTCGTCCGGGTCCTGGATCGCGGCGAGGAAGGGGCGCAGCTCGGTGAGCCCCTTCGAGATCGGCAGCGCGCGGCTTCCCGAGACGTCGGCGGGCACGCCGAGCGCGTCGAAGGCGCGGGCGTACGCGTCGAGATGCTCCCGCGTCCGCGTCAGGACGAGGAAGTCGCCGAACCGCGCGTCGCGCGCGGGAGTCTCGGACAGGACCTGCCACTTCCCGTCCACGGCCGCCCGGACGAACCGCGCGACGTCGGACGCGTTCGCGCTCGCGAGGTCCTCGCTGTCGGCACCATCTCCCCGCGTCAGGAGCCGGAACGCGCCGGACGACGGCCCGGAGCTCGTCCGCACGGGCTCGAGAGGCGCGAAGGCCGCCTGCCGGTCGTTGGGCTCGGCCGGAAAGACGCTCCGGAACACGTCGTTGGCCGCGGACGTGAGAGCGGGAACCGCGCGGAAGTTCGCGGTGAGCGGGACGATGCGCCCACCGGAGGCGGCGAGCGTGCGGCGAAAGGCCATGTAGGCGGCGATGTCCGCCCGGCGGAACCGGTAGATGGACTGCTTGGGGTCGCCGACGACGAAGAGCGAGCCGGCGCGCGGGCGCAGGCGTGACACGTCCTTCTCGCCGAAGTCGTCGCTCGTCAGGTACAGGAGGATCTCGGCCTGGAGCGGATCGGTGTCCTGGAACTCGTCCACGAGAAGGTGCGTGAAGCGCCGGGCGAAGGCGCGCCGGACCGCCGGGTAATCGCGGAGGAGGTTTCGCGTCGCGAGGAGGAGATCGGCGTACGTGCCATGGCCTTCCCGCGCGAGGCGCTCGTCGAGATCCGCGAGGGCCGGAAGGAGGACGGCCATGATCCGCTCGTGAAGGGCGGTCTGCCACTCGATGAGCGCGGACTTCACGACGCCCTGGCGCAGCGCCTCGAACTCCTTGCCGACGGTCCTGGCGAGATTTTTGTCGGGCCACTTATAGAGGGTGACGCCGCCCGCCGGACGAAGGAGTCCGAGAAGGCGCGCGAACCCGGGCGGCGTGCTGTAGTCGGGAAGCTCTCGCAGGCTCCGTGCCGCGACGAGGCGGATCTGAAGGTCGTCCCTGCCGTGTGAAGACGGACTCTCGGGCACGAGAGGGATTGTTCGAAGCAGAAAATCTTCGACTCTTTCCCGAACGCCTTCGAAGTCGGGGAGAGGGAGCGGGTCCGCGACGACGGGCTTCACGTCGCGGTATTCCGCGAGGAGCTCGAAGCTGTCGGCCAGCTCGCGCATCGTGACGCCCGCGGCGAGAAGAGCGGTGAGCGGACCGCCGGCGTCGGCGAATCGGCTCGCGAACTCCCGGAAGGAGAGCTGCCGGAATAGGGCGGCGGCCTGCAGGTCGACCCGGAGCTCGGCCGGATCGATCCCGGCCTCCAGCGGCCGCTCCGAGAGGAGCAGGGCACAGAAGGAGTCGATCGTGCCGAGGGTGAGGCGGTCGAGCGCGCCGCGCGCCCTCTCGAGGTTCGTCCGCCGCGTGCCGTCCGGCTCGCTGCGGCTCGCGGATTCGAGGTCGGTCTGGAACCGGCGGCGCAGGTGCGACGCGGCTTTTCGCGTGAACGTGACGGCCGCAAGATTCTCCGGACGCGCCACCCCGGAGGCGAGAAGCGCGAGCATGCGCTCGACGAGCATCGTCGTCTTTCCGGAGCCCGCGCCCGCCTCGACGAGCATCGTGACGTGCAGCGCGGTGCGAATCGCTTCGCGCGCCGCCTCGTCCGGCAGGGGGGCCGGCTGCTTCCGGGCCGCCATCAGACGTCCCTCTTCCGGATCGCGCGGAGCGGCTCCAGGAGGGGATCCGGCCGGGCCGCATCGCGCTTCCTCGCGGCCCGCTCGGCCGCCACGGAGACGTCGCCGCAGATCGCGCGGAATGGGCAGAAGCGGCAGTCGGACTCGTCCGCGGTGTGGGGAAACGAACCCGATGCGACGAGCGCAAAGAGATCGCCGAGCGTCTCGTCGACGTCGGAGGCCTTCGCGTCGAGCTCGAACCTCTGCATCCGTCCCTTCCGCGTGGGCAGGAAGTACCCGAAGGTCACGTCGGCGTCGCAGACTCCCGCGCGCGCGAGCAGGGCGGCGGCCGCTCGCCTGTAGAGAGCAGGCTGGAGAAGCCTCCCGCCGTTCAGCGGATGCTGGAGGCGGTCTTCCTCCTTGAAGGCATAGTCGCCGCCGGACTTGTAGTCCCAGACGGCGAAACGCCCGTCGCCCGTCTCGTCGATGCGGTCGATCTGGCCCTGGAGCAGGAAAGCGCCTCCGGGCGTCTGGATCTCGACGGGATCCGGAGAGCCGAGCGGCTCGTCCCGGCTCGCGCGCTTGAGGCCGAACGGGACCTCGAACCAGCGCGGCGTCGCGCCGGGGTTCTCGCTTTCGGACCGGAGGAAGATGTCGCAGGCGGCGAGGAGCTCGCCTTCCTGCGCCCGCAAGGCCGCGAGGTTCGGGGGCGGGACCAGCTCCTTCCAGCGCGCGAGCCTCTTGCCCGCGACGGCCCTCAGCCGCGCGGCGTCCCGCGCGGGGTCGAGCCGGAGCCCTTCCGCGCGGAGAGAGGTCATGAAGTCGTAGAGCGTCTCGTGGAGGAGGTTCCCGAACTCCCGCGCGTTTAGCCACTCCTGGTCGGAGCGATCCTCGTCCGGCGGCGAGAGATCGAGCACGTACTCGTAGAAGTACGCCCGCGGGCACTTCGCGAGCTTCTCGAGGCGCGAGGCCGAGAGCGGCTGTTTCGTCCTCCGCGGATCGAGCTCGGCGGGGTCCGCCGAAACGCGCCCGTCCCAGAGAGTGAACTCCTCGCTGTCCCGCGCGCACTCGGCGCGCGCCCCGTCGCCGAGCCACGGGTAAGCCCGGCCTGCCTCGGCACTCAAGCCGGGCGATCCCTGGTGCTCCCGGACGCGCGCGAGCCACCACTCGGATTCGTCGAGAGGAAAACGTTCGGGCACGAACGTCGCAGGCGCCGGGAGTGAGCGCGAGAAGGCGTCCCATCCGGCGCCGGCGTCGCCGTCGCGCTCGCGGAAGAGCTCGAGAAGGACCGGCGACGGGAAGCGTTCGGCGTCCTGGAGGATGTCGCGGTTCGAAAACGAGAGGATGGCCGTCCCGCGGAGGCGCGCGAGGAGCGCGCGCAGGGAACCGCGGCTCTCGTCCGCGCGCGTGCGTCCTGGGAGGCCGAGGTGCGAGGCGCGTGGCAGCGTGCGGTTCAGCGCCTCCCGCTCCGAATCGAGGAGGACGGGGTCCTGTCGCGGAGGGCCGGGAAATCGCGTTTCGTCGAGACCGAGCACGAACGTAAAGGGCCGTGCCGCGTATCCGGCGCGAGAGAGCCTCGCGACGTGGAGCCCGCCCGGACCGGGGGTCGTGGAGTCGACGGCGAGGCCCGCCACGGCTTCGCGCAGCCGATCCGCGGCCTCGGCGGGCGCGAGGGCCCGCTCGGGCAGCTCCGCGAGCTCTTGGAAGAGGCCGGCGAGCGCCTGCGCGGCGGCGCTGTCGAGCGCGCTCGAGCGCGAGAGCATCGTGCGGACCACCTCGCCGCAGGCCGCGGCGAGTTGCGGAAGCGAGATCCGGCCCTTCGCGATCCCGGGCGAAAGCTCGAAGAGCCGCCGCACGTACGACCGCAGGGTCTCGGCGGCGAGGAGCTGCTCGGACGGCGTCCCGCCCGGCTCGCCTGCAGGCCCCGGCTGCCTCTCGCGCTCGACGAGTGCGTCGAGGCGGGCCGCGTAACGCGCGGCGCCCGCGAAGATGCGAGCCCGCCGGAGGAGGCGGGCGGCGCGGATGCCGCCCACGCGCGAGCCGGCCGGTTGAAACGGCTTGAGGTCGGCGCGCCCGTCGGCGAGGAGCCGCTCCACGGCCTCCGCCCGGAAGTCGTGCCCGATCCAGTCGAGGTAGTCGAGGACGCCCTGGCCGGGCCGGGTATACGAAACGGGGATTCCTTCGCCGAACGTGCACGGAAGGTCGTACTGCGACGCCAGCTCGTATACGAGCGGCCGGTAGGTCGCGTCGTCGTCGAACACGATCTCGACGGCGTCGAGGGGAAGGCCTTCGTCGAGGATCCTCCGGAAGACTCCGCGAACCTCGTTTTCCTCGCTCAACGCGTGCGCGAACGCAAGCACCGACGGCGTGCGCCCCGGCTCGGGTGCGTCCTCGGCGATCGCCACCGCGGCGGGCGCGCAGCCCGCGAGAAATCTCTCCTCGAGAGGAGCGAGATCGAGCCCGGAGGGGCGCAGGACACGGGTGGACGGCGGGAGCCGGCGGTCCCCGCCGGCGCACGCGCGCGCCGCGCGCTCGAACACCTCGGCTGCGTCGACGGCCCCGATCCGCGTGAGGGCCGCGTCGAACGTGCGTGCCAGAGTGGACAGCTCCTTCGCCTTCTTCGCGTCCTCGAACGCGTCGACGGGGAGGGCCGCCGGAGAGACGCCCGCGCGCCGCAGCTCGTCGAGCGTGCGCTGGAGGGCGCGATGGAGCCCCACCCGCTCGCGGAGCTTTCCGAAATAGGAATCGGCCTTCAGGACCTCGTCGCACGCCGCCTCCACGACGGCGAGGAGCTGGGCCCGCGACAGCAGACGCCGGCCCTCGGCCGCGAGCTCCGGTCCCGCGATCTCGTGCGCGAGCGAGAAGATGGTCGCGGGCCGGAGGTTCAGGTGCGCGCAGCCCGAGCGCGCGAGGGCGTCGAGGATCTGGGAGCCGGTCTGGAACGACGGGACCAGGAGGATTTTCTCGTCGATGGGGTGGGCGTCGCAGAACGCGGCGAGCTCCTGAAGGAGCCGGTTGCGTTCGACGGTCGCGCCCACGTCGCGAGCTTAAGCGAAGCGGGCCCTGTGTGATCATCGCGCCGCATGGAAGGCATCTCCCTCGGGTTGCCGACGCTGATCGCGATCGCCGTGTATCTCGCGGGAATCAACGTTCTCGGCGCCTTCCTCGGGCGGGGCCAGAAGGACGCAAAGGACTATTTCCTCGGCGGCCGCGCGATGCCTTGGTGGGCCGTCATGGCCTCGATCCTCGCGACCGAAACGTCCGCTCTGACGTTTCTGTCGGTGCCGGGCGACGCGTACCGGAGCGGCTTCACGTTCCTGCAACTCGCGTTCGGGTATCTCATCGGGCGCATCGCGGTGTCGATCCTTCTCCTGCCCGGCTACTTCCAAGGCGAGATCACGACGGCCTACGCGCTTCTCGAGCGCCGGTTCGGAATCGGCGCGCGGCGCTTCACGTCGCTCATCTTCATGGTCACGCGCGTCATGGCGGCCAGCGTGCGCCTCGCGGTTCCCGCGATCCCGATCGCGCTGATCCTCGGACTCCCGGTGTGGACGGCCATCCTCATCCTCGCCGCCGCGACAGCGCTCTACACATACGTCGGCGGAATCAAGGCCGTCATCTGGATCGATCTCATCCAGGTCGTCGTGTACCTCTCGGGTGCAGTCATGGCTTTGTGGGTGCTGGTCCACTCGGTCGATGGGGGATTCGGAGGGATTCTTAGAAAGTGCATGGAGCTCGGTCGGCCGGTCCGGCTCTTCGACTTTTCGCTGGATCTTTCGCAACCGTACACGTTCTGGGCTGGTGTCATTGGAGGCGCTGTCCTCGCCATGGCGAGCCACGGGGCCGACCAGCTCATCGTCCAGCGCCTCCTCGCGTGCCGCGGGCTGCGCGACGCGCAGAAGGCGCTCATCGGGAGTGGCGTCCTCGTGATCCTGCAGTTCACGCTGTTCCTCGCACTCGGCGTCGGCCTGTTCGCGTTCTACGGCGGCCAGGCCGTGGGGCCGGGGGGATTCCCATCCAGCGACGCGATCCTCCCCACGTTCATCGTGAGGAGTTTGCCGCCGTTCGTCTCGGCCTACCTCGTGGCCGGGATCTTTTCGGCCGCGATGTGCTCGGAGTCGTCGGCGCTCAACTCCCTGGCCTCGGCGCTCTCCCTCGATTTCGTCGCGCCCCTCCTCGGAAAGAAGTACGTCGAGGGGCGGCGCGGCCTCGTCCTCGGCAAGCTCCTGACGCTCTTCTGGACGCTCGTCCTCGCGGGGCTCGCCGTAGGGTTCTCGCGCCTTCCGCAGAACGTCCCGGCCGTGCAGGTGGCTCTCGGCCTCGCGAGCGTGACGGCCGGGGGCCTCCTCGGCGCGTTCCTCCTCGCGCTCTGGGCGAAGAAGGCGACCCAGACCGACGCGATGGCCGGGATCGGGGCGTCGGCCGTTTTCATGTTCGTCCTGTGGCTGGGCTCGAAGGGCTGGATCCCGTTCCCGCTCGGCAAGGCGATCGCGTGGCCGTGGTACTCGCTTCTGGGTTCGACGATCGCGTTCGGGACAGGGTGGCTGCTCTCGCAGCGCCACGCCGCGGAGGATCCGCGACTCACATCCCGAGCATGACTTTCGCGACGCGGGACATCATCTCCGCCGTCCACGGCGGCTCCCAGACGAGCTCGACCTTCGCGTCGGCGATGCCGGGGATGGCCTTGATCTTCGCCTCGACCTCGCCGGGAAGTGAGCCCGCGACGGGGCACGCGGGCGCCGTAAGCGTCATCTTGACGAGTGCAACGCCTTCGGGAGAAACGCTCACCGAGTAGATCAACCCCAGCTCCCAGATGTTGACCGGGATCTCGGGGTCGAAGCACTTCTTCAGCGCCTCGTCGATTACTTTTTGTTCTAGAGGGTTCTTCTCTTCTTCCATCTTCATTCACTCGGTCTTCGCGACGTCCTGCGTGTTCTTGAGCACCGTCTGCAGCGTGTGCCACGCGAGCGTCGCGCACTTGACGCGCGCGGGGAACTCGCGCACGCCGGAGAAGACGGCCAGCTTACCGAGACCCGCGCCGTCGGCTTTGACGTCGGGCGGGCCGGTGAGGAGGTCGTGAAACTTTCCGTACAGCGCCTCTGCTTCGGCGAGCGTCTTGCCCTTGATCGCGTCCGTCATGATCGAGGCGGAGGCTTTCGAGATCGCGCAGCCCGAGCCCTGGAAGGTGACGTCGGCGATGCGGTCACCCTCGATTTTCGCGTAGAGCTTCATCTTGTCGCCGCAGAGCGGGTTGTAGCCGAGCGCCATACGCGTTGCGTCCGTCATCTCCCGATAGTTGTGCGGGGACTTGTTGTGATCGAGGATGACCTCCTGGTACAGGTCGCGGAGGTCGGTCATCAGCCGAAGACCTTGCGCACTTTCGCGAGGGCGTTCACGAGGGCGTCGACTTCCGCGCGGGTGTTGTAGAGGCCGAACGACGCGCGCGCGGTCGCGGGCAGGCCGAAGCGGTCCATGACGGGCTGCGCGCAGTGATGGCCCGTGCGAATCGCGATGCCCTCGCGGTCGAGGATCGTCCCGATGTCGTGCGGGTGCACGTTCTCGAGGACGAAGGAGATCACGCCGGCCTTCTCTTTCGCACGGCCGACGATCGTGAGGCCGGGAACCATGGAGAGCTGCCGGGTGCCGTGGAGGAGGAGGTCGTGCTCGTGCGCGGCCACGGCCGCGAGCCCCACGCCGGACAGCCAGTCGGCGGCCACGCCAAAGCCGATCCCGCCGGCGATGTTCGCGGTGCCCGCCTCGAACTTCCAGGGAAGGACGTTGTACGTCGTCTTCTCGAACGTGACGGACGAGATCATGTCGCCCCCGCCCTGATACGGGGGCAGCTTCTCGAGCCACGCCTCGGTGCCGTAGAGCGCGCCGATGCCCGTGGGTCCGTACATCTTGTGGCCTGAGATCGCGTAGAAGTCGCAGCCGAGATCCACCACGTCGAGCGGAAGATGCGGTGCGGCCTGCGCGCCGTCCACGAGAACGGGGACCTTGCGCGCGTGCGCGAGCGCGATGAACGTCTTCACGGGGTTCACGGTGCCGAGCGCGTTCGAGACGTGCGAGACGGCGGCCAGCTTCGTCCGCGGCGTCAGGCGCTTCTCGAACTCGTCAACCGGCACCTCGCCCTCGTCGGTGATCGGCACGACCACGAGCTTCGCGCCCGTCCTTTCGCAGGCGAGCTGCCACGGCACGATGTTCGAGTGATGCTCGAGGCCCGTGATGAGGATCTCGTCGCCCGCCTGAAGGTATTCCCGGGCGAAGCCGGCCGCGACGAGGTTGATCGCCTCCGTCGTGCCGCGCGTGAAGACGATCTCCTTCGGCGAGGTGGCGCCGAGGAAGCGCGCGACTTTCTCCCGGCCGCCCTCGTAGGCCTCGGTGGCCTTCTCGGAGAGCCAGTGCGTGCCGCGGTGGATGTTCGCGTTCTCTTCCTCGTAATAGCGGCGGACCGCGTCGATCACGACCCGCGGCTTCTGCGTCGTGTTCGCGTTGTCGAGGTAGACGAGGGGCTTGCCGTAGACCGAACGCGAGAGGATCGGAAACTCGGCGCGGACGCGTTCCACGTCGTACGCCGACGCGTGCGCCTCAGGGGCGGCCTTCGTGACGGCGCTCATCGGTTCTCCGGGGCCGCGAGGTTCGCGGGCAGCCAGGCGCGCAGGTGGCCCTCGAGGAAGGCCCGCACGTCGGCGGACCCCACCTTCTCGATCAGTTCGCTGCCGAAGGCGTACGTGAGAAGGGCGCGCGCCGCCTCCGGTGAGAGGCCGCGCGAGCGGAGGTAGAAGACGGCGTCCGCGTCGAGGCGGCCCGTCGTGGAGCCGTGAGAGCAGCGCACGTCGTTGTTGTGGATCTCGAGCTGCGGCTTGCTGTCGACGAGGGCGCTGTCCGAGAGGATGAGGTTGCGGTTCGTCTGCCGAGCGTCCGTTCGCACGGCTCCGGGACGCACGACGATCTTGCCGTCGAAGACACCGCGGCCGGTCCCGTCGAGGACGCCCTTGTACAGCTCGACGC
>PLZI01000011.1 GCA_003152095.1 Acidobacteriota bacterium | reverse complement strand
GTGAGCGCCGACTGATCCACGGTCAGCGCTCCCGTGAGGAGTCTCACGTCCGCCGGGATGATGTCGCCGGGGCGCACGCGGACGATGTCACCGGGTACCAGCTCCCGCGAGGGAATGACCTGCCAGCTCGATTCTCGCCGGACCCGCGCGCTGACCTGCAACCGTCGCCGCAGTGCCTCGACCACGCCAGCGGCTCGATGCTCCTGTGTGAAGCTCAGGACGGCGTTGATCACCAGCAGCGCGCTCACCACGGCGAGGTCCGAATAGTTTCCGAGCACGGCCGACAGGACCATGATCAGTTCGAGCATCCACGCCGACATGCCCCAGAACTTCCCGAGAAACTTGAGGGCCGGGTGCCCCTTCTTCTCGGCCACTTCGTTGAAGCCGTGCGCCTTCCGCCGAGCGTCCACCTCGGCGCGCGTGAGACCCGTCTCGGGGTCGACCTGGAGCGCCGCGAGGCTGTCGGAAGCCGACAAGGAGGAGTCAGGCGGCTTGGCGGTTGCCGGCATCTAGGTCTCCGACACGCGTTTGCGAAGTTTCTTCCAGTCAATACCATGGATCTTCGGCGGCCGCGGATCCATGTCTTCCAGCGCACGCACAAGGTAGTCGGCGACGACCAGGTTGCGGTACCAGTGGTGATCGGCCGGCACGACAAACCAGGGAGCTTCCTCGGTACTGGTGGCGGAGAGCGCCTCCTCGAACGCCCGCTGATAGGCCTTCCAATATCCTCGTTCTTTGATGTCCTGCGCGCTGAACTTCCAACGCTTATCCGCGTTGTCCAGACGTGCCAGCAAACGTCGCTTTTGTTCCTCTTTGGAGATATGGAGAAGAAACTTCAGGATACGGGTGCCGTTGTTCGTGAGTGTCTTTTCGAAGTCGCGGATCTGCCGCAGTCGGCGCTGCGCTTCCTTGTCCGTGATCCAGCCGTGGACCCGTGTGATCAGCACATCTTCGTAGTGAGAGCGGTTGAAAATGCCGATGTATCCACGGGACGGGCAGGCCGCGTGGATACGCCAGAGAAAATCGTGCGCCTTTTCCAGCGGCGTGGGCGTTTTGAAGGACGTGACGACACAGCCCTGGGGATTGACGCCGCTCATGACGTGCCGGATGGTCCCGTCCTTGCCACCCGTGTCGATTCCCTGTAGGACGACGAGGACCGCGCGGCTCCCCTCGGCGTACAGCCGTTCCTGAAGCGCGTCGAGCTTCTGCCTCAGGTGTTCGGTGCGGTCCGCGGCTTCTTCCTCACTCTTGTATGCGCCGGTGTCTCGCGCATCATGATCGTTCAGATTCACCGGCTTCTCCGGGTTGACGCGATAGTGTTTCATTGTTTTCTCCGGCCCACGCACGACACGTATAAGGTCAAACGGCTCTCCGGCGCGATGA
Source organism: Acidobacteriota bacterium (assembly GCA_003152095.1). Classification (GTDB taxonomy): domain Bacteria; phylum Acidobacteriota; class Thermoanaerobaculia; order UBA5066; family UBA5066; genus Fen-183. The sequence continues at coordinate 67,959 of PLZI01000011.1, read as the reverse complement.
AGCCCAGACAGGGGAGCACGAGCCGTGCCAGTCGAGCAACCGTACCAAACAGGCGGAAACGGCCGTCTGGCGGCGCTTGTCGTCGTGGCCATCCGTCAGTGCGGTAAGAATTTCAGGGGGCTGCGAAACGGGAGCGCGGTCACCTAGTCAAAGTGACACTTGCCCTCTTCCCTAAGCACGGTCCGAGAATGGGTCGCTCTAGATTCCCTTCGGGCGCGGCTCCTCGCCGCCGAGCTCCTCGACGAGGATTCGGAAATCTCTCGCCCCGAGGTGGACCGGACGCATCGCCGTCCGGGGCCGCAGCGCGCGGGGATTCTCCAGCCATCTTTCAAGGGTGACCGGAGTCCAGGGTCGACTGCTTGGCGCGCTGGGCGGAAAGAATGTCGTGAAGACGCCCGAGAGATTCGGACCGGCTGATCCTCTTCCCAGCGGGCGCGCGGCCCCGAGTGCGCGGTGGCAGCCGCCACACTGGGTCTCGAAGACCGAGTCGCGGGCGGCTTCCCGCTTCGAGAACCGGACGCGGTATGTCGCCGTTCCGAGCTTCGGGTCTGCCGACCGAAGGAGGTAGGCGATCACCGCCTCCGTCTGGCCTCCGTCGAGGCCGAACCTCGGCATATTCTCGACAGGCTTGGCGATCGAGCTCGCGAGTTCGCCCTGATCACGCTTCCAGGCGATCCGGTCGAGGTTGGTTGCGAGCCGATTGCCCGAGCCGTGCTCGGCGGCCCTCCCGGTGATCAGGCGGTGGTGGGCGATCTCCTTGCGCTCGGCTGCGGGTTTACCGCCATGACGAGACGCCAATCGGGCCCCCGGAAGAGAAGCCCTGTCGCCGTCAGGGCGACGAGAGCGCAACAGATGATGAGAACGAGCGCGGCGAGCGGCCACTGCGCACTCGGGAACCAGGATGCCTGCTCGACCGGACGGATCGGAAGCCAAGGGAGTACCACCAGCAGGACGGCGAGCGCGAGGGCCGCGTGTATGGCCAGCGTGTCGTAACTCACCAACTCTTGGATCCACAGAAGGAACCACGCGGACTTGGCCGGGTTCGGCGGGTGCGCCGGGTCCGCCGCGATCTCCAGCGGCGCCGGAACCAGCGCCGCGAGCAGGAGCAGCAGCGCGAGGCCGCCAAGCAGCGCGCGCCTGAGCGGCCGAAAAAGAGGGCGGCTGCTGACCGGCCGGGGCCGTCAGCGCAGGACGGGCAGGCCCCCGTGCTCGTGCCCGTGGGAGGCGCAGGCCTCGCGGTCCGCGAACAGGGGCGCCTCGCCCTTCGCGATCCCGTCGAGACATCCGCGAACCGTCGGCGCGCCCGCCCTCAGGAAGGCGATCCCCGCACCGCGCAGCTTCTCGAGCGCCCCGGGTCCGATTCCGCCGACGACGACAGCGTCGATCTCCTCGCCGGCGAGACCGTCGAGCGGGCGGCAGGCGCCATGTTCGTGCTCGACGCGGGTGTTGCTGAGCGTGCGTGCGTCGTTCGACGCGGTATCCACGAGGACGAACGCCGGGGCGGAGCCGAAGTGGGACGAGACCCGGCTGTCGAGCCCGAGGTCGCGGGTCACGGGAAAGCAGAGCTTCATGATGGGATCTCCTTCGTCAGTCGTTGGGCATTGTGGTGGTCGAGCTTTGGGATCTCGCGGCAACTCGCGCGCCCTACCGGCTCCCGCGGGTCACCATCAGCTCGAGGTCTTCCTTGAGGCTCTGGAGATCCTCCTCGTGCTCGACCTCCTGCTCGAGGATGGTGAGAGCGAGGTTGTAGGTGACCATGTCCTTGTCCTTCGTCGCGGTCATCAGCTGGTTGTAGACCGTGATGGCGCACTGCTCGCCCGCGATGTTCTGGTCGAGGACCACCGAAACGTAGGGGTCGGCCGGAGCGTCGTAGGCGCACGGGCTCAGGGTGAACCACTCCTTTGGGTCGACGACCGGCGTGCCGCCGAGCTGGATGATCCGGCCCGTCAGCAGTGTGGCGTGGCTCAGCTCCTCCGTTGCGTGGAGCGTCAGTTCCGCCGCGATCGCATTCTTCATCGGCCCCTTCACGAGCTTGGCCCCGAGCCAGTACTGGTGGTACGCGAGCCACTCGCTCGCATAGGCTGCGTTGAGCATCCGGAGCAGCTCGTCCACGTCGATCCCGATGATCTGGCGTCCCTTGCTTCCCATCGTTGCCTCCTTTAGTCGTAGGCGAGCCGCACGGACTCGTCTCCGAGCGTCGGTTTGAGGAGCTCTTCCCAATGCGGGCCCTCCCACGTTCCCAGCTTCTCGTGGATCCGGTAGTACTTCTGCGGGACGGGGTGGGTCCCGACGACGACTTTCAGACCGAACTTCTCCGGAATCATCCGGACGAAGTGGTCGAGGTATGGGCACGGCGGGTAGCCCACGACGAAGCCCGTGGCGAGATGGATCACCTCGGCACCGTTCCTCTTCATCTCCTCGGGGGCGTACTCGACGTTGCCGCCGGGACAGCCCCCGCACGTCGCGAAGCCGACGAGCTCCACCTCGCGCCCGGCATATGCGGCGAACGCCCCCTCACGCTCGCGGAGGGCACGGAAGCACTTCCCACCCGCGCAGGTGCCGTACCGGCCGCAGATGACGATTCCGACTTTCACTTTCTCGCCCATGTCACTCCTCCCGGGCCGCAGCCAAAAAACCGCCTTCGTTCACGTCGTTCCTGCTTGCCGCACCGAATCGGGAGCACGGCCGCACCGGCAGGCGCGGCCGCGCCGGCGGGGACCTCCATGTACCGCACAGACCCCGCGCAAGCCCGGCGCGAACCTCACGGGCCCCTCTCCGATGACGAGCGCCTTCCCTTCCAGGAGCGCCTCGGCCACCTTCTCGTGGGCTTCCCTGAGAATCCGGCCAAACGTCACGCGCGAGACGCCCATCCTCGTTGCCGCCTCCTCCTGGTAGAGACCTTCCCGATCCGTCAGCCGGATGGCCTCCAGCTCGTCGAGCTGAAGCGAGAGGATCTCGAGCTCCGGCATCGGGATCCCGATCGGCTTGAAGCACTTGATCGAGGGCCGGAGCGAGACCTGGCGAAGCTGCGTGGGTCTGGGCACGATGCACTCTCTGCCGACGGTCTTTCCTCCGGCAGTTATGAACATATGTTCATAACTGCCGGAAGTCAATGGAAGTTTCGAGGTCGCGCCCGGATCACTCCCGCGCCGCTCAGAACGACTTGAGCGCGTGGAACGCGCGACCAGTCGAAGGACGTGACATCCTCGAGCCGGTAGAAGACGCGGTAGCGCGCCGGGTCGAGATCTTTCGTGTACCCCACGACGTCGCGGTGGTCCGCCTGGCCGGGGAGCGCGATGAAGCAGCCGTCGTCGAGCGACCGCATGATTTCCTTGTGGATGTCCGTCACGAATTTGCACGTCGTGTCGATCGTCGCGAGGCCAAGCGACACCGCCTCTGCGCGCACGGATGGCGCGACGCCGTGCGCCGAGAAGACGACTCGCGCGTGGTGCGCCTTCGCCTCTTCGAGATCGTGCACCGGGGGGCCGTGGGCTCACATCTCGGCAGCCGCCACTTCCGCCCCGTGGCAATCAGGCGCAGTCTGGCGCTCGTTCTCCTGATCGCCGGCGCGAAGCTCATCCTCACGCGTTGAAGCGAGCTGTGTCTTCGCAGGTCACACGCCGGGCTCGCCGCCCAGCTCCTCGACGAGGATTCGGAAATCTCTCGCGTCGAGACGGACCGGACGCATTGCCGTCCGCGGCCGCAGCACGCGGGGATTCTCCAGCCACCTTTCGAGCGTGAGCGGAGTCCAGAGGCGATTGCCGGGTGCACTGGGGGGAAAGAACTTCGTGAAGACGCCCGAGAGGTTCGGACCGGCCAATCCTCTTCCCAGCGGTCCCACGGCGGCGAGCGCCCGATGGCAGCCGCCGCACCGGGTCTCGAAGACCGAGTCGCGGGCGGCTCTCCGTTTCGAGAACCGGACGCGGTACGTCGTCGTTCCGAGCTTCGGATCGGCCGACCGCAGGAGGTACGCGATCACCGCCTCCGTCTGGCCTTCGTCCAGGCCGAACCTGGGCATGTTCTCGACAGGCTTGCCGATCGAGGTCGCGAGCTCGCCCTGATCACGCCTCCAGGCGATCCGGTCGAGATTGGTCGCGAGCCGATTGCCCGAGCTGTCGGCAGTGTGACACCTTCGGCACGCGAGGCGGTCGACACGCCGCCGCCCCTCGGTCACCGCCGGAGAGTCCGGCAAGCCGTGTTCGGCGGCCCTTCCGGTGATCAGTCGGTGGTGCGCGAGCTTCTTGCGCGCGGCGGCCGGATCGCCGCCGTGACATGACGCGCAGGGCCCTCGATCGAGATGATGCGGCGCATGGCAAGTCCGGCAGCTCTCGGCGGCGTGGAACTCCGCGTTCGTCTTCGCGCAACCTCCCGCGAGCAGGAGGACCGGCGCGATCAGAAGAGGAAGACGAGACGCCAATCGGGCCCCCGGAAGAAGAGGCCTGTCGCCGTCAGGGCGACGAGACCGCAGCAGATGAGGAGAACGAGCGCGACGAGCGGCCACTGCGCACGCTGGAACCAGGATGCCTGCTCGACCGGCCGGATCGGAAGCCACGGGAGTACCACCAGCAGGACGGCGAGCGCGAGGGCCGCGTATATGGCCAGCGTGTCGTAACTCACCAACTCCTGGATCCACAGAAGGAACCACGCGGACTTGGCCGGGTTCGGCGGGTGCGCTGGGTCCGCGGCGATCTCCAGCGGCGCCGGAGCCAACGCCGCGAGCAGGAGCAGCAGCGCGAGGCCGGCGAGCAGCGAGCGCTTGAGCGGCCGAAAGAGGTGCGGGGAGCTGTGAACGAGTCCGCTCACAGGTATGGAAGCAGCCCTTTCTGCCGGCGAATGATGAAGAAGTGCAGCATCGAGAGACCGAACAGGACGAGCGGCACGACCGCCACGTGCAGGGCGAAGAAACGGAGCAGCGACAGCGGGCCGCCCACCGCGTCGGGCACCAGGACGGCGCGCGCCGCGTCACCGAACGGGAGCGCCCGCAGCAGCTCCATGCCCGTCTGCGTGGCCCAGTAAGCGAGCTGGTCCATCGGCAGCAGGTAGCCGGTGTAAGCCTCGAAGACTGACAGGAAAAGCAGGAGACAGCCGACGACCCAGTTGAGCTTCCGGGGACGCTGGAACGCCCCGGTCAGGATCACCCGAAGCGTGTGGAACGCGACGAGGATCAGCAGACCGTGTGAAGCGAGTCGATGCAGGCTTCGGAGGTACCCTCCGCCCCAGACCGCGCTTTCGAGGAACTGGATCGAGGCGTGGGCCCCGCCGGGCGAAGGGCTGTAATAGAAGAGGAGCAGAAGGCCGGTGCCCGCCAGGACGATGAGGCAGGTGAAGGCGAGGCCCCCGAGACAGAACGTGTACCTGATCCGGAGGTTGTCGCTCAGGATCATCCGCGGGAAGAGGTGCTTGGCCAGCTCATTGAGCATGACGTCTACCCGACCCCGACGGCGTTTCGCAACGCGTCCGGGACCTCGGCGCCCGCACCCCGTCCGCGCTGCACGCGCACGACGCCCCCTTCCCTTTCGACCGCCAGCCGGCGAAGCGGGCGCGGCGCGGGACCGGCGAGCACCTGACCCGAGCTGCTGAAGCGGCTCCCGTGACACGGGCAGGCGAACCCGTTTGCGGTCGCGGTGACGGTGCAGCCGAGGTGGGTGCAGCCGAGGTCGAGGGCCGAGAGCCCTTCGCCTTCGCGTACCACGGCGACGCCGAACTGGGGCAGGACGAGCGCGCCGTCGATCGGGATCTCCTCCTCGGCGAGCCGGACGGATTCCGGCCGAGAGCCCCTCCCCGCCCCCGCGCGCGGAGTGAGAAAACGCCAGAGGCCCGCCGCCCCGAGCAAGAAGAGGCCTAGCGCTTCGAGCGCGGAGCGGCGTGATCGAGGAGCTTCTGCCATTGGTTGACGACCTGTCGCGCGTATTCGGGGGACTTGATGTTCATCCGTTCGTAGCGTTCGGGCGGGAAGAACAAGCCGTTGACGACGGTCTGCCCGTCGCGGTTCCAGTACGACCGGAGCGGCAGACCGTCTCTCTCGAGCTGATAGAGCCGCTCGGCGTCCCGCTCGAGGAGGAAGCGCCGCCGGTTGTCGTGGCAGCCGCCGCAGGCGACCGTCCCGCGGCGCACCGTGTGCGGTGAGAAGGCCCGCCACTCCGCCGCGACCAGCCGGTTCTCGACGCCGTTTCTCGGGTCGGTGACGAAGAGCAGGAAGCGCGGACGGATCGGCGACACGAGGCCCTGCTCGTCGAGCCCGAGAGGAGGGACGTCCTGCCGCTTCAGGTGGGCGCTCTTGCGCCAAGGTCCCCACTTGGGAAAGGGAGCGAAGGCTTCTTCCTGTTCCCCGGTCGCGGGCCGGATCAGGAACGTCCCGTACTCCTGAGGCGCCCATGCCGCGTGGCAGGCGACGCAGGACAGCTTCTCGAGATGGGCCGCGATCGCATGCTCCGGGCTCGCGGACGCCGCCGGCGAGTGGCAGTCCCGGCAGCCCTTTGCGGCGCGTTTCCCTTCCTGCAGGGACTTCATCGTGTGGCAGTCCGCGCAGCTCATCCCGCGCTCGAAGTGAACATCGGGGAGCAGCTTCAGGAACGGCTCTCCCTGAGCCGTCGCCCCGCGCCGATAGCGGGCGTGATCCTCGCGAGGCGCCCGGCCTTCGTACTCCCAGCCGGCCGAGTAGCCGCGATGACAACGCAGGCAGGCCTCGTTCCTGGGCCGCCCGGCGCGATGCGGGTCTTCGCCGTGGCAATCGGCGCACGCCACGACATGGCACCCGGCGCAGGCTCCCGCGAAGAAGCGGTCTCCCTCGGCTCCGAACGCGCGGCGCGCGAACTGACGCTCGCCCGACCGGGTGGCCATGGAACCGGAGAGCACGCCTCGAGCCGGCTCGTGGCAGCGCAGGCAAGCGGCCGCCGGCGCCGGCCCGGTTTCCGCCGAGCCGGGACTCGCGCCCGCGAGCCGGGCCGCGCTACCGCCTAGCAGCCAGCAGGCGGCGATGAAGAGCGTCGTCCAATGCACCATGGTCGAGCCTCGTTCGGTAGATGGGGTCGTCGGCCTTTTCATGGCAGACGAGACAGAGATTGACCGCGAGGACGCCGAACACCTCCTCGTGCTTCAGGGGCCGGGCTCCCACCCGTGAGATCGCCGCGTGGGAGACGACGCGGCCGGCCTCCATCGAGAGGAACCCGTCGAGCGCCTTATTCGGGTTGCGCTCGCAGAGGAGCGTGCTGCGAATGGCGCCCCGCTCCACGACGTGCTGCCCAAAACCCAGGAATGCCGGATCGCCGTGGCACTCGGCGCACCCCACAGCCCGGCGGCCGGTGTTGTGGGAGTAGAAGGGCGCGAAGCGCAGCTGCGGCTTTCCCCGATAGCGGGCCACCGCCTCGTCCTTCGAGCGGCGGCTGTCCGCCTCGATCACCGTCACGAACGTCTGACAGCCGGGGGTCACCGGCGAGATGCCGCCGCGGCCGTTGACCGCCAGAGGAAACGGGTAAAGGGTGCGGGTGTCCTCGGTCTCGCTGAACTCTCCCGGGGTGTCCTCGTCCTTGATGACGTCCCAGCTCGAGGCCCGCTTGTCGTAGCTCGTGTGGCAGCCGAAGCACTGGGGCACCGCACGCGAGTGGCAGGCGGAGCACTCCATCCGCTCGTGGCCGGCGATCGTATGCGCGGGGGTTCCGGTGATGACAGGGCTCCGCAGGAGCTTGCCGGTCCGCTTGATCGCGAGCACCACCTGGCCCTTGCTCTCGAAGACGTTCGAATACGGCCGCCCCTTGCCGGTCAGGGCCATCCGCGTGCCGGGGCTCACGGGGTGGGCGTACGGGCGCGACTCGCGAACGGGAGCGTCACTCTCGCGCGTCACTTCGACGAAGCGCGGCGCCCGCTTCGCGTCGCCGTGGCAGTCCTCGCAGCGAATCTCGAGCTGCCCCTCCATGTCCGCGTGGGCATAGCCGTCTCCCATCGTTTCGCGCGAGGTGTGACAGTCGATGCACTCCATGCCGGCTTCGAAGTGAACGTCCGCGGCGATGTGCGTGAACGAGCGCTCCTCGCTGCCTTTCACCGGCCCCGCCAGCCCTCGCCTCGTCGGAACGAGCGCGTTGTTGCCGTCCATGAGCCCCTGATAGGTGAGCGCCGTCCGGCCGCTCCGGTGGTGGCAGCGCCCGCAGGCCTCCATCGGAGGCAGCCCTTGAAGGGCATGGGTGGCGCTGTGGGGGCCCTGACCGCGGACCGTCTTGTCGCCAGCCTGATACGTCGCCCCTTCGCCGTAGGGGAAATGGCAGGCCGCGCAGCCCGCGGGATGGCCGGGCGCGGCCGGATCGTCGTCCGCCATGGCGAGGTGACAGCGAGAGCAGAACTTGCGGTAGAGCTCGCCCGAGAGGTTGTCGAGGCCGGCGACCGAAGCGATCGCGATCTCGGAACCGTCGGGGCGATACCGGCGCCCGTCCTGCGCGCCGAAGACGATGCCCGGCCGCTCGCCCTCCCAGGTGGCCTGGATCTGCCCGATCATCCCCGCGTTCGTGAACATCTGGCTGCTCGTCATCCGGTCGACCTGATCGCGGTGGCAGGAGCCGCACGCGAGCTGCCAGCGGTCGGGGCTCGAGGGATTGCCGCTCCCGTGCATTCCCCGGTGTGCCGCCACCTTGGCGGCCGCCGCCGCGTCGCCTCCGTGACACGAGACGCAGCCGGAATGCGAGCGGGAGGCGGCCTCGAGGCCGCCGTGGCAATTGATGCACCCCTCTCCTCGATTCGACGCCCGGCCGCAGCCGGCGAGCAGCCCCGAGAGGGCCAGAAAGAAGACGAAGGGGCCTCTCACATCGCCACGGCCGCTCAGCCCGGGGGTTCTTGCGCGGCTTCTTCACCGCTCACCGGGGCCTCCATACTGACCGCCTCCGCCGCCGGCTCGCGCTGCCGACCCCAGGCCAGTTGCTCCATCTTCACTTCCCTCCACCACTTGAAGTGATGGTTGTAGGCGAAGAGCTCGTCGACCGTCCCGGTGAACATCGAGAAGAAGGCGGGCTTCTCTTCCGGGAACACGGCTCCCATGTACACGTGGATGACGAGTCCGGCCACGACCGCTCCGACGGCGGCGAAGTGGAGGACCACCGCCCAACCCACCACCCGGGGCGAGAACAGCCTGAAGGCCATGATCACGCCGGTTCCCATCACGACCGGCAGCATCGCGTAGACCACCATGGAGAAGAGCTTCTGTCCGGCGTTGTAGACCCCCTGGAGAGGGAGCGCTTCGTCGCTGCGTCCGAGGATCCGGAGGGCGCGGACGACCAGCCAGCGCACGTCGTCCCGATCGAGGGCGATCTCCTTCTTCAGAACCTCGCCGCGCAGATACGTGCGGAAACCGAAGAGGCCGTAAACCAGGAAGACGCCGATCCAGACGAGGCCGAGAGCGACGTGGAAGCGCAGGAGATTGCCCCGCGTGCCGAACAGGCCGTTGAGGATCGCGAGGTACCAGTCCGGGGTGACGCGAAAGAGGCGAGAGGAGACGAGCGCCGCTCCGGTCGCGACCTCGAGGATCCACGTCACCGCGTTGAACCAGTGCAGGAGGATGATCGCCACGTGATGCTTCTTGATCTGCCGCTGGAGCATCGTCTCGGCCTGATCAGCGGTGAGCGGCAGTGGCGCGAGCGGAATGGCGTCACTCTTCAAAGTCGCCCTCCCCCTTGCGGAGCTGCGTGAAGAACGCCACGGCCTGGCCCGCGAACGTCGCTCCCACCATGACGAGCACGAGCGGCCTCAGGAGCTTCGTCCATGCCTCGCCGGCGGTGAGAAGGCGCGGGGGCCGGGGCGGGAAGCTGCTCAGGACCAGGTCGAGGTGCTCCGCCCGCCCAAGATAGAAGACGTTGGGGCCCACGGCGACCGTCCGGGTCTCCATCCGGCGGGCACCTTCGCGGAACACGAGCCGGGACACCTCGCTGTCGCGGTCCTCGAGATCGCCGAAGTACTTGGCGCCGGCCGTGCAGGTCGCCACGCACGCGGGCTCCTCTCCGCGCTCGATGCGCGGCCGGCAGAAGTCGCACTTGTCGACTTTCTTCGTGCGCGGGTTGATGTACCGGGCCTCGTAGGGGCAGGCGTCGACGCAAAAACCGCAGCCGATGCAGAGATCGCCGTCGACGCGGACGATGCCGCCGGCGTCCTGATACGTCGCGCCCGAGGGGCACGGCTCGACGCAAGGCGGGCGATCGCACTGGTTGCATTGACCCACGTGTGGGCTGGACATCAGGTTCGGGAAGGCCCCGGCGAGCGGGGTCGTTCGAACGTGCGTTCGCCCGTGTCCGGCCGGGACCTCCCACTCGGCGCTGCACGCCACCGTGCAGGCCTGGCAGGCGACGCACTTGCGCAGGTCCGTCACCATTGCGTATCTGGCCACGATCCTCTCCCTTCACGCCTTGGCGGCCCGCACGAAGTTCACGCGCATCCCGGTCCCGCCCGTCAACGGATCGACGCTCACCCGGCTCATCAGCGAGTTGTCGGATGCGCCGCGGCCGAAGGCGCGCCGAAGGGCTCGCGACCGCTGGCCAAAACCGTGGACGAGGTAGGCGCAGTCGGTGCGGATCCCCTCCGTGACCTTGACCCGGACCGGACTGCTCTTCACGCCCTCGGCGTTCTCGAGCACGATGCGCTGACCCCCGGTCACCCCCCAGTCGCGGGCGACGCTCACATGCAGCCAGACCTCGTTCTCGGGCATCAGGGCACTGAGCGCCTCGTTGTTCTGGGTTCGCGCGAAGGAATGCACCGGCGCGCGCCCGTAGATGAGCCGCAGGAACCCCCGGGGCGGCTCGACAGGCGGCGTGTAGCGTGGCAGCGGATCAGCACCGATCTTCGCGAGAGCCTCGGAGTAGAGCTCGATCTTTCCGCTCGCCGTGTCGAACGAGCGCTCACCCGGGGGGCGATCCTCGAGGTACGGCTTGCCCGGGAAGGCCACCGCCCCGCGGCTCACGAGCTCCCGCACGCCGAACCCGGTCGGAGCGAGAATCGTCCCGAGATGCTGTTCGGGCGTCTCCCAGGGGAAGAAGGCCTCCAGCTTGAGCCTCTTTGCCAGCTCTTTGGCGATCCACCAGCCCGGTTTCGACTCGAAGAGGGGCTCGCACGCCGGCGAGCGGACCGCGATGAACGGCCGCTTGGCGGATTCCACGATCGTCGGTGGGTCGTAGCGCTCGAGATAGGTGGCTTCGGGCAGGACGAGATCCGCGTACCTGATCTGGTCGACGGGCAGCACGTCGACGACGACCATCAGGTCCAGCTTTCCGATCGCCTCGACCGTCCGGGCCGGCTGCGGGATGCTCTCGAGCATGTTCTGCCCGTAGACGATCCAGGCCTTGATCGGGTAGGGGTCGCCCGAGAGGGTCGCGTCGATCAGGCCGTTCGTGACTCCCAGCTCCTCGACGGCGAGCGGGAAGCGCGTCCCGGCGCCGTCGGCCCGTCCCCGCTTCGACTCCGGGAAGTCCGGGAGGTCGAAGCTCCCGCGCGCGATCGGCGTGGGAAGGAAGAGGCCGCCCTTCCGTCCCCAGCTGCCGAGGAGCGCCGTGAGGATGGCCATCGCCCGGGCGCGTTGCGTGTCGTCGCCGTACCAGGTGACGTGCCTCCCGGGGTGGACGGCGACGGCCGGCTTCGCCTTGCCCATCGCCCGCGCCGTCTCGCGGATCTTCCCGGCGGGGATTTCCGTGATCGCCTCGGCCCATTCCGGCGTGAATTCCCGGACGTGGTCCGCGAGACGGTCGAACCCTGCGGCGTACGTGTTGATGTATTCCTTGTCGTGGAGACCCTCGACGATCAGGACGTTCATCCACGCGAGAAGGAGCGCGATGTCGGTGCCCGGCCGGATCGGCAGCCACCAGTCGGCCTTCGACGCGGCGGTCGAGAAGCGCGGGTCGACCGCGATCAGCTTCGCGCCGCGCGCGAGACCCGTGGCGAACGCGGTGATCTGGGAGGTGAACACGTTCTCGCCCAGATGGCTGCCGATCAGGACGACGAGCCGCGCCTCTTCGAGATCGACCGGCTCGGGGGAGCCGAGACCCTGCCCGAACGTCAGCGAGTAGCCCACCTCCCGCGGACCGCGGCACTGGGCGAACGACGGCTCGGCGCTGTTCGGGGTGCCGTAGGCGCGCATCAAGGTGGCGAAGAACCGCGCGCCGTTGCCGTGCGGGAAGAAGGCGAGGCTTTCCGGGCCGTGCTCCTCGCGGAGCTTCACGAGCCGGCCGGCGAGAAAGTCGAGCGCCTCGTCCCAGCCGACGGGTTTGAAGCGTCCTTCGCCGCGCTCTCCGGTGCGCAGCAGCGGGGTCTTCAACCGGTCCGGGTCGTAGAGCAGCCCAGTCCCCGCGTTTCCGCGGGCGCACAGGCGGCCCTGGCTCTGGGGATGGTCGGGATTTCCCTCGACCCGCACGACCTTGCCGCCCGACACCGAGGCGAGGATGCCGCATCGCCAGAAACACATCTCGCAGGTCGTTGCGATCTTCTCGACCCGTGCGGTGCCAGTCCATCCCGGTGGGTGGACGGGCGGGCTTGCCGCGGCGGGAACCGCGGCGGCCCCGGCGCCCAGCGTGGCGGCGGTTCCGAGGAAACGCCTTCGGGTGATCTCTTCTTTCATGGTGACGTTCCTCGCCGCGCCGCCGCCGAGACGACCCGCACGCCGGCGGCTACGTGGAAGTTTCCGGTCCTAGCACCCCGACACGGCCTTCCCCTTCTCGAAGGAGATGGCCTCTCCGGCCTTCATCTCGGAAGCCTTCTTCGTCTTGACGGTGATGACGGCCGGCGTGACGCCCTCGGCGGAGACTTCGAGGATCTTGCCGACGCCGTCCTTGAACTTCACCGGCGCGCCCTCCTTTATCCAGGAGGGCTTCTCGCCATCGATCGCGATCCGGACCGAGCCGGCGTCGACGGCGAGAATCTTGCCGGTGGTCGCGGGGGCCGCGAACAAAGTGGCGGCGACGACGAGCGCAACGGCCACGAAGAGCGTGATGATCATTCGTTTCAACATGAGGGGTCGGCTCCTCTCACAGGCGGGCCTCGTGGGCCCGCGGTTCATCGGTGGCGGACGGTTCAGGACGCGGGCGGGGGCGTGACTTCCTTCAGCAGCCCGGGCGTGATCGACCATTCGAGCCAGGAGCCGTTGTAGAGGCGGACGTTCGGATAGCCGAGGCGGTACCGGAGCGTGTAGAAGAGCTCCGAAGCCTGCTGGCCCGTATTGCAGTAGACGATGACGGGCGTCGCGGCGGTCACGCCCGCGGCCTCGAGCTCGGCCTTCACATCGGCCTCGGGGCGGAAGGAACCGGCGTTCGGCTGGCCGTCCGGGACGATGTCTTTTTTCCAGAAGCGCGATTTCGCGCCGGGCAGGTGGCCCGCGTTGTAGGCCTCGACCGGGCGCGCGTCGAGGAGGACGGCGCTCTTCGTCTCGACGGCCTTCTTCACCTCGCCGATCGCGACGAGGTCGGCCGGCCGGGGCGCGAAGGCCTCGGTCGAGGCCGCGACCGGCTTGCGCTCGGCGGTCACGGGACGCTTTTCGGCCGTCCAGCGCTCGAAGCCGCCGTCGAGGACCGAGACCTGTTTCACACCGGCCACGCGGAGGACCGATGCGACATAGGTCGCATCGACGTCGCTCTCCTCGGAGTACACGACGACGGGGATGTTGCCCGTGACTCCCAGACGGTGGGCGACGAGCTGGATCGTCTCCCACGGAAAGAGCGTTCCGGGCACGCCGCCGGCCGTCGACCGGAAGCTGTCGACGACGACGGACTGCGCGCCTGGCAGGTGGCCCGCGAGAAACGCCTTCATCGCGGGGCGCGCGTCCAGCAGCAGGACGCTCCCGGGCGCGGCCGCGAGGCGGTCCGCGAGAGCTGCCGGCGAGACGACCGGCGGGAAGAGATCTGCGGCGGCTGCGGGCGCCGCGAGGGCGAGGACGAGGACGACGGGGAAGAGGCGCGTCAATTTGCGCGGAGACGTCATGGAGAACTCCTCTCGGTTGGAGGCGGGGCGCATCAGCAACTCCCGCCCTTCTTGGGCTTAAGGTGCGCTCACGAAGTGGCCTTTTCAGCCACATTCAGCTTGATCGCACGTCGACGCCCCGCGCTCTGATTCAGCTGCATCAAATGTGCCGTGACCTCAGAGAAGCGCGTTGAAAAGGTATCCGACGACGAGGATTCCCGTTCCCACGACGCCTACGAAGACCGCGATGAGGCGCGGGGTGAGGACCTTTCGCAGGATCACCATCTCCGGGAGCGATAGGGCGATGACCGACATCATGAACGCGAGGACCGTGCCCAGCGCGGCCCCCTTGCCGAGGAGCGCCTGCACGACCGGGAGAATTCCCGCGGCGTTCGAGTACATCGGGATCCCGATCAGGACGGCGAGAGGCACGGACCACCAGGCGCCCTTGCCCATGATCGACGCCATGAAGTTCTCGGGCACCCAGCCGTGGATCCCGGCGCCGACGGCGATCCCGGCGATGACGTACAGCCAGACCTTTCCGACGATCTCGCGGACCTCCTCGCGTCCGATCGCGAGACGCCGCTCCCAGCCGGGCCTCTCGCCCGCCATGCCCTCGATGGGAGCACGGGTTCGATAGACCCAGGGCTCCACCCACCCCTCGAGCTTCAGACGCCCGATGATCCAGCCGGATGCGACGGCGATCAGGAGGCCGGTGCCGAGGTAGAGCCCCGCGACCTTCCAGCCGAAGAGGCCGAAAAGAAGCGCGAGCGCGACCTCGTTGACCATCGGCGCGGCAACGAGGAACGAGAACGTCACGCCGAGCGGCACGCCGGCGGTCACGAAGCCGATGAACATCGGGACCGCCGAGCACGAGCAGAACGGCGTGACGACGCCGAGGAGCGATGCGAGGGCGTTCCCGGCAGCCTCTCGCCGCCCGGCCAGAAGGCTCCGCGTCCTCTCCGGGGTGAAGAAGCTCCTCACGATGCCGACGACGAAGACGACGAGCGTGAGGAGGAGAAGGACCTTCGGGACCTCGAACACGAAGAACTCGACCGCCGCGCCGAGATGCGTCGCGGGCGTGAAGCCGAGGAGACGAAACGTGATGAGCTGCGAGACGTCTTCGTTCACGGCGTAGGCCCCGGCCCATGCGGCGAGGGCCGCGAGGTGTAGGAGGAGCGTCCGCGGGCGCAGGCCGGCCGCCGGGGCTTCTGCGGGCTTGTAAGAGGGAAGGGAGAGTGTCTCGCTCATTTCAGCTCCGCCGCGACGAGAGGAACGAGCCGGGCGCGGATCTCGTCGCGCACGCGCCGGAAGACAGGCAGGGCGTCCTCGCCGTCACCGGCAAGGCCCGGATCCTCGAAGGCCTGATGGAGGGTCTTTCGCGCTCCCGGCAGGATCGGACAGGCCTCGCGCGCCGAATCGCAGACCGTCACAACAAGGTCGAAGGGGAGGGCCTTTAGGCTTTCGACGGACTTGCTGGTGTGCGACGAGATGTCAACTCCCGCCTCACCCATGACGCGGATCGCGAGCGGATGCACGAAGGAAGGCCGCGTCCCGGCGGAATGCACCTCGATCCGGTCCCCAAGGTCGTGCCGCAGCCACCCCTCACCCATCTGCGAGCGGCAGGAGTTGGCCGTGCAGAGGACGAGAACGCGGGGCTTCGGAAAGGCGCTCACGCCGCACCGCCGATCGCGGGACTCCCGGCGGGGAACCAGCCGCGCGTCCTGTTGCAGAACGAGCAGACGGAAAGCATGACGGGCACCTCGACGAGGACGCCGACGACCGTGGCGAGCGCCGCACCCGAGCCCGGGCCGTAGAGGGCGATGGCGGTCGCCACCGCGAGCTCGAAGAAGTTGCTCGCGCCGATGAGCGCGCCNNAGTCCGGAGTTGAAGTAGACCTGGATCAGGAGCGGGATGGCGATCAGGACGACATGGAGCCAGTGTGTCAGGAGGTTGTCGGCCTGGAAGGCGAAGATGAGGACGAGCGTCGCGAGAAGCGCGAGGACCGTGACCGGGTGGAAGAAGACCAGGAAGCGGGTCTCGAACCACTCGATCCCCTTCGCACGGAGGAGGAACGTCCTGCTGACGCTCCCCAGGACCAGCGGGATGGCGATGAACGTGACGACGCTGTAGACGAGGACCCTGAAGGGCACGGTCAGGTTGCTCGCGCCGCTCACCAGGAGGGTGACGATCGGCGCGAACAGGACGAGCATGATGAGGTCGTTCAGGGAGACCTGGACCAGCGTGTAGGCCGGGTCGCCGTCCGTGAGGTACGACCAGACGAAGACCATGGCCGTGCAGGGGGCCGCCGCGAGGATGATCGCGCCGGCGATGTACTGGTCGGCCAGTTCCGGCGAGATGAGCCCGGAGAAGACGTGCTTGAAGAACAGCCAAGCGAGAAGGGCCATCGAGAAAGGCTTGACGAGCCAGTTCACGAAGAGCGTCACGAGGAGGCCCTTCGGCTTTCTGCGAACGCCGGCGATGCTCGTGAGGTCGATCTTGAGCATCATCGGATAAACCATCAGCCAGATCAGGAGGGCGATCGCGACGTTGATCTGGCTGCCCTTGCCGAACTCGAGCCCGCGGATCGCGTCGGTCAGACCAGGCAGGACCTTGCCGATGGTCACGCCAGCGATCATGCAGAGAGCCACCCAGAGGGTGAGGTAGCGCTCGAAGATGTTCAAGCGCTTCGGTGCGGGCACTCGATGCTCGTTTCCACCATGGGGTTCTCCAATGAATCAAAAATACTTGATGCTTAGAACAGCGAAATGCCGTAAAGCTGCCCCAGCGACGTCTTCTTCTCCTCGCAACACTGCGCGGCGTCGAGCCGGGCAGCATCCTCCTGAACCGTCCCGACGAAGTTCTGGAGCTCGGCGAGAGTCCCCGGGTTCAGCGAATAATGGATCCATCGGCCAGCGCGGCGGTCGGTCACGAGGCCGGCGTCCTTCAGCGCTTTCAAGTGGAACGAGAGTCGCGACTGGCCCGCGTCCAGGGCGTCCGTCAGGTTGCAGACGCACTTCTCGCCGCCGAGGAGCTTGCCGACGATCCTCAGGCGGGTCTCGTCCGACAGGGCGTGGAAGACGCGCGCAAGCCGCGCGACGTCGGCAGGGCGCTCGAGCATGCGGGCCGGAAGGAGAGCCGCCACGACTTCAATATATCAAGGAACGTTTATATGTCAAGGCCGCGCTCGCTGACGCGAATTACTGGGGAACGGCGATGCCGGCAGAGTAGCTTCGCACGCTGCTTCAGCGCGCGAGGAACATGCGGTGCTCCGCGCCCGTGCCGCGCCCACTACACTCTCGGAATCCGCCGGAGGTGTCCGTGAGCCCGTCCCGTCGTCGTCTCTCGATCCTGCCTTTCGCNNGGCGGGCGCACCGTCGCCGCGAGCGGCATCCCAGGAAACACGAACGTCTTCTACATCGCCGCGAACAACGGCGGCGTTTGGAAGACGACGGACGCGGGACGCGTGTGGACGCCGGTTTTCGACGATCAGCCGACGGGCTCGATCGGCGCCCTCGCCGTTGCGCCGTCGCGCCCCGACACGTTGTACGTCGGAAGCGGCGAAGGCCTGCAGCGGCCGGACCTCTCCGTCGGCGACGGGATCTACAAGTCCACGGACGCCGGAAAGACGTGGACGCATCTCGGCCTTCGCGACGCCCAGCAGATCGCGGGCCTCGCCGTCCACCCGCGTGATCCGGACCGCGTTTACGCGGCCGTCCTCGGCCATCCGTACGGCGCGAACGCCGAGCGCGGCGTCTTTCGGTCCACGGACGGCGGGAAGACGTGGGCGAGGGTCCTCTACAAGGACGAGAACACGGGCGCCTCGGCCGTGGCGCTCGACCCGTCAAACCCCGAGGTCGTCTACGCCGTGCTATGGGCCGCGCGGCAGGGCCCGTGGGAGAACGGCGAGTGGCAGGGGCCCGAGAGCGGCCTCTTCAAGAGCGCGGACGGCGGCACGACGTGGAAGAAGCTCACGCAGGGCCTGCCGACGTCCGCCGAGGGGCTCGGGCGCATCGGCTTCAGCGTGTCACCGGTCGACCCGCGGCGCCTCTACGCCACGGTGGACGCGTCGCCCGAAAAAGGCGGAATCTACGTTTCGGACGATTCCGGAGAGAGATGGACGCGCGTGAATGGCGAGACGCGCGTGTGGGGTCGGGGCGGCGACTTCGCCGAGGTGCGCGCGCATCCGAAGAACCGCGACGAGGTTTGGGCGGCCAACACCTCGACCTACCGCTCGACGGACGGCGGGAAGACGTTCACGCCGGTGAAGGGCGCGCCGGGCGGCGACGATTACCACACGATCTGGCTTCACCCGGAGAACCCCGACGTGATCCTCCTCGCGTCCGACCAGGGCGCGACGATCTCCGTGAATGCGGGCGCGACGTGGAGCAGCTGGTACAACCAGCCGACGGCGCAGCTCTACCACGTCTCCACGGACGACCGCTTTCCGTACTGGGTCTACGGCGGCCAGCAGGAGAGCGGCTCGGTCGCGATTGCGAGCCGGGGCGACGGCGGCGCGATCAGCTTCCGCGACTGGCACCCCGTCGGCGCGGAGGAGTACGGGTACGTCGCGCCGGACCCGCTCGACCCCGACGTCGTCTACGGCGGAAAGCTCACGCGCTTCCGCCACTCGACGGGCGACGTGCAGGACGTTTCGCCCGCGCCTGCCCGCGGAACCTACCGGTTCCTGCGTACGGCGCCGGTCATCTTCTCGCCAGCCGACCCGCACCTCCTCTTCTATGCGGGCAACGTGCTCTTTCGGACCGCGAACGCCGGCAGGAGCTGGGACGTCGTGAGCCCCGACCTTTCGCGGGAGATTGCCGACGTCCCGGACTCGATCGGCGTCTACCGCAAGCCCGAGATGGCGAAGCAGCCGCGCCGCGGCGTCATCTACACCGTGGCGCCCGCGAAAAAGGACGTGAACGTGATCTGGGCGGGCACCGACGACGGCCTCATCCACCGCACGGCGGACGGCGGGAGAACGTGGGCGAACGTGACGCCGGCCGCCCTCACGGCCTGGAGCAAGGTGTCGCTCATCGACGCCTCACCGTTCGACGACCTCACGGCCTACGCGGCCGTCAATTGCTTTCGCCTCGACGACCTCAGGCCGCACGTCTACCGCACGCACGACGGCGGGAAGACGTGGAAGGAGATCGTGAAGGGCCTTCCCGACGATCCCGTGAACGCTGTCCGGGAAGACCCCGCGCGGAAGGGCCTCCTTTACGCCGCAACGGAGCGCATGGTCCATGTCTCGTTCGACGACGGCGAGAACTGGCAGCCGCTCCGCCTCAACATGCCGGCCACGTCCATCCGCGACCTCGTCGTCCACGGCGACGACCTCGTCGCCTCTACGCACGGCCGCGGCTTCTGGATCCTCGACGACGTGACGCCGCTCCGGCAGCTCGACGCCAGGACGGCGGCGACCGTCGTGGGCGCTCCGTTCCTCTTCGAGCCGCAGACCGCCGTTCGCGTGCGAAGGAGCCGCAACACGGACACGCCGCTCCCTCCCGAGGAGCCCGTGGGCCAGAACCCGCCGGACGGTGCGATCGTCGACTACGTCCTTGCGGCGAAACCGCAGGCGGCGATTGCGCTCGAAATTCTCGACGAGAAGGGCGCCCTCGTGCGCCGGTACGCGAGCGACGACAAGCCCGACCCGCTCGTGGAGCCGCTCGTCGTACCCGCGTACTGGGTGCGCCCGCCACGCATCCTCTCGGCCGCGCCCGGCATGCATCGCTTCGTGTGGGACCTGCGCTTCCCGCCGCCGCCCGTGCGAGAGCACGAGTACCCGATCTCGGCAATCGCGGGCGACACGCCGCGGGAGCCGCTCGGTCCGTTCGTCCTACCGGGCACGTACACCGTGAAGCTCGCCGCGGACGGGAAGGTGATCACGCGGCCCCTGACGGTGAAGATGGACCCACGCGTAACGATGTCCCCCGCCGACCTCGCCGCGCAACTCGCGCTCGCGCGCCGGATCACGGCCGCGCTCGACAGGCTGGATGCGGTGCGCGTGAACGTGAAGACGAGTGCTGCGGCCCCGAGGGATCGCGGCTCTTTGGAGGCGCTGCTCCTCGGGCTCTACGAGACCATCGAAAGCGCGGACGACGCGCCGACGGCGCAGGCCGTCGCCGCCGTTGACGAGCTCGAGAAGCGGGTCGAGGCGTTCCGGACTCCCGCGAAGGCGGCCGGCAAGCGCTAGACGGAAGAGGCGAGCACCGCCCGCGCGACTTCCTTCCCGTCGGTCTCGCGGGAGAGGAGGACGCGGGTCGCTCCCGCGACTTCCTGGACATGCGCGAGCAGCACATCGCCTTCGAAAGCTTCCCCTCTGAAGTCAGCTTCGAAGGTGAGAGGCGGAGCGGCCGCACGCGGAAGCGCCGTGAGGAGCGCGCGCAGGATCGTGACGTTGTTCGCGTGCTCGTTGAGGTCGAGGTCGTAGCGCGTCACGCGAGACGGCGTGCCCGGCACGGCGGCAGCTTCCTCCGGAGCGGCGAGCGGCTCGAACGCGTCCGGAATCAGACGCGGCGGCGACGCCTTCGCGATCTCCGTCACCTCGGGTGCCTGCCTGAGCGGGCGCTTGGTCGCGACCGCGAGGAGGATCCAGCCCGACGTGGCGCGCGCCAGCTCGGTCCCGTCCGCAGCCGCGACGCGAAACTCGCGCAGCGCCCAGAGGCGATGCACGCCCGTGGGCCACGTCTCGACCGTGATCTCCTCGCGCCACGCGGGCAGAGCCGCGAGCTTCAGCGTGAGGCGCGACAGGATCCACGTCTGGCCGCGAAGGAGAAGCACGTCCGAGCCCCAGCCGAGCGCCGTCGCGTGGTTTCCGGCGGCCTCCTGGAAGAGGTCGAAGAGGGCGGGGAGGCGCAGCCGCGCGTCGGGCCCCATCTCGCTCGCGCGAATCCGGAAGCGCTCGGCAAAGGTCGAGGCCGGAACCGCGCCTGGAGTGCCGGCGCTCATCCCGCGGCCGCGTGCCGCTTTGCGAGCGCGCGGCGCTTCTCGTAGGTCTCGCGCGCGAGGGCGACGTCCTCGAGGAACCAGCCGAGCTCCGAAAGGTGCAGCGCCTGCGGGCCGTCCACGAGCGCCTTCAGAGGATTCGGGTGGAAGTCCACGAGCACCATGTTCGCGCCCGCGACGACGCCCTGCGCCGTGACGTGCATGAGGTCGAGGATGCCGTCCGGCGCGCGTTCGCGCGAACCGACGGAGTGCGACGGGTCGATGCAGACGGGAAGGCGCGTGAGGCGCTTGATGACGGGCACGTGCGCGAAGTCCACGAGGTTGCGGTGCGGGTCGCCGAGGTTCGTCTTGACGCCGCGCAGGCCGAAGATGATCTGCGACTTGCCCTCGCTCGCGAGGTACTCGGCCGCGTTGAGGGACTCGTTCAGCGTGATGCCGAAGCCGCGCTTGACGAGCACGGGAAACTCCGGCTGCCGGCCGACGGCCTTCAGGAGCTCGAAGTTCTGGATGTTGCGCGTGCCGATCTGGAGCATGACGCCCGTGGGCTTTCCCGTCTTCTCGAGGCACTCGGCGATCTCGTCCACGTGGCTCTCGTGCGTCACCTCCATCGCGATGACGCGGATACCGTACTTACCCGCGAGCGTGAAGACGTCCGGCAGGCAGCTTTTGCCGTGACCCTGGAACGCGTAGGGGCTCGTCCGCGGCTTGTACGCGCCCATGCGCGTCGTGGTCTGAGAGAAGCCCTGAAGCGCCCGGAACATCGCCTCGACGTTCTCGTTCGTATCGACGGCGCACAGGCCCGCGAAGACGTGCAGGTTGTCCTGCGAGAACGCCACGCCGTTGTACGTGAAGCCGCTCGCGCGCCGGTCGTCCTTGTGGCGCCCGAGGACGCGGTACTCCTCGGACACGCGCACGACGCGCTCGACGCCGGGCAGGTTTCGGATGTCCTCGAGGACGAGGCGATGCGTGTCGCCGATGAGGTAGACCTCGGTGACCGTTTTCTCGGCGCCCACGACGCGGTGCACGCGGACCTCGATGTCGGGCAAGCCGCGCAGCGTGGCGAGAAGAACGCGCTCGGCGGCGGCGTTCGTCGTGAGGGCGGCGTCGAGAAGGACGATCACGGCGTGCTCTCGGGGAGGCGGTCGACACGGCCCTTCTTCGTCGTGCGGGCCGGGTAGGACCCGAGCACCTTCAGGTAGGGACACTCGGCGGAAAGCGCGGCGACCGCCCGTGCCGCGGCATCCTCGGTCTCGGCGCCTTCGAAGTCCACGTAGAAAAGATACTCCCACGGATGGCGCGGCACGGGGCGCGACTCGAGCTTCGTGAGGTTGAGGCCGTGTGCATCGAGGAGATTCAGGCAGTGCGCGAGGGCGCCGTGCCGGTGGGGCGTTGAAAACACGAGTGACGTCTTCGTCGCAATGCGCGGGTCCGGCGTCAGCGCGAGCGCGGAGACGACCACGAAGCGCGTCCAGTTCTCGTCCTGGTCGGAGACGTCGCGGCTCAGGATCTCGAGGCCGTGGCGCTGCCCGGCTTCCTCGGAAGCGATCGCCGCGAGCGTCGCGTCGCCCGTCTCTTTCACGTGCCGTGCGGCCTCCGCCGTGTCGACGAACGGAACCGCCGTCACGCCGGTGAGCTCGGCGAGGAAGCGGCTGCACTGGGCGAGCGCCTGCGGATGCGAGACGACGCGCGTGATGCCGAGGAGGGACGCTCCGGAGAGCCCGAGGAGGCAGTGGCGCACCTCGAGAATCTCCTCGCCCACGATCTTCAGCTCCGTGTGCCGGAGGAGGTCGTACGTCTCGTTGATCGAGCCCGCCGTCGTGTTCTCGATCGGGAGAAAGGCATACCCCGCCGCGCCCGCCTCCGCCTCGCGCAGGGCGCGCGCGAAGGTCGGGAAGCCGCGGAACTCGATCGACCCCTCACGGTCGCCGAAATACTTCCGCGCGGCGAGGTGGCTGTAGGCGCCCTCGGCGCCCTGAAACGACACGCAATGCGCGTTACCGAGCGCGCGCTCGGCGACCTTCCGGTCGAGAAGCGTCTCCTCTTGGACCTTCACGGACATCGCGATGACCTCGCGGAAGATCTCCGTGGCGCGGAAGGGGTCGAGGCCCAGCTCGCGGGCGATGGACTCGACGCGCGCGAGGAGCCGCGCCTCGCGGTCGAGGTCGCGCAGGAACGGCGCCCCCTTCATTTTCAGGCGACCGACCTCCGCCACGTGAAAGAGGCGCGCGGCCAGCGTCTCGAGAAGCCGCCGGTCCGTCTCGTCGATGCGCAGCCGCAGAGTCTCGATGTCGTCCATGGGGAGCGTCATCTTACCGGGCGTCGGCCGCGGGATCGCCCGCGCCTCATCGGCCGGGAGCGCGTGCCGTGCGTGCGGCGGGCCGGTTCGTGTCTACGGTCCTCCGTTTTACGACGGCGGGTGACCACGGCTCGGCCCCGGATCTATATTCCCGGCGTGGAGGTCGCCCTAGCCCCCGGTGTTTCCGACCGCGCGCGCTTCGCCATGGGCGTGTTCGGCGTCTTCACGGCCCTCATCGCGGCGAATGCGCTGCAGTCGGCGATCCTCGGCGCGGTCCTCGGCCGGGACTTCCCGGTGGGGCGCTCCATCGGCGCGACCGCGCTGACCTGGTACGCGTGGGCGGCGCTGACGCCGGTCATCGCCGTTCTCGTGAGGCGGTTTCCTTTCACGAAAGGGCGCTGGAGAAAGAGCGTCCTCGTCCACCTCGTCGCGAGTATGGTGCTCTTCGGCGCGCATTTCGGCCTTTTCGGCCTTGGCAGCCATGTGCTCCATCTCGCCCCGCCCGGGCCGCGCCGCCTTCTCGTCCCGCCTCCGCCCCCGGCCGGTCCGGTGCAGGATGCGTTTCGCTGGTACTTCTTCCGCGGCGCGGGCACGTATGGCCTCATCGTCGGGGGGCTCGTCCTGCTCGACTACGTGCGGAAGGACCGCCAGCGCGTCGCGCTCGAGGGTCAGCTCGCGCTCGCCGAGCTGAAGGCGCTGCGCATGCAGCTCCAGCCGCACTTCCTCTTCAACACGTTGCACGCGATCGGCGTCCTCATCCACAGCGATCCGAAGGCCGCGCACGTCATGCTCACGCGCCTCGCCGAGCTGCTGCGCCTCTCGCTCGACACGGCGTCCGAGCCGGAGCTGCCGCTGGAGGTCGAGCTCGCGTTCGTGGAGAAGTATCTCGCGATCCAGAAGGCGCGCTTCGGGGATCGCCTCACCGTGCGCTACGCGCTCGAGCCGGACGCGATGCGCGGCCTCGTCCCGACGCTCGTCATGCAGCCGCTCGTCGAGAACGCGTTGGAGCACGGCGTCGCGCCCCACGCGCGCCCCGGTGTGATCGAGATCGCCGCCTCGCGCACCGCCAACGCGCTCACGATCCGCGTGCGCGACAACGGAAACGGTCTTTCGGAAAGAGAGGGGCGCGTCAAGAGCGGCGTGGGCCTCGCGAACACGCGCGGCCGGCTCCGCCAGCTCTACGGCGACCGGTCGCGCCTGACGCTCGCGAACGCGGTCGGGGGCGGCCTCGAGGTGATCCTGGAGATGCCATGGCGCGAGGCGCCGAGGCCGGCGCCAGCGGGGGGAACATGAAACAGATCAGGGCCTTCATTGTCGACGACGAGCCGCTCGCGCGC
Organism: Acidobacteriota bacterium; assembly: GCA_003152095.1. Classification (GTDB taxonomy): domain Bacteria; phylum Acidobacteriota; class Thermoanaerobaculia; order UBA5066; family UBA5066; genus Fen-183. The sequence continues at coordinate 43,467 of PLZI01000011.1, read as the reverse complement.
GAGTGGCTCCGCACGCTGCTTTCGGAGGAGCCGGGTGTCGCGCTCGTCGGCGAGGCCCGGGACGGACGCGAGGCGATCACGGCGCTTAGGGAGACGAAGCCGGATCTCCTTTTCCTCGACGTCCAGATGCCGGAGCTCGACGGCTTCGACGTGCTGCGCGCCCTCGACCCCGAGGCGCTGCCCGTCGTCATCTTCGTCACGGCCTACGACGCGCACGCCCTGAAAGCCTTCGAGGTCCACGCGCTCGACTACCTCCTGAAGCCGTTCGAAAGAGACCGGTTCCGGGTGGCGATGGAGCGCGCCCGCGAGCGGTGCCCGCCCCGGGGCGGGGAGGCCGCGGCGCGGCGGCTCGTCGAGCTCCTCGAGTCTCTCGGCGCAAAGGCGCGCGGGCTCGACCGCGTGGCCGTGAAGACCGACGGCGTCATCAAGCTCGTCCGGCTCTCGGACGTGGACTTCATCGAGGCTGCGGGCCGCTACGTCACGCTGCACGTGGGCAAGGAGCAGCATCTCGTGCGCGAGACGATGAACGACCTCGAGGCGAAGCTGGATGCGTCGATTTTCGCGCGTGTCCACCGCTCGGCCATCGTGAACCTCGACCGCATTCGCGAGCTTCAAACCGAGAGCCACGGAGAGGTCACGATCGTCCTCGCGAACGGCCGCACGCTGCGCTGGAGCCGCAGCTACCGCGAGCGCCTCGAGACGCTCCTGAGATCGGCGGGATAACGGAATAAGGAGGGACATGATGAAGAACGTTGCGAAATGGCTTTTTGCGGGCGCCCTCACGATCGGGGCCTTGCTCCTCGGAGACGCGCGCGCGGACGACAAGACCGATAAGCCGGCCGACACGCCTCTCGTGCGGGCCGAGGTCCGGGTCGACGCGAACACCCGGCCCGATTTCTCGGGCAAGTGGACGCTCAACGAGGATCTGAGCGAGGACCCGCGCACGAAAATGCAGGAGGCCGGCGGTCGCGGTGGCCGCGGTGGCGGGATGGGCCGGGGTGGCATGGGCGGAGGCGGCGGCCGGGGCGGCATGGGCGGCGGGATGGGGGGCGGCGGTCATCGCGGCGGCGGCGGGGACTCCGGCGACAGCGGCGGCGACGGGGGTTCGCGTTTCGGCGAAACCCTCGCGGCGCAAAAGGTGCTGACGATCTCGCACAAGGACCCTCAGCTCGTCATCCTTGACTTGAATGGAAGGTCTCGCACGTTTTTCACGGATGCGCGCAAGGTTGAAGAAGAGCGCTCGGAAGGCACCGCGAAGATCCAGACGAAATGGAAGGACCGATCGATCGTCGTCGTGACGAAGCTCGGCGACCGCGAGATCACCGACACGTACGAGCGCGCGGCCGACGGAGCGCGCCTCTTCCTGACGACGAAGATGGAAGGCGGGCGCGCGCCGTTCTCGTTCCGGAGGGTCTACGAGGCGCCGCTCACGCCGGTGCCGGCGGAAGGCGGGGCGGCCGAGCCGAAGAGCGAGCCGAAGCCTCCGTCGACTTGACCAGGGTCCTCCGCGCCCGCTGGCGCGGCTCTACAATGCCGCATGCATCCCCGGCTGGCCGAGATCGCCGCCACTCTCGACGAGACGCGCGCCGCGGTCGTACGGGCCGTCGCACCTCTGTCGGCGGAAGACGCGGCGCGTCGCCCCGGGCTCGAGGCCTGGAGCGTCGACGAGATCCTGACCCATCTGTCGCTCGTCGAGCCCGGAGTCGCGAAGAGAATCGCCAAGAGCGTCGGGAACGCGAAGGGCGAAGGGCTCGAACGCGAGACGTCCGTCGCGTCGGTCCTCGGCTCGCTCGACGGCGCCGCGTTCGAAGTCCTGCGCGAGAAACAGGTCGCGCCGGAATTCGTGGATCCGAAGACCGTACTCTCGCTTCCCGAGGCGCTCGCCGCGCTCGCGCGCTCGCGTGAAAGCCTCCGGCATGCGATGGGGGAGGCCGACGGCTGGGCGCTCGAAACGGTCGTCGCGCCGCATCCCCGCCTTGGGACGATCAACATGTACCAGTGGCTCGTCTTCCTAGGGGCACACGAACGCCGCCATCTCGCCCAGATCGAGCGCACGATCGCGGCCGTCACGGGGCGCTGACGCCGGCGGTTCTGCTATCCTTCGCGGTCCGATCGAGTGCGGTGGGAGTAGCTCAGTCGGTAGAGCGTCGGATTGTGGTTCCGAATGTCGCGGGTTCGATCCCCGTCTCTCACCCCAGTTTTTCCAGCCCCTGTACGCGCCCGTAGCTCAGCTGGATAGAGCGTCAGACTCCGGATCTGAAGGCCTCCGGTTCGAATCCGGACGGGCGCACCAATCACGTCAGAAAACTCAGGCCGTGGGAGAGGACGCGCTGAAGGTGATTCTCCGGAACGCGCCGTAACGCCGCGGGGGCGCTACGATGCGCGGCGTGCCGCGCCCGCCCGGCCGTTCTGCCGCCGCCGCCGCCCTGCGCGGCTCGCCGTACTCGAGCCTTCTCGCGAGGATGGCGGCGCACCGCGGCGAGGTCTTTCCGCTGCACGTCGGCGACACGTGGAGGCAGGCGCCTGAGGGCGCCCGGCCCGAGGAGCTTCCGCGCGGCATCCCCGGGATCAACCGATACACCGACATCTGGGGCCTGCCGGAATTGCGCGACGCGATCGCGGAGAGGACGCGGGCACGGGTGGGCGGGACTGTTTCACGTGGAAACATTCTCGTGACGGGCGGGGCGACCGCGGGCCTCATGGCCGCCGTCGGCGCGCTCGTGTCGCCCGGCGAGGAGGTGCTTCTCCTCGCGCCGCGCTGGCCGCTCATCGAAGGGCACGTGCGCATGGCGGGCGCGGTGCCGGTGGAGGTGCCGCTTCTCTTCGGCGACGTCGGTTCCGATGCCGCGGTCTCGGCCGTCGAGTCGCTCGTCACGGAGAAGACCGTCGCGCTCTACGTCAACACGCCGAACAACCCTACAGGCCGCCTGATTTCGCCCGCGACGCTCGCGGCGCTCATCGGCTGGGCCCGGCGGCGCGACCTGTGGATCTTCGCGGATGAGGTTTACGAGGACTACGCGTACGCGGGCCCGCACACGTATGCGTTCCCGCTCGCATCCGAGCGGACGGTCGCCGCGCACTCCCTGTCGAAGGCGTATGGCCTCGCAGGATCACGCTGTGGTTGGCTCGTCGGGCCCGACGCGGCGCTCTCGGAGATCGTGAAGTTCGGTGCGCACACGATCTACAGCGCGCCCACGGCCTCACAGCACGCGGCGCTCCGCATCCTCGCGGGCGCGGGAGACGCCTGGGTCGCCGAGGCGCGGGCCGAGTACGCCGCTACGGGGGCGGAGGCCGCGCGGCGGCTCGGCGTACCGGCACCCGAGGGAGGCTCGTTTCTGTTCGTGGACGTCTCGCGCTCGCTCGACGCGCGCGGACTCATGGGCTTTCTCGAAGACTGCGCCGCCGAAGGTCTCTTTCTCGCCCCGGGGCCGAGCTTCGGGCCGTTCCCGACGTATGTCCGCCTTTGCTACACGGCCGTTCCGCCGGAAACGGCTCTTCGGGGGGTCGACGTGCTCGTGAAAAGGCTCCACAAGGAACTTCCCTCGAATGGTTTAGGAACTTAGCAACCCGCACGCAATCCCGGAATAGGCGGGCCTCTCGGAGCGTTTAATCGCGTATGGCGGAAACCCAGACTTTCCCCGTCCTCCCGCTCCGAAACGCCGTCCTTTTCCCCGGCGTGAGCTTCCCGATCTCCGCGGGGCGCGCGGGAACGCTGCGCGCCATCGAGGAGGCCGTGCGCCGGCCGGATGCGCTCATCTTCACGCTTGCGCAGCGCGCGGACGTGGAGCGCGTCACGCCCGAAGGCCTTTACACGATCGGAACGATCGCAAGCGTGGGCCCCGTTCAGCGTGGACCCGGCGGCATGCGTCTGCTGCTCGAAGGGAAGCGGCGCGGCATCGCGATGCGCGTCGTCGAGAAGCCGAACGGCATGCTCGAGGCCGTCGTCGTGGACGCGCAGGAGATGGAGCCCCCGGATCCCAAAGATCCGCTCTTTTCCGCTCTCCAGAAGGAGTCGCGCGAGCGCGCCGCCGAGCTCGGCACGACGCTGGGGCTGCCGGACGAGGCCGTCGAGCAGTTCCTCGCTCAGGTCGAGGAGCCGGGCCGCCTCGCGGACCTCATCGCGGGCTACATCGACATCCCGACGCCCGACAGGCAGCAGCTGCTGGAGACGCTCTCCGTCGAGGACCGTCTTCGCCGCGTGCTGGTGCACGTGCAACGGCAGATCGGCGTCCTTTCGGCGCAAAAAGACATTCAGTCGAAGGTGAAGGAGCAGATCGGCGACCGCCAGCGCGAGATGCTGCTGCGCGAGCAGCTCCGGGCGATCCAGAAGGAGCTCGGCGAAGGCGAGGGCAAGGACGCCGCCGACCTCGAAGAGCTCAAGAAGAAGCTCGCGGCACACCCGCTGCCCGAGGACGCGCGCAAGGAAGTCGACCGCGAGCTGTCGCGCCTCAAGCGCATTGGCGGCGAGTCGATGGAGTCGCAGGTCATCCGCACGTTCCTCGAGACCGTGGCCGAGCTGCCGTGGGGCGTGCGCAGCGACGAGAAGCTGGACGTGAACGAGGCCTCCCGGGTTCTCGACGAGGACCACTACGCCCTCACCGACGTGAAGGACCGCATTCTCGAGTTCCTCGCGGTGCGCCAGATGCGCGCGGCCGCGAAAGAGCCCGCCGCGCCCGGCAAGGGCCGCATTCTCCTGTTCGTCGGCCCCCCCGGCGTCGGCAAGACGTCCATCGCGAAGTCCATCGCGCGCGCGATGGGCCGCAAATACGTGCGCATCGCCCTCGGCGGCGCGCGCGACGAGGCCGACATCCGCGGTCACCGTAGAACCTACGTCGGCGCGATGCCGGGTCGCATCCTGCAGGGGCTGAAGCAGGCGGGCACGAAGAACCCCGTCTTCCTCCTCGACGAGATTGACAAGCTCGGCGTTTCGTTCCAGGGCGACCCGGCGAGCGCGCTCCTCGAGGTGCTCGATCCCGCGCAGAACGACTCCTTCACGGATCACTACCTCGGCATGCCGTTCGACCTCTCGGAGGTTCTCTTCATCGCGACGGCGAACCTCGTGCAGGGCATCCCCGCGCCGCTCCTCGACCGCCTCGAAGTCGTCGAGTTCGCGGGTTACACCGAAAGGGAGAAGCTCGGTATCGCGAAGCAGTACCTCGTGCCGCGGCAGCTCGGCGAGAACGGCCTCGCCGTGGGCCAGCTCACGCTGACCGACGGTGCGATCGCCGAGATCGTCACGAGCTACACGCGCGAGGCCGGAGTCCGGCAGCTCGAGCGTGAGCTCGGAAAGCTCGCGCGCAAGATCGCGCGCAAGATCGCGGCCGGCGAGGTTGCGAGCGTCACCGTCGACGCTGCGGATGTCTTCCCGATTCTCGGCAAGAAACGCGTCCACCCCGAGAAGAAGATCGTCACGGATCAGGTGGGCCTCGCGACCGGCATGTACTACACCCCGGCGGGCGGCGACATCATGTTCATTGAAGCGATGCTCATGCGCGGCAAGGGCGAGGTCGTCCTGACCGGACAGCTCGGCGACGTCATGAAGGAGTCAGCCCGCGCCGCCTGGACGTACGCCCGCTCGCACGCGGTCCTTCTCGGCATCCCGGATGACGCCTTCGAGCGTGACCTGCACATCCACGTGCCCGCGGGCGCGATCCCGAAGGACGGGCCATCCGCGGGTGTTGCGATGGCGACGGCGATCGTGTCGGCGCTCTCGAGGGTGCCTGCGCGCCACGACATCGCGATGACAGGCGAGGTCACGCTCTCGGGCCGCGTTCTCCCGATTGGCGGCCTGAAGGAGAAGGTCCTTGGCGCCGTGCGCGCGGGGATCCGGACGATCGTCATTCCGAAGGACAATGACGCGGACCTCGCCGACCTGCCGAAGGAGGTGAGGGACGCCATCACGGTGCACCCGGTCGACGATCTCGGTGAGGCGTTGGCCGTGACGCTCAGGGGCGCCGCGCTCCGCGGCGGACACCTGCTCCTCAGGGGCGACGGGTCGACGCCCCAGGTGGGCCTCGTCTCGAACTGATTCGCCCCAAATTCGTCCCAGGCGACTTGGTCTCGGCCGGCAGAACCGGAAAATGCCCGCCCTAGGATCTTATCGGTTCACGGTCCTTCTCGCGAGTTTCAGCGCCGCGAAACAAAAAAAGGGCCGCCTTGTGGCGGCCGGAGGAGGTGACATGCGCTACCTGCCTCCATCGCACGCCGCGTGCCAGCCGAATCGCGCCGAAACGGCGCCCGGCCCTGTCTACGCCTCGAGGACGATGTCGAACCGCTCGTGGTGCAGGTGTTCGTCGCTCTGGACGTGAACGGGCATGCCGATCTGCTCCTCGAGCTCTTCCACGAGGCGCCGCTCCTCGCCCACGAGGGCGCGGTAGATCTCCGGGTGGACGCGCAGGACGAGCGAATGCGCTTCCCCGACCTCGACGCGCTTGAGCACTTCGCGGCGGATCTCGAGGACGATCGTGGAGACGCTCTTCGTGCGTCCGGAACCCGCGCAATAGGGGCACGGCATCGTGAGCGCCCGTTCGAGGCTCTGGCGCTGCCTCTTGCGTGTGATCTCGACGAGGCCGAATTCCGAAACCGGCAGCATCCGGTTCTTCGAGCGATCCTTCTTCATCTCGGCCTCGAGCGCGGTGACGAGCTCCTTGCGGTGCTCCTCCTCCTCCATGTCGATGAAGTCCACGACGAGCAGGCCGCCGAGGTCGCGCAGCCGGATCTGCCGCACGATCTCCTGCACGGCTTCGAGGTTCGTCTTCACGACCGTGTCCTCGAGGCGTGTCTTGCCCACGAACTTGCCCGTGTTCACGTCGATCGCGACCAGCGCCTCGGTCTGATTGATGACGATGTAGCCGCCGGACTTGAGCCAGACCTTCGACTTGAGCGCGTTCTCGATCTCCGCGTCGACGCCATACTCCTCGAAGAGCGGCGCGGACTTCCGGAAGAGCTTCACTTTCGAGACGAGCGCGGGCTGCACCTGGTCGAGGAACTCGACGATGCGCTGGTATTCCTCGTCGTCGTCCACCCAGAGGGTCGCGAAGTCCGAGCCGAAGACGTCGCGCGCGGCGCGGAGCGTCAGGTCGAGGTCACGGTGGAGGAGCGTCGGTGCCCCCGCGCGCTCGCCTTTCTTGCGGATCTGCTCCCAGAGCTTCGTGAGGTAGCGGCGGTCGGCCGCGAACTCGTCTGCCGCGCGCCCCTCGCCCGCCGTGCGCACGATGTAACCGCCGGGGCCCTTCTTGAGGTTCGTGAGGATGTCCTTGAGGCGGTTTCTTTCGTCCTCGTTCTCGATGCGCCGCGACACGCCGATGTGATCGATCGTGGGCATGTAGACGAGCGTACGGCCCGGGAGCGTGATGTGCGTCGTGACGCGCACGCCCTTGTGCGCGATCTGGTCTTTCGTGACCTGCACGACCAGTTCCTGCCCCTCGCGGAGAAGCTCGTCGATCGACGGGAGGATCGGCTTGGGCGGGGCCTCGCCTTCGGCCGCGGGAGGTACGCCCTCGGCGGACGCCGGAGCCGCTTCGAACGCCGCCGCGCCGCCGCCTCCCAGGGCGTCGAAGTCGTCCACTTCGTCACCGACATCGGCCACGTAGAGGAAGGCGTCTTTCTCGAGACCGATGTCCACGAAAGCCGACTGCATACCCGGCAGGACGCGCGTGACACGCCCCTTGTAGACGTTTCCGACCGTGCCTCGCTGCTTGCGGCGTTCGATCTGCACCTCGGCCACACGCCCTTCTTCGAGGACGGCGACACGTGTTTCGCGGTCGGATGCGGAGACGAGAAGCTCCTTCGGCACGGCGCGGAGTGTACCCTCGCCTTCCGAGAGGGCCGGCGTCACACGTTCACATAACGGCGGTACGCGACGGAGAGGATCAATCCCACCATGCACCACGTCGCGATCAGAGACGACCCGCCGTACGAGACGAACGGCAGCGTGATACCCGTCGTGGGCATGACGCCGACGTTCATCGCGACGTTCACGAGTGCCTGCGCGGCGATGTTCAGGACGAGGAGGACGACGAGCATCGACCCGCCCCGATCGCGCGCATCGCGCGCGAGCGCGAGCCCTTGCGCAATGAGAAAGCCGTAGAGCGCGAGGAAGACCGCGACGCCCGCGAACCCCCACTCCTCCGCGAGGGCCGCGAAGATGAAGTCCGTGTGCCTGACGGGAAGGAAGCCGAGGCGGCTCTGCGTGCCGCGTTTCCAGCCCTTGCCGAAAATGCCGCCGGAGCCGATCGCGATCCGGGCCTGCCGCACCTGGTAGCCGGCGCCGCGCGCCGCGAGGTTCGGGTCGAGGAACGTGCGGATCCGGTCCTTCTGGTAATCCTTCAGGAGGAACCACGAGCCGCCGATCGCGAGCGTGCCCGACACGATGAGAACGGCCCACCAGCGCCCCGGGATGCCGCCGAAGAAGAGGGCCGCGGCGAGAAAAGGCAGGTACGTGAGCGCGACGCCCAGATCCGGCTGAAGGAGGACGAGAACGACCGGCACGCCGATGGCCGCGCCGATCGCGGCGATCGTGCGCGAGCGCAGGAGCGCGCGGTCGTCGCTCTCGAGGATCCACGCGAGGAGAAGCGCGATCGAGATGCGCGCGAACTCCGAAGGCTGGACCTGGAACCCGCCGCCCACCTTGATCCACGACCTCGCCCCGGCGATCCGCTTGCCGAAGATCGGGAGAAGGAGAAGCACGAGGAGCGTGAACCCGTAAAGGCCCGGCGAGTACTGCAGGAGGATGCGGTAGTCGATCGCGAGGAGGACGCCGGCGGCGATGAGGCCGAGGACCGCGAAAAAAATCTGCTTGCCGGCGAGATCCCCGCGCGGACTTCCCGCGGTCGTCGAAACGACCATCGCGATGCCGATTGCCGTGAGGGCGAGCGCGAAAAAGAGAATGTGCAGATCGATCCGCCGGGGGAGGATCTCGGCCAGCCGCGACATCGCTCAGTCCGTCCGCGCGTGGCCCACCGGGCGCGCGGCGAGCGCCGCGAGCAGCTCGGGCGTCCCGCCGCGGCCCTTGGCAACCCAGTACTCCGCGAGGCGCGCCGCGAGCGGAGCGGCGACCGTCGCTCCGTGCTCGCCGTGCTCCACGAAGACGACGACGACGATTTTCGGGTCGTCCCTCGGCGCGAAGCTCGCGAACCAACCGTGATCGCGCAGCTCCTCCGGAAGGAGGTGACCCTTCTTCGCTTCCTTCTGTCCGACGACCTGAACGGAACCGGTCTTGCCGCAGAGGTCGAGGCCGGGCACGCGCGAGCCGTACGCGGTGCCGCCGGGCATGTTCACGACGCGCCAGAGGCCCTCGACGATCGTCTCGTGCGCGCCGGGAGGGTACGGGATCGACTCCTTCGACTCGGGGCGGTAGACGAAGCGCTCGCCCGTGCGCACGTTCTCGCCGATGTGGAAGAGGTGCGGCGTCGGAAGGGCTCCGTCCGCGTTCGCGATGCCGGACATGCCGCGCGCGATCTGCAGCGCGGTCACGAGGACGGGCCCCTGGCCGATCGCCACGGAGATCGTCTCGCCGAGATACCACGGATGCTTGCGCGCCGCGAGGCTCCAGGCCGGCGAAGGAACGATGCCGCTCTTTTCATTGGCAAGGTCGATTCCGGTCGGCCGCCCGAAGCCGAAGAGCCCTGCCGACTCGGCGATCGCGTCGATCCCGAGCCGCTTGCCCATCGTGTAGAAATACGTATCGCACGAGACCTGAAGCGCCGTCGTGAGGTCCACGGATCCGTGATGGCCGTGGCAGCGGAAGAAGCGCCCGTAGAACGTGGCGCCGCCCGGACAAAACACGCGCTCTCGGGGGTCGATGCCGTGCGTGAGGATCGCGTAGGCCATGTAAGGCTTCCAGATGGACCCCGGCGAGTACACGTTCTGCAGCACGCGGTTGTTGAGCGGGTGGTCCGGGTCCGCCACGATGTCTTCCCATTCGGAACGGCTCACGCGCTTGGTGAAGAAGTTTGGGTCGTACGCGGGAGCGGAAAGAAGCGCGAGGATCTCGCCCGTCTTCGGGTCGAGCGCCACCGCCGAGCCGACCTTGTCGGCGAAATAGTCCTCGGCGATCTTCTGGAGAGAGAGGTCGATCGTAAGGCGCAGCGTGTTCCCGGGCAGCGGCGACTCGTGCCCGGACTCGCCGACCTCGCGTCCGAACGAATCGATCACGTAGGTGCGCGAGCCCGATACGCCGGCCAGAAGCTCCTGGTACATGGATTCGACGCCCTGCTGACCGATGGCCTCGCCGGGGCGTGGGAGATTCGCGTCGAGAGGACGAGACTTCGCCCGCGCCGCGACTTGCTCGGCCGTGGCCTCGCCGAGGTGGCCTAGAAGATGCGCCGCGGCGGTGCCCTGCGTGTACACGCGGCGCTCGGTCTTCTGGACGACGAGCTCGGGATGCTCGAGGGCGCGCGCCTGTACGGCGCCCACTTCGGAGATCGTGAGGTTCTCCTGGAGGACGACGGGAACGAAGTCGTAGTACGAGCGATCGCGCTCGACGCGGTGCTTCAGGTCGTCGAAAGTTCGGTTGAAGAGCTCGGCGACGAAGCGAAGCGAGGCGTCGAGGTCTTTCGTCTCGCGGCGATACAGCAGAAGCGTGAAGGAAGGCTCATTCTCGGCGAGAACGATGCCGTTGCGGTCGAGGATGAACCCCCGCGGCGCCGTCACGGGCACGCGGCGCAGGCGGTTGTTCTCGGCCTGGCGCTCGTACGCCTCGCCCCGGAGCACCTGATGGACCCAGTACACGCCAGCGAGGACGCCGATCAGGATCCACGCGCCGCGGGCGACGAGGTCGATGCGCGAGAGGACGGGCCGGCGGTCCTCGCGGGCACTGGCCGGCATCAGGTCAACCTCATGCGCCGGCGCGCCTCGCGCCGCTGCTTCCAGGGCACGCGCGACGCGGCGTGCAGAAGGCCGGCGAGAAAACCTGTCGTCGCCGCGCGCGCCACGAGCGGCCACAGCGCGGGCGGAAGGAAGTCGCCCGTGAGGACCCACACGAGAAACGTAAGCGCCGCCGCCTCCACGAGGACAGCGCCGGCGAGGAGGCTGCCGACCGCCACGGGCTTCTCGACGACGGTACGTGCGCCGATCGTGGCGAGAAGGTACCCGACGAGAATCTTCGAGAACGCGTGCAGGCCGAGAAGCCGGCCGGGCGCGGTCAGGGCGTCCTCGAGAAGGCCCGCAGGAAGACCGGCCAGCATCGCCGGCACGGCGGCGCCGCCGCGCGCCATGTCCGCGACGACGAGGAGGAAGAAGTCCGGTGGCGTCGACACGTGGAGCGCGCCGAGCGCGAGTGTCGCGAGGACCGCGAGGGAGAGCCCGAACGCGACGCGAAGCGGCTTCACCCGGCACGCCTCGGACTCAGCGCCGTTCCGTCACGGAGGCGCCCGGCGTGACGTCGGACTTCCTCACGGGAGGCAGGACGAAGACGAGGGATTCGCGGTGAGGGTCGGCGGCGGCGAAGACGTGGATCTCCCAGAACAGCGTCTTGTTGCGGCGGACCGACGCAACGCGGCCGACCGCGAGCCCGCCTGGGTAGAGACCGTCCGTGCCCGAGGAGACGAGAACGTCGCTCGGCTCGACGGGCTCGATCGTCGGCACATACTCGACGGACACGCCTCCGATTCCGTCGCCTTTCGCCACGGCCGCACGTCCGCCGCGCCCCGCGTGCGTGAGAAGCACGCCCACGGCTGCCGTGTTGTCCGAGAGAAGCTGCATCCGCGCCGTTTGGCGGCCGAGAGCGATGACACGGCCCAGAAGCCCGTCTCTCGCGAGGACGACGCCGTCGAGCTGGAGGCCGTCGGACGCCCCGCGGTCGAGGAGCGCCGTGTGGAAGGGCCCGCTCGACTCGATGGCGATGAGGCGCGCGGGGACGGTGCCGGGCGGCGGCGACGGTTGTGCGCCGAAGAGCTCGAGGAGGCGCCCCTTGTCCTTCTCGGCGTCGCGCAGGCGGAGGAGCTCGGCGCGGAGCCGCTCGACCTCGTCGGCCAGCGCGCCGTTCTCGACGCGCAGCGCGCGCCGTGACGTCGTCCACGTTCCAACCTCGAGGAGGCCCGAGCGCACGCCCGTGACGACGTTGACGAACGGGGACACGGCCGTGAGAAGCCAGCTTTCGCCCACCGTTCGTCCGCCCGCCCGACGCACCTGAAGCGACAGCGCGATGAAGCACAGCGACAGGAGCACCGCGAGGAAGATTTCCGGGCGGCGTTCGGCGAGGGTCGGCGCGGCCACGGGCGTCAGTCGAGACTGATCTTCCGCAGGAGATCGACATCCGCGAGCATCGCGCCGGTTCCAAGCGCGACGGAGGAGAGCGGGTCTTCGGCCGTGGCGATCGGGAGACCCGTCTCCTCGCGGAGGCGCCGGTCGAGGTTCTTGAGCATCGAGCCGCCGCCCGTCAGGACGATGCCCTTATCCATGATGTCGGCCGACAGCTCGGGCGGCGTCCTCTCGAGGGCCACGCGCACGGCGTCGAGGATGATGCCGACGGTCTCGGCGAGGGCCTCGCGCACCTCGGCGTCCGTGAGGTTCAGCGTCTTGGGGATGCCCTCGACGAGGTCCCGGCCCTTGATCTCCATCGAGATGGGCTCGTCGAGCGGGTAAGCGGACCCGATCTCGATCTTGATCGCCTCGGCCGTGCGCTCGCCGATGAGGAGGTTGTACTTCCTCTTGATGTACTGGATGATCGCCTCGTCCATCTCGTTCGAGGCGACGCGCACGGATTTCGAGTAGACGATGCCCGCGAGCGAGATCACGGCGACGTCCGTCGTGCCGCCGCCGATGTCCACGATCATGTTGCCGGTGGGCTCGGTGATGGGGAGGCCCGCGCCGATGGCAGCCGCCATCGCCTGCTCGACGATAAAGACTTCGCTCGCGCCGGCCTGCAGCGCCGAGTCCTTCACCGCGCGCTTCTCGACCTGCGTGATGTCGGATGGTACCGAGATGACGATCTTCGGCCGCACGAAGAGCGATCGGCCGTGCGCCTTCTTGATGAAGTAGTCGAGCATCCGTTCGGTGATCTCGAAGTCGGCGATGACGCCGTCCTTCATCGGGCGGATGGCCACGATATTTCCAGGCGTGCGGCCGAGCATCTCTTTGGCGGCGCTGCCCACGGCCTCCACCTTGTTCGAGATCTTGTTCACGGCCACGATGGAAGGCTCGCGGACGACGATTCCGCGGCCTTCCGCGAAGACGAGCGTGTTCGCGGTGCCGAGGTCGATCGCGAGATCGGACGAGAAAATCGAGAAAAAGGAGCGAAGAGCCAAGACGGGATCCTTTCGCGGGAGAGGCGGCCGAGCGGCCGTCCCCTTTAGTCAATTGCTGTTGATGACGACCGATTCCCTCTTGACCGTCTCGCCGCCGGCGGTCCGCGCCTTGATGACGATCGTCTGGAGACCGTCGCCCGGCATCGCGATGATCTTCTTGAAGCTGCCGTCGGAATTGATGTCGGCGACCTCGCCGTTGACGGTGACCGAGGCGCCCGGAGCGGTGCGCCCCACGAGCACGACGGACGAACCCACGACGTTCGGCCTCTGCGTGATGACGAGATCCGGGGGCAGCGTGTCGGGCCTCGTCTGCGAGAGCTCGCCCGATGTGATCTTGAAGCGGCGGGACGCCGACCAGTCCGAAAGGGCGGGCGGCGTTCCCTTTCGAATGGAACGCACGTGCCAGAAGTAAGAACCTGGCTCGGAGACATCGATGCGGACGCTCGGCTTGATGCGCTCGCTCGGCCCGATGTCGAAAACCGAGTCCCTGACGAAAAACCGGCTGCGCGCGATTTCGACTTCGTAGGTGTTCGCATCATTCACCGGCGACCAGCGCAGGAACAGGGGCTCGTGCTTGCGGGTGTCGATCTCGAGATTGTCCTCCGGAGCCATGAGCGACGGGGCCTCGGGGAGCGTCGACTTTGGTCCGATGCCGCCTTCCTTCGATGCCGCCGCGCGTTCGTGCGGCCCGAGAGCGGCCACATGTCCGGCCTTGTCGGTGACGGTCGTGTTGCCCGCGAAATTGTTCACGGTCGTTCTCAGCGCATCGGTCTCCATGCCCACGCTCGCGTTCGCGCCGATGTGCGCCAAGGCGGCTTCCGTCGACACGGAGGCCTTGCTCTTGCCTCCCGTGTTCACGTCGGTCGTGCCGACGACGAGCTTCACGTTCGCGCCCAGGGGGTCGTCCGCCCCGTGCACCTCGAAGAGCGTCTCGGGGCGGATGCGGTACATCGTGCCGTCGTTCCAAAGTACCTCGGCGGTGCCGTTCGGGCCCGTCTTGATGAAGTCGCCCTGACCGACGTCCGTTCGGGGCTTGAGAGCTTCCCACGTGTTGCGGTTCGCCTTCTGGATCTTGACGTCGCCCGCGGTCTCGACGACGGTCGCGCTGCCCTTCACGCCCTGGCCCGCGATGATCTTCATCGCGCGCGACTTCACTTCGACGGCCGTCCGCGTGGCCCTCGCGCTCAGACCGGCCGTGAGGTCCCGGCGCGCTTCACCGAGCATTTCCTCGGCCGAGGCGATCTCCTTCGAGAGGAGCGCCGCGTCTTTCTGCTCGCGCGCGCGGCTGAGCGCGTCGTCCGCCTCGGCAATGGCCTGCTTCGCGCGAACGGCGGTCTCGTCGCGTTTCACGAAAAAGAAGACGCCGCCCGTGATTGCGGCGGCGATGAGGATGAAACCGACCAGAATCCGAACGAGCGTCCGAGTGGAGACGTAATACCACTCGAGCTCTGACTCCAGGTCGCTCGGGGACTTTCTCGGCATAACGCTCGTTTCTAGAAACCCTTACGAAAGCTCTTTTTATAACATGTCGGGCTCACGGCCGGCCCCAGGGACGCGACCGGGCGCCGCCAACTTTACCGCCGTTTGCCTCTGGGGTATCGTCCTCGTTTCTTTTGGGCCCCGCGGCGCCCGCGCGCCCCGGACGCGTCCGGTTTCGGAGAAAAAGCATGCTCAAGGCGTTACGCGAGAACTTCAAGCACCTCCAGTGGATCCTGTGGGCGGTCATCGCCGTCTTCGTGATCTTCGTCTTCGCCGACTGGGGGATGGGCTCCCAGCGCGGCGGAGGAGGGGACGCGGCTCTGGCGGCGAAGGCCGGCGACATACGGATCACGACCGCCGAGTTTCAGAAGGAATATGCTTTCACCGAGGAGCGCTATCGCCAGGCGTACGGGAAGAACTACAGCCCGGAGCTCGCCCGCGCGATGAACCTGCCCGAACAGGTGCTCAACTCCCTCATAGACCGGCGCCTCTTCCGGGAGGAGGCCGAGCGGCTGCACCTCAAGGTCACCGACGACGAGCTCACGCAGCACATCCTCGGCATCAAGGACCCGCAAAGCGGCAAGGCGCTCTTCGTCAAGGACGGCGCGTTCGTGGGCGACGAGGTGTACCGCCGCATCCTCGCGGCGAATCACCTCGTGCCGCAGGGCTTCGAGGAGCAGCAGCGCGAGCAGATCCTCCTCGGGAAGCTGAGCCGGTTCTTCATCCAGTCCGTCATCGTGCCCGACGACGACGTGAAGTCCGAATTCGAGAAGAAAAACGTCAAGGCGAAGATCGTCTGGGCGCTCCTGCCCGTCGTGGCGGCGGCGCAGGCGCCCGCCTCCGACGCCGAGGCCGGGGCGTACTTCAAGGCGAACCCGACGCCCTACATGCAGCCCGAGAAGCGCAAGGCGAAATACCTCCTCGTCGAGACGGCGAAGATCCGGCCCGCGATCCAGGTCTCGGACGCCGACGTCACGGCCGACTATGCCGCGAACGCGGCGACCTACCGCAAGGGCGAGGAAGTGCACGCGCGGCACATTCTTTACAAGGCCGACGGGACGAACGACGCCGCGCAGAAGGCGAAGGCGGAGGCCGCGGTGCGCCGGCTCAAGGGCGGGGCGGACTTCGCGGCCCTCGCGGCAGCCGAGTCGGATGACGCCGGTTCAAAGTCCTTGGGCGGCGACCTGGGCACGTTTCCGAAGGGCCGCATGGTGAAGGAGTTCGAGGAGGCCGCCTTCGGTGCGAAGGAGAAGGAGATCGTCGGGCCCGTGAAAAGCTCCTTCGGGTACCACGTCATCCAGGTGCTCGAGAAGACGGGCGAGCGCGTCCAGCCGCTCTTCGAGGTCTCGGCCGGTATCCGCGCGCGCCTGCAGGAAGACCGCGCACGCGACGAAGCCAAGCGGCTCGCCGCGGGCCTCGCCGAAAAGGTCGCGAAGATGGGCAAGCCTTCCGACGACGACCTGCGCAAGCTCACCGGCGCCGGCGTGACCTTCAACGAGACGGAATTCCTCTCGCGGACCGACGCACCCGCCGGCATTGGCTTCAACCAGCAGTTCAGCGAGAAGCTGTTTTCTCTCAGGGAGGGCGAGACGGCCGCGACTCCGGTTACGACGACGCGCGGCGAGGCGATCGTCAAGCTCGTCGAGATCAAGAAGCCCGGCCTCCCGGCGTTCGCCGAAGTCAAGCAGCGCGTCGTCGCCGACATACAGAAGAAGCGGCAGGACGAGGCGACGCTCGCCGTGCTCAAGCAGGCGATGTCGGCCGACGCGACGCTCGAGGGCGTCGCGAAGAAGCTGAACCTCAAGATCGAGACGCCCGAAGCGTTTTCGAAGGCCGGCCCAATTCCCGGCCTCGGCTCGCCGAAGGCCGTACTCGACGCCGTGTTCGCCGCGAAGCCGGGCGAGACAAAGGGACCCATCGCCGTGGCCGAGCGGGGCGCGGTCGTCGTGAGGGTCGAGAGCGTGACGCCCTTCGACTCGGCGGCGTTCGAGAAGGAGAAGGACGCGCTCCGCGAAGAGCTGCGCGCCCAGAAGTCGAACCGCCTCCTCCAGGCGCTCGTCCAAAGGAGGCGCTCCGACCTGAAGGTCGAGTTCAACCGCGAGCTCCTCTCGCGGATGGGCGGCTCCAAGGCGTAGGGGCGACGGCGACCCCGTGATCGCCCGCCTCTCGGGGATTGTCCTCGATCTCCGAACGGACCGGCTCGTCCTCGACGTGGGCGGCGTCGGCTACGACCTCGCGATCCCGCTCGGCACGTTTTCCGCGCTTCCACCCGCGGGCGAAAAGGCGACGGTCTACGTTCATACGCACGTGCGCGAGGACGCGCTCCAGCTCTTCGGCTTCTCGACGCCTCAGGAGAAGTACGTCTTCGAGCGCCTGATCTCGGTGTCGGGAATCGGGCCGAAGGTCGCGCTCACCGTGCTCTCCGGCCTACCGCTCCCGGAGCTCATCGGTGCGATCGTGACGCAGAACGCGCGCGTTCTCGCGACCATTCCCGGCGTCGGCAAGAAGCTCGCCGAGCGCCTCGGCCTCGAGCTGAAGGAGAAGCTCTCCGGCTTCGGCACGGGGGCGGGAGCTGCCAACGCGCCCGGAAAGACCTCGGCCGTGGAAGATGCGGTCGGCGCGCTCGAGAACCTCGGCTACAAGCTCGCGCAGGCCGAGCATGCCGTCGAGAAGGCCGTCCGGGACGTGGGCACCGAGGACCTCAACAAGATTCTCCAGGCCGCGCTGAAATCCCTGGCGCGATAATCGCCTCGCATGGACGAACGCATTCTCTCGGGCGTGCTTCAGACCGCGGAGGCGGAACCCGAGGTCACGCTCCGCCCGCGCGCGCTCCTGGAGTTCATCGGGCAGCCGAAGCTGAAGGAGACGCTCGGCGTCTTTCTCCAGGCCGCGCGGCAGCGGCAGGAGCCGCTGGACCACGTCCTCCTCTGCGGCCCGCCCGGCCTCGGCAAGACGACGCTCGCGCACATCATCGCCCGCGAGATGGGCGCTCAGATCCGCGTCACGTCCGGTCCCGTGCTCGAGAAGGCGGGCGACCTCGCCGCAATCCTCACGAACCTCGCGCCGGGCGACGTCCTCTTCGTGGACGAGATCCACCGCATGCCGCCCGCCGTGGAGGAGATCCTCTATCCGGCGATGGAGGACGGGAAGCTCGACCTCGTCATCGGCACCGGACCCGGGGCGCGCACGGTCGAGCTCAGGCTTCCGCCATTCACGCTCGTGGGCGCGACGACGCGCGCCGGGCTCCTCTCGCAGCCCTTCACGGCACGCTTCGGCATCATGCACCGCCTCGACTTCTACGACGCCGCGGCGCTCGCGACGATCGTGGCACGCTCGTCCACGATCCTCGGCTGCCCCGTTGAGCTGGCGGGTGCGCGCGAGATCGCGCGGCGTAGTCGCGGCACGCCGCGCATCGCGAACCGCCTCCTGCGCCGCGTGCGTGACTACGCCGAAGTCGCGGGGGAAAGCGCCATCACCGAGCGCGCGGCCGAGGTCGCGCTCGACAAGCTCGAGGTGGACCAGCACGGCCTCGACGAGACCGACCGCCGCATCCTCACCATCGTCATCGAGCGGTTTTCCGGCGGGCCCGTCGGCCTCTCGGCGCTCGCGCACTCGCTCGGCGAAGACAAGGGCACGCTCGAAGACCTGTACGAGCCATTCCTTCTTCAGTCCGGCTTCCTGCAGCGGACGCCGAAGGGGCGCGTCGCCTCCGCGCTCGCGTATCGCCATCTCGGATTGAAGCCGGCAGTGGGCCCGGACACGCTCTTTGGCTGAGAGCGCCGAGGTCGCCGCGCGGCGAGGCCTCCTCGTCTACAACCCGATGGCAGGCGGCGCGCGGCGCATCGACGTGCCGGGCATCGTGGAGCGCGCGGCGGCCGGGAAGCTCGAGCTTCTCGCCCTCCCGACCGAGCGGCCGCGCCACGCGACCGAGCTCGTCGCCGCGCGCCTCGGGGAAGCGCTCCACCTCGTCGCGGTCGCGGGCGGAGACGGGACCGTGGGCGAGGTGGCCGAGGCCCTGCTCGGTACGGACGTGCCGATCGCGATCCTCCCGACGGGAACGGCGAACGTCGTCGCACGCGAGTACGGCGTCGGCCGCACGCTCGCCGAGGCGGAGCACACGCTGCCGTCGCGGCGCACGCGGCCGATCACGGTCTGGCACGCCGCGGGACGGACGTGCCTCATCGGCGCGGGCGTGGGGTTTGACGCGCGCGTGATGAAGAACATCGTCCCATGGCTCAAGCGCGCCTTCGGACGCACCGGCTACAGCTGGACCGCGACCCTCGAGTGGCTGAAGTACGAGTTCCCGCCGATCGAGGTGACGGGATTCGATTCGGAGGGCGCGCCTTTTGTGGCGCGGGCGACGTTCGTTCTCGCCGCGAACACACGCAGATATGGAGGCGATCCGATCATGTCGCCGTTCGCCGATCCGGCGGACGATCTCCTCGACCTCGTCCTCTTCGCGTCCACGTCACGCCTAACGCTCATGCGCTGGTACGGACGCCTCTCGCGCGGAAAGGCCGCTCACCTTGCGCTCGAGGGCTGCTCGCGCCGCGCCGTGCGAAGCTTTTCCGCTCGATCCCTCGCGGGCTACGAGCTGGACGTGCAGGTCGACGGCGACGCCGTCACGACCACCCCGTTCGCGATGGGCCCCGCCGCGGGCCGCGTCCGCATCGTCGTGCCGGAGTGAAGCGCGGCCTCTAAACGAGCGCGCCGGGGCATTCGCAAAAGGTCCTTCGGGCCTCAGCTTTTCCGGTAGTGGCAGCCGCGCGACTCGGGGTTCTTGAAGGCGGCGGTCGCGATGAGGTGCGCTGTGCGCACGCCGTGGAAGAGGTCGACGATCTCCTTCGAGATCCGCGTGACCTGATAGAAGCGCAGGATGCGCTTCTCGAGATCGCGCAGGTCGGCGACGGCGCGCGCGAGCCGCGCCGTCGTGCGCACGATGCCGACGTAGTTCCACATCGTGTTGCGGATCGTCGCCCAGTCCTGCTGAAAGAGCGCGGGGTCGTCGTTCTGCGCGTCGCCGGGCGATGTCCAGTCGGGGATCGCGCGCAAGACGTTCGCCGGATTCCCGCCCTCTCTCTTCAGTCCTCGCGCGATGGACTGGCCCGCCGCCTCGCCCCAGACGAGCCCCTCGAGAAGTGAGGTCGACGCAAGGCGGTTCGCTCCGTGCACGCCCGTGCAGGACACCTCGCCCACGGCGTACAGGCGCCGGGCCGTCGTCCGCCCTTCGAGATCCACGAGGACGCCGCCGCAGTGGTAGTGCGCCGCGGGCACGACCGGGATGGGTTCGGTCGCGATGTCGATGCCGAACGTCTGGCACGTGGCCGCGATCGTCGGAAAGCGCTCCTTGATGCTCTGCCCCTCGTGGACCCGGTAGTGGTGCGCGAGATCGAGGTAGACGCAGGGTTCGCCCCGCGACGTCATCTCCTCGACGATCGCGCGGGTCACGATGTCGCGCGGAGCGAGGTCCTTCAGCCCCGGAGCGTAGCGCCGCATGAACGGCTCGCCGGCGCGGTTCACGAGCACGGCCCCCTCCCCGCGCAAGGCCTCGGAGATGAGGAAGCCCTCGGCGTCGGGCTGATACAACGTCGTGGGGTGGAACTGCACGTACTCGAGGTTCATCGTGGCGGCGCCGGCGCGCTCGGCCATCGCGAGACCGCCGCCGATCGCGTGGCGCGTGTTCGTCGTGTGGAGGAAGAGGCGCCCGACCCCGCCGGTCGCAAGGACCGTGAAGTCCGCGAGGACCGTGTGGACCTTTCCGTCTCCATCGAGGACGTACGCCCCGAGGCAAGGGTCCTGCAGGGCGTACCGCTGGGCGACGTCCCTCGAGTGATGGCGGGCCGTGATGAGGTCGATCGCGGTCGCTTCCGTGAACAGCGTGACGTGCTTCTCGGATGCGAGGCTGGCCAGGAGGGCCGTTTCGATCGCCCGCCCGGTTGCGTCGGCCGAGTGGACGATACGCGCGACCGAGTGCGCGCCCTCGCGCGTAAAATCCAGCTCGCCGCGCGTCGTGCGCGAGAAGGCCACGCCGACCGTGTCGAGGAGGATGTCCTTCACGACCTCAGGACCACGCCGGGCGAGGTACTCGACGGCCTCCGGCTGGCACAGGCCCGCTCCGGCCCTGAGGATGTCCTTCACGAGGGAGCGCGGCGAGTCTTTCTTGCCGAAATAGATGATGCCGCCCTGCGCCCACGCCGTGTTGCAGTCGTCGGGCTGCTTCGCCTTCGTGAGGACGACGACTCTCGCGCCGCGACGCGCGAGCGTGAGCGCGGTGGTCAGGCCCGCGATTCCCGTGCCGAGCACGAGCACGGGCGTGTGGAAGCGCGAGGGGAAGGCTTTCACGTTCTGCTTTTCGGATTCGGAATCTTGGTTTTCGGAATTCTGAGAAGGCGCGTGAGGGGCTTGCGCGCGGGACTCGTCTTGAGCCGCGGCTGGGGACGGCTCGCGACGATATCCAGTGCGATGTCGATGGCGCGCGCCGAGTGCGTCAGCGCCCCGGCCGAGACGAAGTCGACTCCGGCCTCCGCGGCGGCGCGAGCCGTCTCGGGCGTCAGACGGCCCGAGGCTTCGGTCGTGACGTCGTGACCCGTCGCCTCGTTGAAGAGATGGACGTCCTCGACGGCCTTCCGCATCGCGGCCGGCGTCATGTTGTCGAGGAGCACGCGCTCGGCGCCCGCGTCGAGCGCCTGATGCACCTCGTCGAGCGTGCGCGCCTCGGCCTCGAGGAGGAGGCCGCGCAGGCGGCGGTTCAACGCGCGAAAGTCCGCAGCGCGCCGCGTCGCTTCCCACGTGCTGCCGGCCCCGTCCGCGTGGTTGTCCTTCACGAGAAAGGCGCCCGAAAGGCCCGGGCGGTGGTTCGTTCCCCCGCCGCAGCGCACGGCATACCGCTCGAAGGCGCGCAGGGAAGGCGTCGTCTTCCTCGTGTCGAGGAGGACGGCCTTCGTGCCCTCGAGCGCGTCCACGTAGGCGCGCGTCATCGTCGCGATGCCCGTGAGCCGCTGCACGAGGTTGAGGGCCGTGCGCTCGGCGGCCAGCACGGTGATGGCCGGGCCCTCGATCTCGGCGAGGACCGTTCCCCTCTCGACGAGGTCGCCGTCTTGGATGCGCACCGTGACGCGGGCGGGGGGGGAGAGGAAAGCGAAGAGACGGGGCAGGAACGCGGCGCCCGAAACGACGGCGCGTTCGCGGCAGACCATTTTCGCGGCCACCCGGGCGGCCGGTCCGAAGACCGCGAGCGACGTGATGTCCTCGCCATCCTCGGTGAACGCGCGTGTCAGGAGGTCGTAGAGGGCGGCCGTGAGGGATCTCGGGAGGCTCATCTGAAGCTCCCAGAATACTTGACGAGGGCGAGGGACAGGGCGAGCGACGTGAAAAGCAGGGCGGCCGACACCGCGGCAAAGGTTCTCCAGAAGCGGCGGCGCGACGAATGGCCCGCCAGGTAAAGGCGCGCGCCGATGAGGTTCGCGAGGGAGGCGATCGGCGTGCCGCAGCCGCCCGCGTTGACTCCGTAAAGAAGGGCCGTGAACGCGCCCGCCGGCGCGGCGGCCGCGGCCGGCGCGAGGAGCAGCGCCGCCGGGACGTTCGAAACCGCCTGCGAGAGGAGCGCGCCGGACAGCACGAACCCCGCGGGCGACGCGCCGAAGAGGCGCATGGGGTCGAGCACGTGAAACAGGGCTGAGCGCCGGAGCCCTTCGACGCCCACGAAAAGAGCGGCGAAGACGGCCACGAGCGAGAAGTCGGCGCGCGGCGCGTCGCGGCCGAGGACGGCAAGGGCGAGAAGCGCGGCCGCGCCGGGCACCGTCGGCGGGACGGCGCGGAAGATCGCGAGGAGCTCGAGGGCGATGAGAGCGAGCGCCGCGGCCGCCGCGAGCGGCTCGACGCGGATCGCATGGAGCGTGGGCGCGGGCAGCGGCCGCTCGCGCACCACGAGGGGCACGAGCAGCAGCGTGGCCGCCGCCATCCCGAGCACCCACGGAGCCTGCGCGCCGAAGAAGGAGCCCGGCGTGAAGCCCCCGCGCACGAAGAGGAAGAGGTTCTGAGGGTTTCCAGTGGGCGTGAGGCTCCCGAGGAGGTTCGCCGACGCGATCTCGAGCACGACGAGGCCCGCCGTCTCGAAGCCGGGCGCCGCCGCCTCGAAGGCGAGCGTGAACGGGACGACGAGGAGGAGCGCCACGTCGTTCGTCACGAGGGCCGCCGTCGCGCCCGTCAGGAGAACGGCCGCCGCCGCCAGGGCGCGCGCCGAATGCACTCGGGCGAGGACCGCCCGAACGGCGAAGGCGAAGAGCCGGGACTTCTTGGCGCACTCCACGGCCACGATCAGGACGAAGAAGAGCGAGAGCACGTGGACGTCGAGAAGGCCCGGCACCTCGGCGGGCCGCACCCAGCCCAGGAGGAGGGCGAGAGCCGCAAGAGCGAGCGCGGCGAGGAGCACGCCCTCGATGATACGGACGCCCGGAAATCGCTGGGCCGGAGCATAATTACGCGTTTGTCTACCCGCGTTCCCTAGGAACGCCCGGGTGTCCATCTTCTCGAGGAGGAACTCTTGAAAACCCGTCTCAGCCTCGTCCTCAGCCTCGCTCTTCTGCCCGCCGCCGCCCGTGCGGACGAAGGCATGTGGATGCCGCAGCAGATTCCGCAGCTCGCCGAACGCCTGAAGGCGATGGGCTTCCGCGGCGACCCGCAGGCCTTCGCCGATCTCACGGGCCAGCCCATGGGAGCCATCGTGTCCCTCGGCGGCTGTAGCGCCTCGTTCGTGTCGCCGGACGGGCTCATCGTCACGAACCACCACTGCGTGCAGGGTGCTCTCCAGTTCAACTCCACCCCGCAGAAGAACCTCATGGAGGACGGCTTTCTCGCCTCCGCGCGCGATCAGGAGCTGACCGCCGGGCCCGGCTCGCGCGTGTACGTCACAAGTTCGGTCAAGGAAGTCACGGACGAGATCATCGGGAAGATCGACGCGAAGCTCTCCGACCGCGCGCGGCACGACGTCATCGAGAGGCGCCTCAAGGAGCGCACGGCCGCCTGCGAGAAGGACGGCCTGCGCTGCCGCGTGGCGTCGTTCTTCGACGGCCTGAAGTACTTCGAGCTCGCGCAGATGGAGATCCAGGACGTGCGGCTCGTCTATGCGCCCGCGGAGGGTATCGGCAACTTCGGCGGCGAAACGGACAACTGGCAGTGGCCGCGCCACACGGGCGACTGGTCGTTCTACCGCGCATATGTCTCCCCCGCGGGCAAGTCCGTGCCGTTCGCGAAGGAGAACGTCCCCTTCAAGCCGAAGCACTGGCTCAAGGTCGCGCCCGAGGGCGCCGGCCCGGGCGATCTCGTCTTCGTGGCCGGGTATCCGGGGCGCACGCAGCGCTTCGCCACGTACGCGCAGACGGTGGAGCTCGCCGAGTGGGCGTTCCCGCGCACCGTGCGCCGGAACACCGAGCTCATCGCCCTTCTCGACGAGGTCGGGAAGACGAGCAAGGAGACGGAAATCCGCGTCGCGACGAGGAAGCGCGGCCTGAGCAACACGCTGACGAACCGCAAGGGTGTCGTGGAGGGCTTCAAGAGGGGCAATCTCCTCGCCATGAAGGAAAGTATGGAGAAGAACCTCGCCGCGTGGATCGCCGCGGATCCGAGGCGCCAGAAGACGTACGGCGACGTCCTGCCCGCGCTCGACGCCGTGCAGGCCGAGAAGGCGAAGACGCGTGACCGAGACGCGACGCTCATGGACCTCCTCGGGAACGGCAGCTCGCTCCTGCCCGCCGCGCACACGCTTTACGAGCTGTCGCTCGAGCGCCCGAAGAAGGACCTCGACCGCGAGGCCGAATACCAGGAGCGCAACTGGAGCCGCATTCGCGAGGCGCAGGATCGCCTGCAGCGATCGTACGACCCGCTCGCGGACCGCGCCCTCCTCAGGTACATCCTCGGCGAGGCGTCACAGCTTCCCGCGGGTCAGCGGATCGAGCCCCTCGACAGGGAAACCGGCCTCACCTCCGGCATGTCCGAGACCGACGCCGGCAGGAAAATCGACGCGCTCCTCGACCGGCTCTTCGCGGGCACGAAGCTCAGCGACAAGGCGGAGCGTCTCGCCCTCCTCGACAAGTCCACGGCCGAGATTCTCGCGACGAAGGACCCGATGATCGCGCTCGCCGTCGCCCTCGACCCCTTATGGCAGGCGAACCGCGAGAGGACGAAGACCCGCGACGGTGCCTACGAAAGGCTCGGTGCGCGCTACGCACAGGCCATTCTCGAGAAGAGCGGAGGCCTCACGGCTCCGGACGCGAACGGCACGCTGCGCGTCACGTACGGCCGCATCCTCGGTGTCCCCGCCCGGGACGGGCTCATCTACTCCCCGCAGACGACGCTCGCGGGCGTGGCCGAGAAGGCGACGGGCAAGGGGGAGTTCAACGCTCCGAAAAAGCAGCTCGACGCGATCGCGGCGATGAAAGCCGGGAAGAAAACACCATATGCCGATCCAAGGCTCGGAAACGTGCCGGTGAACTTCCTCTCGACCGTGGACACGACGGGCGGAAATTCAGGCTCGGCCACGCTCAATGCGAAGGGCGAGCTGTGCGGCCTTCTCTTCGACGGCACGTTCGACACGGTCGCGTCCGACTATCTCTACGACGCCGTGCGGACACGTTCGATCCACGTGGACAGCCGGTACATGCTCTGGACGATGTCCGAGGTGGACGGCGCGACAAACCTCCTGAAGGAGATCGGCGAGGCCCCGAGCCTCGACGTCATGGCCCCCGGGCGCTAGTTTTCTGGGGGAAACCAGAGCTGGTTCCCCCTCCTTCGTCACTCCCGCTCAATCGGCGTCTTGTCCGGCGTTTGTGCGGTTTATCACACAAATTTCGCCTCCACATTTGGTTCATCTCCGTGCCTTGCGTAATCCTGCTCCCGCGACCCCTCGTCTGATGGGACGACGCGCCGCCCCGGGGGCGGCGCGAAGGTGGAAGCCGCATGACCGCCCGGCCGAGGACTTTTCCGGGGAGGATCGCCCTCGCGGCCGCCGCGGCACTGGCGGCACTCACCGCCGGCCGTGCGCCCGCCGCCAGTTCCGGAACGCTTGGTGCCGATGACCGCACGTGGAGCGTCGGCAACACCCTCATCTCGACGGGCCTGCGGTACGCGGACGACGGCCGCGTCATCACGATGGATCTGCGGGACCGGTCCCGGGGTCTGGACTGGGCGTCCACTGCGGGCGGGCTCGGCTTCCGGATCGTCCTGCGCGCGCCATCGCCCGACGCGCCCGCGGACGCCGATCCGTCCGCGTCCGACGCGGTCACGCTCACGGAAGGCTCGACGTGGGACCTCGTGGGAGCGACGACGAAGCCCGCGCCCGACGGGACGGTCCGTTTCGACCTCGTCGTCGCCTCGCGCGAGGCGCCGGTCTCCGTCACGTGGTCTCTCGTCTGTCACCCCGAGTCTCCAGTCTTCCGCTCGTTGGTCGCCGTGACGAACACGGGCGCGCACCGCGTCCTCCTCGAAGCGGTCGACGGCCTCGACGCCAGCCTGACGGCCGCGGGCGGCGCGCTCTCGTCGCTGACCGTGAACAACTTCAACTGGGGCCAGCCCGCGACGTCCTTCCAGACGTCGCAGGCGACGCTCGCTCCGGGCGGCTCGGTTCTCGCGCGCACAGGCCCCGGCGGCAACCAGGCGGCCTGGCTCGCGCTCCGCTCGTCGACGTGGGGCGCGGGCGTCTTCGCGGGCTGGGAATGGAGCGGGCCGGGGCTTCTCGCGGCGGCGGCTGCCGACGACGGGACCATGCGGCTCGGCGTCGGGTTTGCGCCCGCCACGTTCGCGCACGTGCTCCAGCCGTCCGAGACCTTCGCGTCCCCCACGGCGTTCCTCGGCGTCTTCTCGGGCGACCTCGACGCGGCGGGCGCGGCGACGCGGGCCTTCGTCAACCGCCGGATCGCCCCGCCGCTGCCGGCGCCGGACTTTCCGTGGGCCGGCTTCGACACGTGGGGCTACAGCCTCGACATCGACCAGCCGACCGTGGAGGTCCTCATCGACCGCGCCGCGGCGCTCGGCGTCGAGACCTTCACCCTCGACGCGGGCTGGTTTTCACGTCTCGGCGACTGGTTGGCGGACCCGCAGCGCTTTCCCGGCGGCCTGGCGGCGCTCGCGGCGCGCGCGCACGGCCAGGGGATGCGGTTCGGACTCTGGGTCGCCCTCGGCGCCGCGGACCCCGCCTCGCAGGTCGTGCAGGAGCATCCGGAGTGGGTCGCGCGCGTCGACGGCCAGCCGGTCACGACCGACATGGGAGGCGTCGCCCTCTGCCTCGCGGATCCGGACGTCCGCGCGTGGATCCTCGCGCAGGTGGACCGGCTCGTCGCGGAAGGGTCGCTCGACTGGCTTGTGCACGACTTCACGGTCATCACGGCGTGCGACGAGATCGGGCATTCGCACCAGGCCGGCGACGGCGCATGGTCGTCGACGACGGGCTACTACGCCGTCCTCGACGAGATCCGGCGGCGGCATCCGAAGCTCGTCCTCGAAAACTGCTGGGACGGCGGGAGCCTCTTCGACTTCGGGATGGTCGCGCGCCACGACACGTCGGCCACGAGCGACCGGGACGACGCGTACGGGAACCAGCGCGCGATTTACGGGGGGACGTATCTCGTGCCGCCGCGGTACCTCGACAAGTACGTCGGCGACGACGGGACGCCGGACACGTACCGCTTTCTCTCGGCGCTCCAGGGCGGCCCGCTCCTCCTCATGGGCCAGCTCACGAACTGGTCGCCCGAGACGGAGGCGGCGGCCCGCGCGGCCCTCGCGCTGTTCAAGGAGACGCGCGCGATCAACCGCGACGGCGCGGTCTACCACCTGACGGGACAGCCGGGCGCGGGTCCGGTCGCCGCCGTCGAGAGCCACGACGCAAAGACGGGCGCGGGCACGATCGTCGTCTGGGCCCCGTCGACCGCGACGACCGGCGCGGCGGCGACGCGCATCGTCCCGGTCGGGCTCAACGCGTCGGTGATCTACGACCTGTCCGTGAGCACGAACCTCTCCGCCGTGCGCGCGCCGCAGGCCCTCCCGACGGAGACCGGCGCGAACCTCATGAGCGCGGGGATCACGCTCGGACTCGCGCCGACGGACGGTGCAGCGATCGTCACGTTCACGAAGCGGTAGGATCGTGCTCCTCGTCTTCCCGTCCTTCCCTAGCGCCCCCTCAGCGCGGCGATCAGGAGCAGCAGGAGAAGGACGGCGATCACGGCGCATCCGATCTTCGCGATCGACCATGGCGCCTTGCCTCCGACCTGTCCCGTGACGCCGTTGACGAGGAAGCGGTACGGCGTTCCCGCATACTGGTACGCCGCGATCCAGACGGGCAAGAGCGCGTTCTTGTATGTCAGGGCCGACCAGGCGGTCCGCACGTTCAGGTTCCGGCAGCGGTTGCCGGGCACCTCGCGGCCGCACGCCGCGTAGATCTCCTGGCTCATGCGCTCCTTCGCCCGTAAGAGCGCCTCCTTTGCGCCGAGCGCGTACTCCTCGGCGAGAAAGCCCGAGAGATACGACGGCTCGTAGGGAATCAGCTCGTGTGTGGGGAAGGGCTCGATCGCGCCTGAGAGGTCGGGCGGCAGGCCCTTCGAAGCCGGAACCGGCACGTCGTCGAACGCGTGCTCGTGGACGCCCTCGGCGCTCTCCCAGCGGGTGCGCGTCTCCTGCCGCGTCACCCACTGGCCGTTCTCCTCGACCTGAACCGGCACCTGGGTGTCGTAACCGGCCTCGGCCGTCCACGCGGAATGCGTCGCAGCGTCGAACGTCCAGAACGGCACGTACACGCCGGCAAGCTCCGAGAGCGAAGACTTCGCCGAAAGATCGTTCGGCCGGAACCACAAGCCCGAGAGCCACTGCCGGAATTTTCCGGCGGCGGCGTCGCGATCCACGCGGAATGGGAGAAGCCCTTCGGGCCGCACCATCCTTTCGTTCGCCGGCGCCTCGACCACGGCCGGCGCGCCGCAGAACGCGCAGCGCGACGCGGCAACTCCGGACTCGAACGTCGTCGTCGCGCCGCAGCCCTGGCAGGAGACGGCCTTTCGCTCCATGCCCCAACCGAGGTCGCGCGCGCCGGCGAGCGCTTCCTCGATCGGATGCTCGCGCACCTCGGCGAAGGTCACCGGAAGCTTGCGCTCGGCCCCGCAGTACGGGCATTTCAGTGAGGCGGCGCCGGGATTCCAGACGACGTCCGCCCCGCAGGCGGCGCATGGAAACTTGCGGACCTTCGCCGGAGCGGCCGGTACCGCGCTCGCATCGGCCATGGACTTCGGGTCAGCGCCCGGGCGGCGGCGGAGGAGGCGGTGTCGGCGGCGCCGGTGCGGAGGAGCCCGCGAACTCCTCGAACGTCGAGAGCGGTGCCCACCCAGCCGCACCCGGCTTCCAGGCGAGCGTGCCCGGCGCCACCTGGCCCCCGGTCATCATGCCCTTCAGCGCGTCGTCCGTGTACGGGCCGTACGTCTTGCCGTCCACGGTCAGCGACCACTTCGGCGCGGCGAAGCCGGGCACGGCGGGTGGTGGCGGCGCCATGGCGGGGGCACCGCCTGCGCCCACCATGCTGGTGGCCATCGCGTTGCCCATCATTCCGCCCATCGCGATCCCCGCACCGATCCCGACGCCGGCCCCTGCGGCGCCGCCGGGGTTCGCTGCCGCGACCTTCATCGCGTCGGCGGCCTGCAGCTGCGTGTACTGGCCCATCTTGTCTCCGAGGACTCCGAGCTTCGTGCGCTGATCGATCGCGGCCTCGACCTCCTCGGGCAGCGAGACGTTCTCGATGAAGAACCTCGAAAGCTCGAGGCCGTAGCCGGCGAACTCCGGCGCGAGGAGCTGCTTGCCGTGATTCGACAGCTCGTCGTATTTCGAGGCGATGTCGAGTGCGGCGATCTTCGACTCCGCGATCGCATCCGAAAGGCGCGAGAGGATCGTCGAGCGAAGCTGCCCGGTGATCTCGTCGGTCGTCGTGAGGCCTGCCGTTCCGACGATCGCCGCGAAGAACGCCTTCGCGTCGGCGATCTTCATCGCGTACGTGCCGAATGCGCGCAGGCGGATCATCCCGAACTCCGCGTCGCGCATCATGACGGGGTTCGTCGTGCCCCACTTCAGGTCCGTGAAGAGGCGCGTGTTGAAGAAGTAGACCTCCGCCTTGAACGGCGACTGAAACCCGTACTTCCACCCGCGCAGCGTCGTGAGAATCGGCATGTTCTGCGTGGTGAGCTGGGTGCGCCCTGGAGAGTAAAGGTCGGCCGCTTTCCCCTCGTTGATGAGCAGCGCCACCTGGTTCTCGCGAACCGTGAGCTGCGCGTTCATCTTGATTTCCTGGTTGTAGACGGGGAAGCGGTAAACGAGCGAATCGTTCGTGTCATCGAGCCACTGGATGATCTCGATGAACTGCGAGCCGATCTGCTGTTTGAGATTGTCGAGTAGGCCCATGAAAGAACCTCCTTGGGGCGGAAACAGGTGAACCAGTCCATCCAATGATACGGATTGGGGCGGGTGTGGGTTCAGCGCTGATCCGGAAGGACTTACGGAGGCGATCAATGCGCCCGGGACGCCTTACGACTGAGGTGATCGGTGATGACCGGGCCGGGAAGGCCCTTGTACGTGACCATCCCGGCTTCCACCGCGTGGCTGAGGTCGAGAGGGCGCGACATGGCGGGATCCTACCGTTCCGCGCGGGGCGGTCGGCCCGGGCGGGGCGCTCGGCCGCACGGGAAGGCCACCGCGCTGGCGCGACGCCATCGCCATCTCGTGTTGGCCGCGGCGCTCGGCCTTCTCCCGGGCGCGCGTCCGCTCTTCGGCCTTGCGCGCGCGAATCGCGGCGATGCGCTCCTGGATTGGCACCTCGAAGCGCTCGGTCGGGCGCCTGGTGTAGTCGAACTCCGGCACCGTGATGCGCGGCAGGCGCTTGCTGATCGCACGCTCGATCTGGCGGAGATCCGACTCTTCGTCGGGTGCGACGAACGTGAAGGCGTCGCCGGTCAGCTCGGCGCGCGCCGTGCGGCCCACGCGATGGATGTAGTCCTCGGGGACGTGCGGGACGTCGAAGTTCACGACGTGCGAGAGGGCTTCGACGTCGATGCCGCGTGCCGCGACGTCCGTCGCGACGAGGACCTTGAACTTTCCGTCCTTGAACGCGGCGAGTGCCTGCGTGCGCTGCGCCTGGCTGCGGTTGCCGTGAATGCGCTCGCACGGCACGCCGTTGCGCGTCAGCTGGTCCGCGAGGCGGTTCGCGCGGTGCTTCGTGCGCGTGAACGTGAGGACGCTCTTGAAATCGCCGCGTTTGAGGAGCGAAAGAAGCAGCGCGAACTTGAGGTCCTGCGGGACGGGGTAGACCGCCTGCGTGATGCCCACGGCGGGGAGCGCCTGCCGCTCCACGTTCACCGTGACGGGATTCTTCAGCAACTCCTTCGTGAGCTGCGCGATCGGCGGCGGCATCGTGGCCGCGAAGAAGAGCGTCTGGCGGTTCTGCGGAAGGTGCCTGAGGACGCGGCGGATATCGGGCAAGAAGCCCATGTCCAGCATCCGGTCCGCCTCGTCGAGGACGAGGATCTCGAGGCCCGAGAGCTTCGCGTAGCCGAAGCGGAAGTGGTCGAGGAGGCGGCCGGGCGTCGCGACGATCACGTCGACGCCGCTCCGGAACGCGTGCTCCTGCGGGCTCATTCCGACGCCGCCGAAAACGGCCGCGCCGGAAAGAGGCGTGTGGATCGCGAGCGCCTTGAGGTGCTCGTCGATCTGCGCCGCCAGCTCGCGCGTCGGCGTGAGGACGAGCGCGCGCGTCGTGCCGCGCGGCTTCGCGATGAGACGGTGAAGGATGGGGAGCACGAACGCGGCGGTCTTACCGCTGCCCGTCATCGCGCAGGCGAGGACGTCACGGCCTTCCATCGCGGGCGGAATGGAGTCGTTCTGAATGGGCGTGGGCTTCGTGAAGCCCATTTCCTTGACGCCGCGGAGGAGGTCGGGGTGCAGATGGAACGAGGAGAAAGGCATGAGAGAGAAAATCGCTTTCCGGGGCGGCCCCGTGCGCACGCACGTCCGTCCCGTGGAATCTCCGGCGGGGCGGGAGCGATGGATCGCCGGCGGGGCCATCGCACGGACGCGGGCGGTCGACTCCTGACATGGCGTCGAATCCGGGTCCTGTTGGGTTCGGGGCCGGGACGCGTGAACGCGCCCGTCAGCCGGAGAATAGGGTCTCACGTCGGATGGGCCGCGTCAAACGGTCCATTAGCGCGCCGCGGAATCTGGGATCTCCACGACATCGAGGAGCGGATTCCCGAGGAGCCGCCGCGGCTGGAGGGGCGCGAGGCGGGACGCGAGCGCGCGACTCGCGCGAAACCCGCGCGGAAGCACGTAGAGCGTGGGACGGTCGGGAGACGCGAGGAGCGCCTCGGCCTCGCCCGAAAGCGCCTCGCGCGGGATCTCCTCTTCGCGGTACCAACCGGGGTGCGCCGCGACGGCGGCCGGAAAGAACACCACGTGGGCGGGGGCGCCCGCGCGCGCGAGCCGGTACGAGAGCTCGGGCCCGAGGTAACCGGCGGCACACACGGTTCGTCCTTCCCTCACGTGCGGTGCGACAAAGCGCGTGAGGAGCTCGCCGACCGAAGCCTCTGCGTCGTGCGGAATCCGGTGCGCGAGCGCGGCGGCCGCGACGGCTCCCGCCGCGAGCGCGAAGAAGGGAGGAGCCGCCGCGAAGAGAAGCGCGACGAAGGGAAGGAAGACGACCGCCGTCCTTCCGAGAGGAAGGAGGAGCGCGCCCGTGACGACTTGGCCCGCGAGGAGGAGCCCTCCCGCGGTCACGACGAAGACCCCAAGGAGGCGCGGCCCTCGGAGGAACGCGTAGGCGACGACGAACGCGAGCAGCGCGGCCGCACCGATGCGCAGCGCCGTCGTGATGCCCTCGGCGTAGTCCTGCGGGTCGGCGCCGAAGGCGAGGTTCACGAGGACGTTCGCGGGCGCCGATCCGAATTCAGGGCCTTTCAGCCACGCCATCGCCGCCCGCGGCTGGTGAAGCGCGGTCGGTGCCCAGGGCGCCGTGAGCACGGCCGCGGCGAATCCCGAGATGATGAGCGCGCGGCGGCTCGCGGGCCGCGCGCCCCACGCGAGAATCGCGAGAGCCGCGATCGGAAACACCGCGAGGTAGTGAGTCAGAACCGCTCCGGCCGCTGCGAGCGTCAGCCCTGCGGCGACGGCGGCGTGCGGCCGTTCCCTGAGAGTAAGCGCCCGCTCGAAGGCGACGAGCGCGAGGAGCGACGCGAGCGCGTAGGCGCGTCCTTCCGCGGCGTACGCCACGGCGAGCGGGAAGATCGCAAAGAGGGCGGCCGCGGGCAGGCCGAGCGCCGGCCGGCCGAGGCGCCGCGCCACGACGACGAGAAGCGGCAGGTGGAGGAGAGACGCGACGAGAGAGAGGACGCGCACGAGGACGTCGGCGGGGCCCGGGGCCGGGCCGAACGGCGCGAGGAGGACATGCGCGAGGAGATAGTGAAGTGGAGGGCCCGAGTCGACGCGCAGCGCCGCGAGAATCTCCGGCACGCTCTTCTTCGCCAGCGTCAGCGTGAAGATCTCGTCGGCCCACAGCGGACGGATCACGAGGACGGCGACGCGGGCGGCCGTCCCGAGGAGGACCGCCGCCCACAGGAGAACGCGCGCCGCGGACGAGCGCGTCAGACGCCCCGGATGCCGATGCGAACGGGACGAGGCATCTGAAACCTCCGTAAGGGACACGGGACACGATACCGCTTCATCGTGGAACAATGACCCGCATGGGGGTCATCGCTCCGCTCGCGGACCGGATCCCGCCCCGTGGAACGACGGACGCCGACGAGATTCTCGGTCTCTTCCTCGACTGGGTCTCCGCCGGCGGCCTCACCCTCTACCCGGCCCAGGAGGAGGCGCTCCTCGAGATCATGGCGGGGAAGCACGTGATTCTCGGGACGCCCACGGGGTCCGGCAAGTCGCTCGTGGCCCTCGGCCTCCACTTCAAGGCCGCTTGCGAAGGCCGCGTGTCGTTCTACACGAGTCCGATCAAGGCCCTCGCGAGCGAGAAGTTCTTCTCTCTTTGCTCGGAGCTCGGACCCGAGAACGTCGGAATGCTCACCGGGGACGCGAGCATCAACGCAGAGGCGAGCGTCCTTTGCTGCACGGCGGAGGTTCTCTCGAACATGGCGCTCCGCCTCGGCTCGAACCTCGCGGCACCGTACGTCGTCATGGACGAGTTCCACTACTACGCGGACAAGGAACGCGGCGTCGCCTGGCAGGTGCCGCTCCTCATCCTGCCGGAGACCCAGTTCCTCCTCATGTCGGCGACGCTCGGCGACACGCGCGCGATCGCGGAGCGATT
Organism: Acidobacteriota bacterium; assembly: GCA_003152095.1. GTDB lineage: Bacteria > Acidobacteriota > Thermoanaerobaculia > UBA5066 > UBA5066 > Fen-183. The sequence continues at coordinate 9,414 of PLZI01000011.1, read as the reverse complement.
GAAACGCGACACGGGTCGCGAGGTCGCGCACATCACGTCCGAGGATCGGCCGGTGCCGCTCGACTACGAATACCGTGAGACTCCGCTTCACGAGACGATCGAAGACCTGCTGGCGCAGAAGAAGAGCCCCATTTACGTCGTGAACTTCACGCAGCGCGAGTGCGCGGAGCTCGCGCAGTCGCTGACGAGCGTGAAGATCGGAAGCCGGGAGGAACGAGAAGAGATCCGGAAGATCGTCGCCGGAAGGCGCCTTGCAACGCCCTATGGCAAGGAGTTCCGGCGGTTCCTTTCGTTTGGAGTCGGCGTTCACCACGCCGGACTCCTTCCCAAATACCGTCTCCTCGTGGAACAGCTCGCCCAGAAGGGACTCCTCCACGTCATCTGCGGAACCGACACGCTGGGCGTCGGCGTGAACATCCCGATCAGGACGGTCCTCTTCACGAAGCTCGCGAAGTTCGACGGGTCGAAGGTGGGCCTTCTTTCGGTCCGCGAGTTCAAGCAGATCTCGGGGCGCGCGGGCCGCCGGGGATTCGACGATCGCGGGAGTGTGGTCGCCCAGGCGCCCGAGCACATCGTCGACAAGCGGCAGGCCGAAAAGAAGTCCGAGGTGTCGGGCAAGAGAAACCGGACCGTAAGGGCTCCGCCGAAAGGTGAGGTGTTCTGGACCGTCGAGACGTTTCAGAAGCTGATCGCACGGCCTCCCGAGACCCTGACATCCCGCTTCCGGCTGACGCACGGAATGGTGTTGTCCCTCCTTCAGCGGGATGAAGGGGAGGGCGCGGCGCGGAACTTCTCTCCCCTCCGCGACCTCATCGCGCGCTGCCACGAGGACGACGGCGTCAAGCGCCGGCTCGTGAAGCAGGCGGCCGTTCTCGTGCGCTCGCTCTACAGGGCGGGGATCATCGGCCTCGCCGGCGAGCGGCCGTACCGCGTCGTCGTGGCCGAGGATCTCCAGTGGGATTTCTCTCTTCACCAGGCGCTGTCGCTCTTCGCGCTGTCCGCGCTCGAGGAGCTCGATTCCGCGTCCCCGACATACGCTGTAGACGCCGTCACGGTCGTGGAGTCGATCCTCGAAGACCCGGACGTGATTCTGAGGAGGCAGGTGGACCGTGCGAAAGGCAAGCTCGTCGCGGAGCTCAAGGCGGAGGGTGTTCCATACGAGGAGCGCATGGCCCGCCTCGAGGAGGTGACGCATCCCAAGCCGCTCGCAGACTTCCTCTACGGTGCCTTCAACGCGTTCCGCGCCGCGCATCCGTGGGCCGCGGGCTCGGACGTGAGTCCAAAGTCGATTGGACGCGAGATGTTCGAGACGTTTGCCGGCTTCTCGGATTACGTGAAGAGCTACGGCCTGGAAAGAAGCGAAGGCGTCTTGCTGCGGTATCTCTCACAGCTCTACAAGACGCTGGATCAGACGATCCCGGAAGCCGCGAAAACCGACGAGCTCTGGGACGCGCTCGGCTTCTTCCGTTCGCTCGTCGGAGAGACGGACGCGAGCCTTCTGGAAGAGTGGGAGAGCCTTCGCCATCCCGAGCTCCTCCTCGCGGAGAAGGCGCAGGTCGCGCAGCCCGCGAGGCAAACGGAAGCCTCGTGGCTCACGGAGCTCCTTTCGAACCCCAGGGTCTTCGCGGCGCGCGTGCGCGCGGAGGCACAGCTTCTCGTCCGGGCGCTCGCGAAGAAGGACTGGGAAGAGGCGGCGGAGCGCGTGTACCAGGGCCCCGAGGCAGCCGAGCCTGCGAGTGCGGCCGAGAACCGCTGGGACGCGGAGCGTTTCGAGGCCGCGATAACACCGTTCTTCGACGAGTATGGCGAGCTGGTTTCGGGCGCCGAGGCGCGGCTCCACCACCTGACGAACCTGAAGGCCGCCGGTCCGCGCCAGTGGGAAGTCACGCACACCCTCCTCGATCCGAAGGGCGATCACACGTGGGCGATCTTCGCGGGCATCGACCTCAGGGACGGGAGTGTGCCGGACGGCCCGATCCTGAGGATCCGGCGAATCGGAACCTGAGTTCGCCGGATCACGACGCCCGGCGGCGGGTGCGGCGAGCGCTCTCGACCTTCTTGGTTCGCGAGCCGGGCTCGACCCAGCGCTCCGCCCAGGCGGCCATGGCGTCGATCGCGGAGGCCAGGGCCCGCCCCTTCCTCGTCAGCGCGTATTCGACGCGGATGGGCGTCGCCGGGACGACCGTACGCTCCACGATCCCTTCCTCTTCCAGCTCCTGCAGTCGCTCGCTCAGCATGCGGTCGGTGATGGCCGGGATGGCGTCGCGGAGCGTCGCGAACCGGCAGCGCGAGCGAAGCAGCAGGAAAACGATGGCGCCCGTCCACCGGCGGCCGATCAGCTCGATCGCCCGGTGAAACCGGCCGCACAAGGCCAGGTCGGGCGCGGAGGACTCTCGCATTCTTCTCACTGGCCGGAGGATAGTCGACCGGCTCCATCGGTACAAGTAACTATTTGACTTATAGTCACTATGTTATATATAGTCGCTTCCCTCGGGCGAGACGTCCTCGACGTCCCGAGGAAGGAGATCGACTCATGGACACGGGACTGCTCGTCCTCCGGCTCGTGCTGGGGCTCCTCATGGCGGCGCACGGTGCGCAGAAACTCTTCGGATGGTTCGGGGGCCCCGGCTTGGCTGGCGTCAGCGGAATGTTCGAATCACTCGGGTTCCGCCCGGGGCGCCTCTTCGCCTCGGCCGCCGCAATCAGTGAGATTGGGAGCGGCCTCCTGATGGCGCTGGGTCTCTTGGGCTCCATCGGTCCGGCCTTGATGCTCTCGGTCATGATCGTGGCCGCGGTCAGCGTTCACGCCCCACACGGGCTCTTCGCGGCGTCGAACGGCATCGAAATCCCGCTGCTCTACGGCATCTCCGCAGCGGCGCTCACGCTCACGGGCCCCGGTCATTACTCCCTCGACGCGCTCCTCGACCTCACGTCCCTCTCGACTTCGCCGGTGAGCTGGGCGGCACTCGCCGCCGGAATTCTCGGCGGCGCCCTGAACCTGGCGCTCCGGCGCCGGACTGCCGCGCCATCCGTTGCGGCGTGACCGGAAAAACCGCCACGAGAAGGATTGCCCCTATGAAGACGACCCTGAATCGTTCGAAGCGACTCCTCGGGATCGAGCAGGCCCCGCCCCGGCACTGGGTCGGTGACGGCTTTCCCGTTCGTTCGATGTTCTCGTACGACTCCGCCCCATCCCTCAGTCCCTTCCTTCTTCTCGACTACGCGGCCCCCGCGGAGTTTCCGCCGGCCCAGGCTCCGCGCGGCGTGGGCGAGCACCCGCATCGGGGTTTCGAGACGGTGACGATCGCCTATCAGGGTGAAATCGAACACCGAGACTCGGCTGGACACCAAGGCCGGATCGGGCCGGGCGACGTCCAGTGGATGACCGCCGCCTCGGGCATCGTGCACGAGGAAATGCACGGGCGCGCGTTCACGGAAAAGGGCGGCACGCTCGAGATGGTGCAGCTCTGGGTGAACCTGCCCACGAATTTCAAGAAGAGCCCGCCCGGGTATCAGGACGTCCTGGAGCGGCGGACGCCCGTCGTTCCGCTCTCGGGCGGCGCCGGGACGGTCCGGGTGATCGCGGGAGAGTTCGAGAAAGCGAAGGGTCCGGCCCGGACGTTCACGCCGATCGAGCTGTGGGACATGAGGCTAAAGGCCGGGAAAGTCGCGAACCTCAACGTGCCGGCCGGGCAGTCCACCGCGCTGCTCTTCCTTCGCGGCGGCGGACGCGTCAACGGTTCGAAGTCGGTCGACGAAGGGGAATTGGCGGTCCTGGATCGCGACGGCGAGACGCTCTCGATCGAGGCCGGATCCGACTCCACCGTCCTGCTACTTTCGGGAACGCCGATCGACGAGCCCGTGGCCGGGTATGGGCCGTTCGTCATGAACACCGAACGCGAGATCCGGCAGGCGATCGAGGACTATCGCGACGGGCGCATGGGCCACCTCGGCTGAGCGCGTGCCCCCGACGGCGGAGAGAAAAAGGGGTTAGCCCAGTCCGAGCTAACCCCTTGTGTTTACTGGTTGCGGGGGCAAGATTTGAACTTGCGACCTTTGGGTTATGAGCCCAACGAGCTACCAGGCTGCTCCACCCCGCGACAGGGAGGGAGACGATAGCGGTACGGTCGCCGTGAGTCAAGCCGGCGTCTCGCGGCGCAGGAGAAGTTCGCGAAGAAAAATGATCTGACGTTTCCGCTCCTGGCCGATTCCAAGGGCGAGGTGATCCGCCGCTATGGCGTGGACTCGCCTTCGGCATCGCGAAGAGAAAGACGTTCCTCATCGACTCGAAAGGGAGGATCGCGAAGATCTAAGAGTCGGTTTCGCCGAAACAGCACGCGGCCGAGGTGGCCCGGGCGCTGAAGGACGTCGGCTAGAGCGTGCCGCGCTCCCGGGTCAGTCTCAGCCCCCGCAACCTCATACAATAATGTCTCCCAAGAAGCGTGATCCTACTTTCTTGTCTCCCTATGGCGCTTCTGCCGTGGCCCGGCTGCGCGGCGCCTAGCCCCGTTCTTGGAACGACTTCCGAGCCGTCCGCGGAAGAAAACGCGAGGCGGCACGCGCCGTGCGAGGGGCGCGCGACGGGAGGGTGACTGTATGACGAAGAAGAAGCCGATTTTTTTCCTCGCGCTGGCCGGATTGCTCCTCGTGTCGTGGGCGCTTTTCGCGGACGCGACCGGCGACAAGACGGGCGGAATCGCGAACGTGCCCGCGCAGGTCGCGGGCAAGCCCACGCTCGAAGAGATCGGAGCGGCCCTCGGCCAGACGCGTGTGTCGATCAACTTCGTCTGGACCCTGATCGCGGGCTTCCTCGTGATGTTCATGCAGTTGGGGTTTGCGATGGCCGAGACCGGTTTCACGCGGGCCAAGAACGCCGCCCACACCATGATGCTCAACCTCATGATCTACGCCATTGGGATCATGGGCTTCTGGGCGATGGGTTTTGCCCTCCAGATGGGCGGCTCGGGTGCCGCCGCCGGCGCGTCCGTCACCGCGCCCGCCGAGATGGCAAAAATGATCGGACCGACGATCGGAGGAAACCTTTGGGGGCTCTTCGGCGGGAAGGGCTTTTTCCTGACAGGCGCTGCCTACGACGTCTCGGCGTTCTGCATTTTCCTCTTCCAGATGGTCTTCATGGACACGGCGCTGACGATCCCGACCGGCGCCATGGCCGAGCGCTGGAAGCTCTCCGCCTTCACGATCTATGGGTTCGCGGCGTCGATGATCATCTATCCGATCTTCGCCGCGTGGGCGTGGGGAGGCGGCTGGCTTTCGACCCTCGGCAAATACGTCGGGCTCGGCCACGGATACGTGGACTTTGCCGGCTCCGGCGTCGTCCACCTGACCGGCGGCGTGATGGCGTTGACCGGCGTCATCGTGCTCGGGCCGAGAATCGGGAAATTCGTAAAAGGCGTGGCGCAGGCGATCCCGGGCCACAATCTTCCAATGGCGCTCTCCGGGTGCCTGATCCTGGCCTTCGGGTGGTTCGGTTTCAATGCCGGCTCGACGCTCTCGGGCACGGACCTCAGGATCGGAGTCGTCGCGACGAACACGATGCTCGCCTCCGCTTCGGGCGCCATGCTGGCCTACCTCACCACCTGGAAGAAGTACGGACGGCCCGACCCCTCCATGAGCGGGAACGGTCTCCTCGCGGGCCTCGTCGCGATCACCGCGCCCTGCGCCTTCGTCACGGGCCCGGCCGCCGTCCTGATCGGAGCCGTGGCCGGCGTGCTCGTCGTGTATGCGGCCCTCTTCATCGAGAACACGCTGAAACTAGACGACCCGGTCGGTGCCATCGCCGTCCACGGCTTCAACGGCGCCTGGGGGCTGATCGCCCTCGGTCTCTTCGCGGACGGCACGTATGGCGGCGGNNGTCGTTGGCATCGGCGCGAACATCGTCTGGGTCGGTGCCTCGAGCTTCGCGCTCTTCAAGATCATCGACCTGACCCTTGGTATGCGCGTAAAGCCGGAGCACGAGATGCAGGGTCTGGACTTCAGCGAAGTCTCGGCGCCCGCCTACCCCGGCGAGGGGTCGCCCGTCAATTTCCCGGTTTTCGCGAGCGTGCCCGCGAAGGTGACGTCCACGCTGCTGGTGACCCAACCTTCGCCGGCCGGCGGCAAAGTGAGAGGAGCGACGATCCCATGAAAATGATCACCGCCATCATCCGCCCGGAGAAGCTGGACGACGTGAAGGCCGCCCTTTTCGCGGCCGAGGTCGAGGGACTCACGATCACGCGGGTCTCCGGCCACGGAGGAGAAAAGACGGTCCTCGAAAGCTACCGGGGGCATCCCCTCGTCTACGAGTTCCACGACAAGGTCCGGCTCGACATCGGCGTCTCGGAGCCGTTCGTCGACGTGACTATCGCGGCGATCGTCAAAGCGGGCAAGACCGGTCAGGTCGGCGACGGGAAGATCTTCGTCATGCCCATCGAGAAGGTCGTGAGGATAAGGACGGGAGAGCTCGACAGGGATGCCGTCACGCCCGTCCACATGCTCGCCCCGAAGAAGTAGCCAGAAGACAGTCCGAAAAAAACGAAAGACGTGCAGCCGGGCTCCTCCTCGCGAGGAGCCCCCTGTGAAAGGAGTTCCTTTGATGACCCGACCTCGCCGGGCTCGCCCCCTGTGTCGTTTCCGCCTCAACGCGCTCGCGCTCGTCGCGGCCGCGCTCGGCGCCGCGCCTCCGACGCTCGGCCAGCCGGCCCCTACGCCGACGCCCACACAGGCGCCCACGCCGGCGCCCACGCCTGCCGCCAAACCCTGGTACGAGGAAGTCTCGGTCAACGCTTTTGTTTCAGCGAGCTATTCCTACAATGCCAACCGCCCCGACTCCGGGACGAATCAGCTTCGAGTCTTCGACTTCGACGACAACAGCTTCAAGGTCGACGTCGCCGAGGTCGTCCTCCAGAAGGCGATCAGCAAGCCGGGCGAGGCCGGGTTCCGCATCGACTTCGAAGCCGGTTCGTCGATCCCGCGCGTCTCGTCCTCGTATGGCCTCCTTCAGGGGCAGGATGTCGACCTCCAGCAGGCCTTCGTCAGCTGGATCGCGCCGGTCGGAAGCGGCCTCCGCCTCGACGCGGGGAAATTCGTCACGCACTTCGGGTACGAGGTGATCGACGGATATGACGGCTACAACGACAACGCGACCCGCTCGTTTCTCTTCGGCTACACCATTCCGTTCACGCACACCGGTCTGAAGGCGTCGTACTCTTTCAGCGATCAGCTCGCCGGGATGTTCGAGATCTGCAACGGCTGGGACGTCGCCAGGGACAACAACAGCTCGAAAAGCATCGGCCTGCAGCTCACATGGACGCCGTCGAAGGCGGTGACGGTCACCGGAAATTTCATGACGGGCCCGGAACGGGCGAACGTCAACTCCGATCCCCGAAACCTCTTCAACGTCGTGGCGCAGTGGAAGCTCACCGACCTGACCGTCTTCACGCTCGACGCCGTCTACGGCAGCGAGAAGGGAGCGGTGACGCCCGGCGAAAACGCCTCGTGGTCGGGAATTGCCGGCTACGCGCGCCTCGGCATCAGCGACGCCTTTGCCTTCTGTCTCCGGGCCGAGTATTTCAATGACGCGGACGGCGCCCGGACGGGCACCGTCCAGAAGCTCAAGGAGGTGACCGTCACCCCCGAGTACAAGGTGTCGTCCCACCTGATCTTCCGGGGAGATCTGCGCGTCGACTGGTCCGACGCCGACGTCTTCAGCAAGAAGGGCGGAGCCTTCACGGGCAACCAGCCGACGATCCTCCTGAACGGGATCTACCTGTTCTAGGTGGGCGCCCAAGACCTCTCGGTCCCTTCCCGCACCGGTTTGACATTTCTGTTTCCCGCAATATCGATTCCGACATTCCTGTAAGATCAAAGGATGGCGCGCTCCGGCCACGACCCGCACGGGAACCTGCGCGAGCTCCCGGTCCTCTTGGAGCTCTCGCAGATGCTGGGGTCGGCACGAGGTTTCCGTGCGGCGCTGGACGGCGCTCTCGCCATCCTGCGTGAGAGCTACGGCGGAAGTGTTGTGACAGCCGCGCTCGTCGACGAGGCGACCGGCGAGCTGAAGCTCGAGGCTTCCGCCGGCCTTCCCGCCGGGCGGCGACCCCCGGTGAAGCTGCGCCAGGGCGAGGGAGTCACGGGCCGCGTCGTGGCGAGCGGGAAGGCGATCGTCGTTCCGCAGGTGACGCGCGAGCCGCTTCTCAGAACGCCGCACGAGGTTCTCCCCGTCTCGGCCGCGGCGCGGCACGAACTGAGCTTCGTCTCGGTCCCTCTCGCGCTCGACGGCCGCACGGTGGGTGCCCTCGGGCTCGCGTTGCCGTACGACCCGGCGCGCGACTTCGCCCGCACGACGTCGTTCCTGAAGGTCGTGGCCTCGCTCCTCGGGCAGGCGATGCACGTGGGCCGGCTCATCGAGGCGGAGCACGAGAGCCTTCTCGACGAGAACCTCAAGCTCAAGCGCGAGTTGAAGGGCCGCTACGACCTGAAGAACATCGTCGGCCACAGCGGGCCGATGAAGGAGCTTTACGAGCAGGTCGCGCAGGTCGCCCCGCGCGACGCGACCGTCCTCATCCGCGGAGAGTCGGGGACCGGCAAGGAGCTCGTCGCGCACGCTCTCCACTACAACTCGCCGCGTGCGGGCAAGCCGTTCGTGAGGGTGAGCTGCGCCGCGCTTCCCGAGAGCCTGATCGAGTCCGAGCTCTTCGGCTACGAGCCGGGCGCTTTCACGGACGCGCGGACCCAGAAAAAAGGGCGCTTCGAGCTCGCCGACAAGGGGACGCTCTTTCTGGACGAGGTGGGAGATCTGTCCGCCGCGACCCAGGTGAAGCTCCTGCGCGTCCTGCAGGAGCGGGAGTTCGAAAGGCTCGGCGGCACTCATCCTGTTTCGGTCGACATCCGCCTCGTGGCCGCGACGAACCGGGACCTCGAAGCCGCGATGGCGAAGGGGAGCTTCCGCGAGGATCTCTTCTACCGCCTCAACGTGTTCACGATTTTCATGCCGCCGCTGCGCGACCGGCGCCCCGACATTCCCCTCCTGGCGGACCACTTCGTCGAGAAGTACGCGACGCGGCATCGCAAGGACGTGAGGCGTGTCTCGACGCCGGCGATCGACGTCCTCATGAGCTATCACTGGCCGGGGAACGTTCGCGAGCTGGAGAACTGCATCGAGCGGGCCGTCCTCGTGTGTGACGGCGGCGTTCTCCACGCCCACCACCTTCCTCCGACGCTGCAGACCGCCGAGGTCTCGGGGACGCTCCCGCGCCAGTCGCTCGGAGCGGCGGTCGAAGCTTACGAGAAGGACCTGCTCCTCGACAGTCTGAAGATCGCGCGGGGAAACCGGGCGAGAGCGGCGCGCCTGCTTCAGACGACCGAGCGCATCTTCGGCTACCGCCTCAAGCGTTACGGGATCGAGGCGGCCCGCTT
>PLZI01000169.1:584-3691 GCA_003152095.1 Acidobacteriota bacterium | reverse complement strand
CCCCCACCAACAGGAGAAATGCTGCAATTGCCGAGCCACAGCTTTTACGGGCGTGCCGCCGGTGCTGGCGGGCGCCGCAGGCGCCGTCGGCCGCAGGCTCCTGCGCCAGTTCCGCACCGAAGAATGTATAGCTTGCCGCCGGGCGCGGACCAGGCGTCTGCCATCGGCGCTTCTCCGCCGCCCGCCGCAGCGGCNNCGCTCGGGGGCCTGCCGGATCAAGTAACATGCCCTGATGAGATCCAAAGTTGCCGTTCCGCCGGCGTCGCCTCCGGATGCCCGGGACACGCCATTCGAATCCGAACGCGACCAGACCAGCCAGAATATCGAGGCCGTTCTGGATTTCTACACGCGTGAAGAGCAAAAGATCAGCCGCTCACAACGGATCCTCGAACGCATCAGTCATTTTATCGGGCAGCCGCTTTTTCTTGGCTTCATTCTGCTCTTTGTCGCGCTCTGGATGCTCGCCAACGCCGTATTGCGCCAGTTTGGCATGGCCGAATTCGACCCGGCGCCGTTTTCCTGGCTGCAGGGGATTGTCGGTCTGGGCGCGTTGCTGACCGCGACCGTGGTTTTGACCAAGCAGAACCGGCTCGCCAAGCTCGCGGAACAGCGGGAGCACCTGGACTTGAAAGTGACGCTATTGACCGAGCAGAAGGCCGCCAAGCTCATCGACCTGCTGGAAGAGTTGAGGCGCGATTTGCCTAATGTCAGCAACCGCCATGATCCCGAGGCGGCAGCGCTTAAGCAGTCGATGAATCCGGATCTAGTGCTTGCCGCACTCGATGAACGCAGCGAGCCGGACGAGCGCTTGAAACTCGTCGAAGAAGCCAAAGAGGATGCAGGCGGCAACGAATGAAACCGCAATTGCTGCGCTGGAGCTCGGACAACCAGGACCGCAGGGGGCTGTCGATCTGCGACAGGCGGTCCATCGGCGTTCGGCATGCGGAGCTCCGGGGAATGACATCGGAGCGCGCGCCCGGCGGACGGTGATTGTAGCTTTGGCTCCGTGACCGGCAAATGCAAATGGCCCGTGAAGGGCCGTTGATCTCCAGGAGGAGTAGCCCTGCGGGGCCGCGACGGCACGATCGATCAAACGACATCTCAGTTCCTCTGAGGTCGCCGCCGTCCACAGACAACAAGAAGGGCCCGGTTTCCCGGGCCCCCTTCGTTGCTCCGCCGCGTCCGCGGCGGGCGTTATTTCTCGAGCCCCACGACGACGTCCACCGGGGCGCCGATGCGCACGGTGATATTGACGGTCTTCGTCTTGTAGCCGGGGCGCGCGACGGTAATCGTGTGCGTGCCGGGATCCGTGACGACGCCCCGTGGGTTCGCGGTGAGGTCCTCGCCCGCGCCGAGGTACTTGTCGTCGATGTAGACGGCGGCGTCCTCGGGCGTGACCTTGAACCTCATGCGCGCGCGGTTGCTCGCGGGGCGCGGAAGGGGCTCGGGCCTGGCGTCCATCCGCTCTTCGGGCACCCGCTCGCGATCGTTCCATCCGTCGTCACGCGGCGCGCGCTGCGGAACGTCACGCGGTGCCGGCGGGGCCTCTTCCTCCGCCTCGGAACCGCTTCCATCTCCCTCGCCGTCACCGCCCGTCACGACGTAGACGCTCGGGTCTCCCCACCACCACGAGGAGTAGAAGGGGTCCCAGCCCCAGCCCCACCCGTACGGGTAGTAACCCGAACCGCCGCGGCGATACCCACCTCCGTGCCAGCCACCTCCGTGCGAACCGCCGCCGTGCCGGCTGCCGCCGTGGAAGCTGCTGACCCGGCTTCCGCCGCTGGAGTGGCTCGCGCCACCGGAGTGGCTCGACCCGACGGAATGACCACCGCCGCCGCCGTGCCCGGAACTGCCGCGGGCCTGCGCCGCCCGCGGGGTGAGTGTCATGGCCGCCGCGAGGGCAGCCGTCGCGATCAGAGAGGGGCGAAGGAAGCGAGGAGAAGCGTTCGTGACCATCTTGAGACCCCGGACGAGATTTCGGTCCTCCATCCCTAATAAACGTCGGGACCGGAAGAAAGATTCCAGCGAAAACACGAGTTTGGGGCCTCGAGCGCGAAGTTTTCCGCAGTGACGCGGAGTTTCTCGCGTCGGATACCAGCGGGTCGGACGGTGCGGCCGCGCCCCAGCCCTTCCTGCCGGAAAACGTCGAAATCTCCGTCGTCGCGAGCGCGCCGGTCTTCGTCTTGTCGATCCGATGAAGACGGGTTAGAGCCGGCTCTGGGCCCACGAGGACGCCACGATGCTGCTCACGGCTATCTCCGAAGCGGCAGAGCGATACGACCCGTCAACCGAGGCCGTGATTCTTCTCGAAACAGACAGCGGCTTTCAGGTATTGATCCTGAGCCCCTACGGCTGGGACTACGCTGGGGGTCTGGAATTCGGGCCAGCGGTCTCTAGCCGAGATCCACCGGGAGGAATCTGATGCGCGCTTTCTCGCTCTTCACATTCGTGAGCGCCGTCGCGCTCGTTTGGAGCTCGCCCGAGGCGAGTGCCTGCACGTGTCGCGTTCTCCCGATCGCGGAGGCGCTCGCTCAGGCGGAAGCGGCGTTCGTCGGCACCGTCAACTCCAACGGCCTCGACCCGGAGAAAGAGAAACGCGTCGTCACGTTTACGGTGCAGCGCGTCTTCAAGGGGTCCGTGCCGGTCCAGGTGCAGGTTGTCACGCCGCTCTCTGAGGGAGCCTGCGGTTACACCTTCGCGCTCGGTTCAGTCTACCTCGTCTTCACGCGAAACGTCCGCGGCAAGCGTCTCACGCATCTGTGCTCCGGCAACGCCCCGGCTCACCTCAAGGGCCCATGGCCTCGGGAGCTCGACACCGGCTGGTCCCCCGTCGCGGCGGAAATTCTTCGTGCCCCCCCACGCTCGAGCACCTCCCGCTAGACTCCTTCTCGACGTATGGAACGGCCCGCTGATCTCTACCGTCCTTCACCGCGCGCGTTTCCATCCGTGTTGCCGCGCATCAGGCACGGCCCCATCTATCTCGACCTCGCGATGTCCCACGCGGGTGAGGCGGCGGCGCTCGAGCGGCTCGACGCGCTTCTCGAGGTCGAGGCCCGCGCCCTCGCGCACCCGCCGAAGGTCGAGATCGCGGTCCACGGGGCGCCATA
>PLZI01000169.1:0-529 GCA_003152095.1 Acidobacteriota bacterium | reverse complement strand
CGGATGACGCTGATTCTCGCGGGCGTCGCCCTCGCGACGGCCCTCTCGCTCCTCGCCTTCCGCTCACATGCCGTGAAGGAGCATTTCCGGCTTCTCTGAGGGCGCGGGCCAGATCTCAAGGCGCAGCGCCGACGGCCCCTTCCGGTCAGATCGGTCCTGGGAGCGGGTTGCGTCGGCCCGCGTAGGGGTGCAATGGGAATTGCAGGGCTCTCTGTCGCGCTCAGACAAGAGGCGTCGTGATCGTCCGCGCGCCATGTGCGCGCACCTCCTCCCACTCCAGCGGCCTCCGCGGATCTTCCGGACCGCTCTTCAGGCGGCTTTTCGCACTAGCACCGGCAGCATCCGCCCGGCGTCGAGATACTCGACGTGAAACGGTGAATCCAACGGGCCGTGGGCCGGACGGACGCGAGGAGGCGGGATTGCGGAAAGGTGCGACGCCGTCCGACCCTGGTTTTCCACGCGCCGCAGCCCCCGGCAATTCCCATTGCACCTTTACAGTGAATGGTCGGAGCAAGAAAAAGCCCCGGAG
>PLZI01000071.1 GCA_003152095.1 Acidobacteriota bacterium | reverse complement strand
CGGGGGCGTGCGGAGAATGGCAGCCGTTGCACGCCCCGCCGTCGAAGTGGTTCTTCGGATCGATCTGGGGGAACTTCTTCGGCTTCGCGACGTTCGCGAGGTGGCAGGTGAAGCAGATCGTCTTCGCGTCGGGCTTGACCGCCTTGCTGGCGGAAGGATCCCCGGCGTGCTTCGCGAGGGCCCCGTGGCACGCCTCGCAGCCGACTCCAGCGTGCTTGCCGCCCTTGAGGGCGTCCCGCTCATCCGTGTGGCACTCGATGCAGGTGGCCCGGCCCGCGAAGCGCGGTGTGCGCACGCGGTTGTCCGCGAGGGCGCCGGCACGGTAGTGGCCGTACACGCCGAACCCCTTCGGAACGAGCACGGCCCGCAGGATCAAGAAGAGGACCACGCCCGCCGCGAAGAGCGCCGCCATGCGGAACAGATGCTCCTTGTCCTTCAGGAACCTGTTCATGATCCGAGGACGATGGGCCGCGGGCGGCCCTCTGCCAATGATTCAGACGCCCTATTTCCGGGGTTTTCTCTCCCAAACCGTCGCCGACCGTCCCGGAAACCGGACGGCCGGCGACGGTCCGTTACTTCGGGCGCGGCCCGCGATCGATCTGCTTGATCTTCAGGTAGAGCAGGACCGCGAACAGCGAGATCAATCCGCTCGCCAGGATGAGACCGTTCCGCCGGAAGCGGTACTCGGTCCAGACGGCCTTGGAGGCTTCCTGGAGGCCCGCGAGCGCCTTCGACGTCTCCTCCGAGTTGCGCGTGAAGTCGCTCCAGTCGAAGGTGTGGATCCCGAGCCGCGTCTTGCGCAGGGCGTCGTTCACGGCGCTCGACTGGAAACGCAGCTCGTCGACGTCGAGGCCGCGCTCGGCGAGCCGGTCGACGTCCTTGGTCAGGGCTTCGTGCGACTCGCGGAGGGTCGTAATCGTCCTGTGGAAGTAGCGCGCGGCCTCTTCGCACTTCGGCTTGCCGAACTTCGCGTGGCAGTCGTGGCAGAGGGCCGTCGGCTCGTCCTTCAGCATCTCGTCCGTGGGCACGGCGATGTCGTGCTTCCCGTGGCAGGTTTCGCACTCGGGCCAACCGTGCGCCTGGAAAGCCTTCTTGTGCGGGCTGCCGTCAAAGAGGTTGCCGTTGGCGGCGTGGCAGTTCCGGCAGACCTGCGACACGAACTCCGTGTGCGGCGGCAGCGCCGCGTGGTTCCCGTGACAGCCGTTGCACGCCGGAGCGCCGGAGTCGTGCTTCCCGAGGAGCGCGAGGCCGTGCACGCTCTTCCTGTATTGCTCCAGCTGATTCGTCGGGATCGGCGTTTTGCCGTCGTCGAGCGTGTAGCCCTTCATATAGGCCGCGTCCGCGTGACACTTTCCGCAGGTCGCGGGAATGTTCTCGCGGTAGACGAGGGAGTTCGTGCTGTCGGGCGGGCGGATCCCGTGCACGCCGTGGCAGCTCACGCACTGGGCGGCCTTCGAGTCCTTTTTTCCCAGCAGAAGCTGCCCGTGCTTGCTCGTCCGGTACTTGAGCAGCTGGTCCACGGGGAGCGACGGGTTATAGCCCCGCATGAATTCGCTCGAGGAGTGGCAGCGGGCGCAGAACTCCGGAATCCACGAGCGGTCTTTTTTGCGCTTCTCGCTCTCGGGCCAGCGCTTCGCGATATCCGCCGACATTTCGGCGTCGGTCGGTTTGCCGCCATGGCAGCCTGAGCACATCAGCCCGCCGCGGAAATGGACGTCGCTGACGATCTCGTTCAGGTCGAGGTGCGCGTTCGGATCGCCCTTCTCCCGGGCCTTGAAGAGGATCTCGTCCGGCAAGTCCGGGTTCGAGTGGCAGAGGACGCAGTTGTCCCCGAGGATCAGCTCGACCTTGCGGTCGTCGATGTCCAGCGCGAGAAGCGTGGCGAGGTGCGCCGAGGAAGACAGCGTACCCGCCTTCGCCGCCACGAAGAACAGCTCCTGTGCGTGGCTGGGCAGGCTCCGGAATCGGGCCTTCGCCTTCTCGTTCAGGACCGGGCCCGTTTTCTTGTCCACTTCCGTGAAGAGCTTCTGAAAATCCGAGGGCCAGGCTTCCTCGACAACGTGCCCCGGCACGGACGCGGTTGCCGGAGCGGGCGCGGCCCCCTTCTCGTCCGCGCGCGCCGCGAAGGGTGCGACGAGCGCGAAGAGCAAGAGCGCCGCCGCGGCAGAAGCGCCGCCGCGAATCCGCCCGAGGGCAAGCAGGGCGGCGAGGACGACGAGCGCGGCTCCGCCGCTCGCGAGCCAGCTCAGATGCGCGAATCCGTTCAGCGCCGCTTGCAGAAGGACGGCGGCGGTGAACGAGAAGGCCGAGTGGCCCCACCTCAGGCGTCGGAGCGCCGTCACGGCGAGCCCGATCCCGAGAATCCACAGGGCCGCGGTCCGCGCGATCACGGCGGCCATCGCGGGGTTGCCCGCCGGATCCTGCCCGTGCGGCGCATGGACCCCGACGTCCCACGCCTTGAGGGTCAGAAAGCCGAAGAAAAGAAGTCCGGCGACGCCAAGGTCCGTGAAGAGCGGGCTCCGCTTGCCTTTTGCGGCGTTCCGGTCGAGAAGCGGGATCGCGAACGCGATCGCGCCCAGGATGCTCGCGAGAAGCAGGCAAGCCTGCGGCCCCTCCATGCCGAAGAGGTGCGCGGGGAACTCCCGAAGCATCTGGTACACCGAGAGGAAGTACCACTCGGGCTTGATGCCCGGATAGGCGGGCTTCAGCGGGTTCGCCTTCTCCCCGAGCTCCCATTCCATTCCCGGAATGCCCGGGCCGAACGGCAGCGCGACCGCGAGAAGCGCGAGGATGTTCAGGCAGATCACCCAGAGGAGCAGGTCCCGCATCGCGAAGTTCGGGAAAAAGGGCATGCCGCGGTGCCGCGTCTTCGGCTCGGGCGATGGCTCGCGTTCGAGCGGCTCGGCCATCCCCTGCCGCTGGACGAAGAGCAGGTGTGCGCCGATGAGACCCGCCATGATCAACGGAAGGATGCAGACGTGGAGCGCGAAAAACCGGTACAACGTCTGGACCGACACCTCTTCACCGCCTCGGAGCACGCGCAGCATCCATGGGCCCACGAGGGGGACGGACTTCACGGAGTCGGTCCCGACGGCCGTCGCGAAATAGCTCAGCTCGTTCCAGGGCAGGAGATAGCCGGAGAACCCGAAGCCGAGGACGAGGCCGAGCATCGCGAAGCCTGAATACCAGGTCAGCTCGCGTGGCTTGCGGTAGGCCTTCAGGAACAGGACGCTGAAGAGGTGCGCCAGAACGGCGAGGCTCATGAGATGAGCGGACCAGCAGTGAATTGACCGGATGAGCCAGCCGAACGGGACGCGGCCCACGAGATGCTTCATGCTCTCGTACGACGTGTTCTCGCCAACCTGGTAGTTCATCAGGAGGAGAATCCCGGTCCCGATCTGAACGGCAAAAAAGAAGAGCGAGACGCCGCCGAGGTAGTACCAGATCGGCGAGTGGGAGCCGACGGGCACTTCCTTGTGTCCCAGGAACGTGACGAGTCCCGAGAGCTGGAACCTCTCGTCGAGCATCCGAAAAATCCTGGCCCCGACGGAGGACGGGACCGGCGCGGAATCGCGCGCGTCGCTCATGCCATGCCTCCCGGCTTGCTCACGCTCACGACTCCCTTGAGGTCTCCCTCCACCGTGAACGCCGCGAGGGGCCGGGGCGGGGGACCCGAGATCACGCGGCCGTCGAGAGAGAACTTCCCGTTGTGGCAGGCGCACCAGATGATCCCGTCGGCCGGGACGAACTGCACGGTGCAGCCCTCATGCGTGCACTTGGCCGAAAGCGCCCTCAGCTTCTGCTCCTTGTCTTTCAGAAGCAGGACGCGGTCTGTGCCGCACCGCGCGATCAGGAAGCCTTTCGCCGAAAGCTCCTGCTTCTGCGCGTCGGTGAGCGTGGCCTTGTTCGAGCCGCCGCCGTCCCGGGCCGGCGTGAGGTACCGGAGGACCGGATAGACCACGGCCCCCATCCACGCGGCGAAGCTGGTACCCAGCAGGACGTCGATCCAGCGACGCCGCGTGAGGGGCTCCGAACCCATGAGCCTACTTGGACTTCGGGTCGCCGGGGTTCGTGCCGGCCTTGATCTCGTCGATGTTCTTCACGCCATCACCATCGCTGTCGAGACTCTCGATCTTTTCGAACTTGTAGGTCTTCTTCTCGGCCTTCGGGTCGACGACGGCCTTCGTCTGGACGTCCTTTCCGTACGGGTTCAGCTCGTGGTCTTCCTTCTTCGGGAGAGGCTTCGTGTGACACGTCGAGCACTTGCCCAGAGAGGCCTTGGCGTCGGGATACTTCGCCACGAACGCCTTCTGGTTGTCGAGGTTCGCGAGCAGCGTCGTGCCGACGCAGAACGCAAGGAGAACAGAAACTGCGATTGTCGTCTTCTTCATTCCTCACCTCCAGGTGCGCCAAGCAGAGCTTGAGCGCCCGCGAAAGGATATCCCCAATCTGAATCATTGCGCCGGCAACCGGTGGGCCGCGACGCGAAACTCCTTGAACAGCCCCCGCAGCCGGTCCTCTTCCCCGTCCGCGGCCGCGAGGCCGCCGAAGGACTCGCGGACGTAAGCGCGGATGATCGCCTCGGCGGGCCGCGCGGCATGGGGGCCGAGCGCGACCGCCGCGGCAAGCGTCTCGGCCGGAACTGACGCCGACGTGAGCGGCGCACCGAGGCGGTGGAGCGCCTTCTGGAGGCGGCGGTAGGCAGCCGAGGCAGGCGCGAGGCCGCGCGTTTTCCACGGTGTGCCGCGCACGCGTCGCCGGACGAAGAAGAGAACGGCGAGAAACCCTGCCGCGACCCAGAGGCCGACGGCCATGCCGCGTCGCCGGACCGGTGCCGCGCCTGTGCGGCGAAGGACATCGAGCGCGCCGCCCGTCGCTTCGCGGATCTTCCGGAGAATCTCGGCCTGGTCGCCCTGCCCGAACGACAGGATGAAGCGATCGTAGGCGAATTCGAGTCCGTCCGTCACCTGGCGGAGGCGCTGCGAGACGGGCACGCGCTCGAGCCTCGGCTGACCTCTGACAGGCGTCGGATCGAACATGATCCAGCCTTTCGACGGCCCGCACCACGCCTCGACCCACGCGTGGACGTTCTGCCCGCGCACGAGGACGTATCCCCCGAACGCGCCGATCTCACCCCCGAGAAAGCCGGTCACGAAGCGCGTGGGGACGCCCACCTCCCGGAGGAGCAGCGCCATCGCCGTCGCGAACGTCTGGCAGTGACCCTTGCGGCGGTTCGCGACGAAATCCTCGACGGCGTTCGGGCCGCGCGGCTGGAGGTCCAGCTCGTACGTCCAGCGCTGCAGCGCCGCCTCGATCGCGCGAGCCGCGGCCTCGGGATCGGTCGCGGGATCGATTCCGGAGAGCGTCTCGAGCGCGAACGCGCGCAGCGTGCTCGAGCCTGCGGCCCTTGCGGCTTCGGCCGCGTCGCCGGGCTCGAGGTCAGGGACCTCACGCGTCCCATAAAGGGCCGTGTACTGGATCGTGCGGTCGGGCTCGGACGGAAGGCGCACGTTGCGGGCCGCGTCCCTTTCGACATACGCGAGACCAGGATTCCGGAACGAACCCTCCGAGAGGCGCAGCGCGTTGCCGAGGACGGGATACGGCAGGTAGCGCGTCTGGATCGGCGTGAGGTCGATCGTCATCGCGACGCCTCCCCCCGCCCCGCGGCCGCGCGGCGCAAGGAGAATGAGGGAGCCCCTGCCCGCGGACACGCCCCCGCCGCCGCGCTCCATCGGCTTTTTCCAGACACCACCCTCCCAGCGCGAAAGGGCCAGCGTCCTCAGCCTCAGGACGGCCGCCGCGCCCTCGCCGAGGGGCTCCTCGCTCGTGATTCGGAGGAAAACGCGATCGTTTTGTTTGAGCGCGCCAAAGAGATCCGGATCCACGTTCTCCGAGAAGCCCGTCGTGATCTCGCGCCCCGCGTCGGCTCCCCTCACATAGGGAGCCTTGAGGCGCGGGAGGAAAAGGAAAAATGGCACGGCGAGCAGCACCGTGGACAGCACCGACGTGACGAGCGGCCCGCGGCCCGGCAGCTCGCGCACCGCGCGGTCGCGGTTCCATTCCTCAGGGGCCGCGGCGAGGTCCCGCCACAGCGCCCACTTCACGAGCACCGCCCACGCGACGAAGGCCACGAGGATCACGTACAGAAGAATCGCGTAATGAAACGACGTCGAGACGGACGCGACGAACAGCAGCACCAAAAGGACGAGCGCGAGCGAGAGGTCGCGCTCCTTCCGGATCGCCGCGATCTTGAAGAGCGTCGTGAAGAGAAGAAGGTGGAGCATGGTCTTCAGGAGCGTGTGGCTCCCGAAACGCGCGTCGAGGACGATGACGGGCAGATACAGGAGCCCGGCGAGATTCAGGGCGAGGTTCCCGAGGCGCGGGATGCGGCCGCGCCGCACGCGCAGGAGAAAATACCCGAGCACGCCAAGATAGACGAGGAGCACGGCGAGCTCGAGCGCATTACTGAAGAAGAGCGGCACCGGCGCGAGGAGCGCGAGCGTTCCGAGCGCGAGGAGGCGCTCCTTGAGGAACGGGATCGCGACGGCGGGCGACGCCGCAACGCCGGCCACCGCGCTCATGCGGCTCGCTCCGGCCCGCGCCCCGCGCGATAGACGGCGACCGACGCGGGAATGGCCGAGGGAGCCCGCCCCGGCTCGCGCGCGGGCTCGACGAGGGCGAGCGCGCGCAGAAGACCGCGGCGATGAGCCGGACCCGAGCCGGGCGGCACGAGGACACCTCCGAGAAGGAGACCGACACGGCTTCCGCGCGCGAGGAGCAGAAACGCAAGCCCCGTGGCTTCGGAAACCGAGCGCTCGAAGGCCTCGTCCCATGTCGCGTCCACGCCCGCCGGGCGATGCGTTTCGAGCTCCACGAGCGCGTCGCGGCCCTCCTCGGAAGCGCGCTCCTTCACAATGAACTTGCCCTGGCGCGCCGTCTGAGGCCAGTGGACATCTCGTGGGTCGTCGCCGGGGCCCGCGTCGCGCAGGTTGCGGATCTCAGCGCCGCGCCCCCGGCGCCGGTCGCGCGGATCGCCGCCCTCGGCTTCGCGCGGGTCGGGCGGGAGGTACGGCACGGCGGCTGGCGCCGGGTAGACGAGGCGCTCGTCTCCGAGCGGATGCACGCGCCCCTTCCTAAAAAGGCCGATCGGGTAGCCGCTGTAAACGAGGAGCGACTCGATGGAGCGTCGCCCGCGCTTCGGGAAGACGAGGTCCACTCCGCGCTCGGCCGGGCGGCCCGGTTCGAGGCGGCCGAACAGGATCGGGGCCGCCGCGCTCGAGATCTTCACGAGGAGGCCGCGCCGCGGCAAGCGGCCGTGATTCGTGAGCCGGAGCGTGAAGCGTACCGGCACCCCCGCGAAGATCTCCGCCGGGCCGTCCAGCTCCACGGCGACGTTCTCCACGTTCCGCCGCGACACGACACCCGAGACGACGAGCGCGCCAAGAAAGAGCGACACGAGGATGTACAAGCCGTTGTTGCCGGTGTTCGTCGCGGCCAACGCCACGACGAGAGTCAGCAGGATGAAGCCGAGGCCAAGGTTCGTGACCCGCACGAGAATGCGCGGATGAAGAAGCTTCTGGAGGCGCGCGCCGAAGGCCACGGGTTCAGAGGGGAACGGGCGTCTCGTCGAGGATTCGCTGGATCGCATCGCGCTCGCGCCGCCCGCTTCCTCCGCCATCCCATGCGCCCGGCTGTGAGGCGAGAACCCGGTGGGCGAGCGTCGTGACGGCCACGCGCTTGACGTCGTCGGGCGTGGCGTACGGCCGGCCCGCAACGAGTGCGCGCGCCTGCACCGCGCGGAAAAAACCCTGCGAGCCGCGCGGCGAGACGCCGAGCAGCAGGTCCTTGCCGGTCCGCGTCCGCCCCACGATCGCGAGCACGTAGTCCATGAGCTTGTCGGCCACGGTCACTCGCTCGGTCGCGGTCTGCGCGGCCGCCAGCTCCTCGAGCGTGAGCACGGGCGCGAGCGTCGCGAGAACGCGGTCGGCGCCGCCCGAGAGGAGGAGCCGCCTCTCGTCCTCCAGCGAGGGGTAGCCGAGCGAGATGCGCATGAGGAAGCGGTCGAGCTGCGACTCGGGGAGCGGGTACGTGCCGAGATACTCCACCGGGTTCTGCGTTGCGAGGACGAGGAACGGCTCGGGCAGCGGCCGCGTGATGCCGTCGGACGAGACGGCCCGCTCGCTCATCGCCTGCAGAAGCGCCGCCTGCGTTTTCGGCGTCGCGCGGTTGATCTCGTCGGCGAGGAGCACGGGCGTGAACACGGGGCCCGGGTGAAACTCGAACTCCTGCGTCCGCGCATTGAAGACCGTGAGGCCGAGGATGTCGGATGGCAGCGTGTCCGGCGTGAACTGGATGCGGTGGACGCCGACTCCGATCGCCTTGCCGAGCGCGGAGGCAAGCGTCGTCTTGCCGACGCCCGGTACGTCCTCGATGAGGAGGTGGCCACGCGCGAGAAGACACACGACCGCGTCCTCCACGGCCGCCGCCGGCCCCCGGTAGGCCGTGCGCACGGTACCGACGAGCCGCGCAAGAGACGCGAGGACGGTCGCCGTCGGCGCATTCGCCGCGGAGGACGGGCGCGCGTCGGTCATCGCGACAGGCCCTCCTCCACGCTCTTGCGGAGCGCCTCGGACGCGCCACGGCGCATGACGAGGAGTCCGTCCGGGGAATCCACGACGAAAACGTCCGAGAGGCCCACCACGCGAACGGGACGCCCCTGAGCGAGGACGAGGTTTCCCGAGCCATTCACCGCGGCGGCAGGGCCTTCGAGGACGTTCACGCCGGGGGCGCCGCCCCGGAACTCGAAGACGGCCTCCCAGGAGCCGAGGTCGCTCCAGCCGCACGCGTACGGGATGGTGAGCACGCAGCGAGCCTTCTCCATGACGGCGACGTCGATCGAGACGGAAGGAGAGGAAGAGAAGGTTTCTGAAAAAGAAGACCGATCGCCGGCTTTCCGCGCCGCATGCGCAAGGCGAGCGGCCTTCAGGACATCCGGACAGACCCTCTCCATTTCTTCGAAGAGGTATGACGTACGGAACACGAAGATGCCCGCGTTCCAGAAAAAGCGGCCGGAGGCAAGAAACTCCTCCGCGCGCGCTGGCGTGGGCTTCTCGATGAACCGCACGACTCTGCGGATCGAACCGTCCCTTTCTTCCTTCTCTTTCAAAGAAATCCCCGGTTCCCCGGTCTTTTCTTCAACCTCCATGTACCCGAACCCCGTCTCGGCCCGCGTGGGTGGAATGCCGAGCGTGACGAACGCATCGTGCGTCCGAGCCGCCTCCGCCGCCGTGCGGAGGGCGGCGAGAAAGGCCGGCTCGTCGCGCACCGCCTGATCGGACGGCAGCACGGCGAAGACGGTGTCGGACACGTCCTCCGATGCGGCGAGCGCCGAGAGAGCGATCGCGGGCGCGGTGTTGCGCCGCATCGGCTCGAGAACGAGGCGAGACTCCGGCACCTCGCGAAGCTCGGCGGCGAGGAGCGGCGCGTGCGACGAGCGGCCCGACACGAAGACATTTCCAGCCCCGACGAGGGCGGCGGCGCGCCGGTACGTCTCCCTCAGGAGCGACTCTCCGCCCGTCAGGGCAAGGAAAGGCTTCGGCCTTTCGTCCGTCGAGCGGGGCCACAGCCGCGTGCCGCTGCCGCCGGCGAGAATCAGGGCGCGAACGGGCGCATCAGCCATCGGGACATTGTACGGATCACGAGAGATTCTCTGTCTTCTCTTCTCCGACGATCTGGATCTCCGCCTGGAGCTCGATTTCGAACCTGTCCTTGACGGCCCTCTTCATCTCTTCCATCAACCGCCTCACGTCCGCCGCCGTCGCGCCGCCGAGGTTCACGATGACGTTCGCGTGGACGGGTGAGATCTCGGCACCTCCGACGCGCCTGCCCTTGAGGCCGCACTCCTCGAGCAGCTTTCCGGCGAAGAGTCCCGGCGGGTTCTTGAAGATCGAGCCGGCGTTCGGCTGCTTCGGCAAGGTGCCCTTCCTCTTCGCCGCCACCTCCGCGATTCGAGCCGCGATCTCGCCCGGCGCTTTCGGCACGAGGCGGATTCGCGCGCCCGTCACGACGTCGTCCGTGTCCGAGAGCGCCGTCCACCGGTAGCC
Organism: Acidobacteriota bacterium; assembly: GCA_003152095.1. Taxonomy (GTDB): domain Bacteria; phylum Acidobacteriota; class Thermoanaerobaculia; order UBA5066; family UBA5066; genus Fen-183. The sequence goes on along the minus strand of PLZI01000071.1, from coordinate 1,720 downwards.
ATGGGAAATCGCCGCCGCAGGGACCGTGCGCCGCTCGCCCGCGGCCGACACGAGGTCCGCCGAGACGAGGACATCGAACAGCTCCGAGCCGTACGAGCCGGCGTTGATGCGCACGGCCCCTCCCAACGACGACGGGATGCCGGAGAGATTCTCGAGCCCGGAGAGGCCCGCTCTCTGCGTGGCGACGGCGAGGGACATGAGCGACACGCCGCCGCCCGCGACGACTTCCGGCGCCTCGATCCGCGTCGCCAGGAAGTCGCCCGCGAGCGTGAAGACGACCCCGGGAAAGCCCGCGTCCGGCACGAGGAGGTTCGAGCCCTTCCCGAGCGCGAGGATGGGTAGCCCTTGCGCGCGGGCCGCCCGGAGGAGCGCCGCGAGCGCGGCCGCGTCGTGGAGCTCCGCGAAAAACCGCGCCGGCCCGCCGACGCGGAGCGTCGTCTTGCCGGAGAGCGGGACGTTCTCGCGCACGACCGCACGAACGCCGCGGAGCGCCTCTGGGATCATCGCGTCAGGAGAAGCGCGGCGCCGATGAGGGCGCCGGCGAAGGCACCGCCGAGGACGTCGTCCGCCATGACGCCCCATCCGCCGGGCAACCGTTCGAGCGCGCCGATCGGCCCGGGCTTCCAGACGTCGAGCACGCGAAAGACGACAAACGCCGAGAGCACGGCGCCGATCCTGACGAGCGTCGCCTCGGGAGGAACGAGCGCGTACACCGGAAGAAGGGCGATCGACTGCCCCGCGACCTCGTCCACGACGACTTCCGGCGGGTCGCTGATGCCGCGCAGGCGCACCGTCTCGCCGGCCGCATGTACGCCGATCACCGTCACGGCGAGCGCGAAGCTCCCGAGGCCCCAGACGCCGCAGCTCGAGAAGATCGCGTGGGCGAATGGGATGGCGCAGAGGCTGCCCCACGTCCCCGGCGCGATCGGCAGGAAACCCACCCCGAACCACGTCGCGATGAGCGTCGTCACGCGAGAAGCCGCGAAAACTTCGGGCCAGGGGCGCACCGGACCTTGCGTTTTGGGAAAAGCGGCGCTACCTTGCATCCATTCCTTCCGCTTCGGCCGCGGCATCGTAGGCCGTTTCGCCGCATTTTCGGATTTTCTTAGATAGGGTGAGTGGCGCCGGTGCAGAGTGTGTCCGCCCCGGCGCTCCCGGAAGGCAATTGCTCGACCCGCATTCGCAGAAATCTCTTCTTCGTTCCGATACCTATAATCCGCCACGCTTGAAGGAGACCACATGGTCGAAGTCAACAAAGAAAAGCTCAAGGCGCTCGAGCAGGCCGTCCAACAGATCGACAAGCAGTTCGGGAAAGGCGCCATCGTCCGCCTCGGCGACAAGCCGCACGAGGCCATTCAGTGCATTTCCAGCGGCTCCATCGGCGTGGACTCCGCGCTCGGGATCGGGGGCATCCCTCGGGGCCGCGTCATCGAAGTGTTCGGGCCCGAGTCCTCGGGCAAGACCACTCTGACGCTGCACATCATCGCGGAAGCGCAGAAGCGCGGCGGGCTCGCGGCGTTCATCGACGCCGAGCACGCCCTCGACCCCGATTACGCCCGGAAGCTCGGCGTCGACGTCGACAACCTCATGGTCTCGCAGCCCGACTCCGGCGAGCAGGCGCTCGAGATCGCCGAGGCGCTCGTGCGCTCGGCCGCGATCGACGTCGTCGTCATCGACTCCGTCGCCGCGCTCGTCCCGAAGGCCGAGCTCGAGGGCGAGA
>PLZI01000156.1 GCA_003152095.1 Acidobacteriota bacterium | reverse complement strand
GTCCCCATCACGGTCCCGGGCTCCGTCATCTTCGAGAGCGTGGGAACCGCCGTCTCTCCGGAAGGGCCCGTTTCCGTCTTCGAGACCTTCGCCAGGCCGAAGTCCAGGATCTTCGCGAAGCCGTCGTTCGTGACCATCACGTTCTCCGGCTTGAGGTCCCGGTGAACGATCCCCGCCCCGTGCGCCTTCGCGAGGCCGTCGGCCACCTGCGCGGCGATCCGGAGGAGCTTCTTCATCGGCAGCGCCCCATCGGCCAGTTGCGCCCTCAGGGTCACGCCCTTGATCAGCTCCATGACGAGAAGATGCCGCCCGGAGACCTCTTCGAAGGAGTAGACCGCCGCGATGTTGGGATGGCTGAGCGAGGCCAGAACCTTCGCCTCCCGTTCGAACCGCTGCCTCCTCTCTTCACCTTCGAAGAACTCTTCCGGCAATACCTTGACCGCAACGTCTCTCGCGAGCCTCGTGTCCTTCGCCCGATAAACCTCTCCCATGCCCCCGGCTCCGAGGGGTGCGACGATTTCGTACGGGCCGAGACGGGAGCCGGGGAGGAGTGCCATCGAGACTTCGTCGCGGCCGATTATGCGCGCGACCTCCGGGCGCTCGCGCCGGTCAGGCGAGCTTCGGCAGGTCCCGGCAGCACGTCTCGCGGCAGCGCTCGTAGACCGAGCCGCGCTTCACCGGCGTGAAGCCCGCGTCTCGGATGAGCTGGAGCATCGCCGCCTCACCCATCTTGTTGTGCGAGCCCGCGGCTGCCACGACGTTCTCCTCGATCATGATCGAGCCGAGGTCGTCGGCGCCGAACGACGTCGCGACGCTGCCGATCTTCGCGCCCTGCGTGAGCCACGAGCCCTGCACGTGCGGCACGTTGTCGAGGTAGAGGCGTGCGATCGCGAGCGTGCGCAGGTAGTCGTAGCCGCCCGCCGTCTCGACCGTGCCGTCCATCGCCGTGTTCTCCTCCTGGAAGGTCCAGGGGATGAAAGCGGTGAAGCTCTCGACACCTTCGGCGAGCGACGCATCCTGCGCGCGGCGCACGACGTCGAAATGCTGCAGGCGCTGCTCGTGCGTCTCGCCGACGCCGAACATCATGGTGGCCGTCGTCGGCAGGTCGAGGCGGTGGGCCTCGCGGTGTACCTCGGCCCACTTTCCGGTCGGAGCCTTCGTGAGCGCCCAGATCCGCTTGCGGACGCCGTCCTCGAGAATCTCGGCGCCTCCACCGGGAACGGACTGGAGGCCGGCCTTCTTGAGGCGCGCGAGGACGTCCGCAATGCTCGTCTTCTCTTTCTTCGCGAGAAAATAGATCTCCGGCGCCGAGAAGGCATGGCGATGGACGTGCGGATACTTCTCGCGCAGGATCGAAAGCAGCTCCTCGTAGAAGGAGAACGGAAGCTCGGCGTGGACGCCGCCCTGCAGGAGGATGCCCGTGCCGCCCAGCGCGATCGTCTCCTCGACCTTCCGGCCGATCTCCTCGAACGGCAGGACGTAACCCTCGGCGTCGCCCGCGGGCCGGTAGAACGCACAGAACGAGCAGCGGTAGATGCAGACGTTCGTGTAGTTGATGTTCCGGTCGACCTGATACGTGACGCGATCGACGGGATGCTTCCGCCGCCGCACCGCGTCTGCCGCCGCGCCGGCCTCGAGAAGCGTCGCCTCCCGGAACAGGGACAGGGCCTCGTCGAACGTGAGCCGTTCGCCTCCACGAACGTGCGAAAGGGTTTCGGCCACACGGCGTGAGCCGCCGAGACCCGGCACGGGCGCGTTCGGCAGGACGGCGGGAGGCGCCGCAATGGGAGGCGCTTCGGACACGGGGGACACGTCAGCCTTCCCGGCGGGGGACGAGGGGCACGCCCGCGAAGGGTGGCAGGTCGGGAGACGTGATGAGGCCATGCTCGTGCGCGCGGCGGTAGAACTCGGCAAGGCCCTTCTCGTCCTCGGTCTCGAGGTCATGGTGAAGGTTTCCGTCGAAGTATTCGGCGAGGATCTCGCGCGACACTCCGGTGCGGATCGCCGCGGCGTCTACGATCTCGGGCCGGTGCGTCCGCGCGTACTCACGCGACCAGAGGAACGGCTCCGGCGGCACGGAGGGCCGCACCGCCCATACCGCGAACACGAACGGCAGGCCCGTGAGCCGGCGCCAGCCTTCCGCGAGGTCGAGCACGTGGAGCCCGGAGAGGTTGGCTTTCAGCGCCGGATCCCCGATGAGGAGGGCGGCGTCGTAGTGCGAGAGCATCTCGCCGAGGTCCGGCGCGGCGGCGTGGAACTCGGGATGGGTACCGAGGAGGTCGCGGAAGAGGATTCGCGCCATCGCGGCCGACGAACGGGATGCGACGTCCAGAGCCACGGTCTTCGCGGCCTCGACAGGCTGGCGACTGACGAGAATGACGCTCCGCACCCGCTCGCGGGACGCGATCCCCACGCCGCGCACGATCCGGATACCGGGGATACGCGCGGCCTCGACCGACGGCACGAGCCCGGCCTCGACTTCCCCGCGCGCGAGGCGGTCGGCGCAGGCGGATGGGATGTCCGTCAGAGCCTCGACCCCTTCCACCGCCCCGCGCAGGAGACCCCACGTCAGCGGCCAGGCGTTCACATAGTCCACAAGCGAGGCGCGCAGCACGGCGGTTATTCCCCTCCTAAAAATACACCACGACGGCGCCTCCGGGGTGGACTCGGCGACAATGAGCCGTGCCCCCCGACGCCGTCCCTCTCACCGTCTCCGTGGTGATGCCCTGCCTGAACGAGGCGGAAACCGTCGCGCGGTGCGTCGCCGAGGCGCTCGCGGCCCTGGAGAGCGCGGGGCTCGACGGCGAGGTCATCGTGGCCGACAACGGCTCGACGGACGGCTCGCGGGATCTCGCGGCCGCCGCGGGCGCACGCGTCGTGCCTGTCGCCGAACGCGGTTACGGCGCCGCGCTGGCGGGCGGCTTCGCCGCGGCGCGCGGCCGCTATGTCGTCATGGGCGACGCGGATCTCTCGTATGACTTCGGTGCGGTCCCAGACTTCGTCAAGGCGCTCGACGCGGGAGCCGACCTCGTCATGGGCTCGCGGTTCCGCGGCGGGATCGAGAGTGGCGCGATGCCGCCGCTCCACCGATGGCTCGGGAACCCGGTCCTCACTGGGCTCGGCCGGCTCTTTTTCCACACCGACGTGTCCGACTTCCACTGCGGCCTACGTGCCTTCCGCCGCGACGCGCTCTTGGCCCTCGACCTCCGGACGACCGGGATGGAGTACGCGAGCGAGATGGTCGTCAAGGCTGCGCTCTTCGGCCTCGTGGTCCGCGAGATCCCCGTGTCGCTCCGCAAAGACGGCCGGTCGCGGCCGCCGCACCTCAGGACGTGGCGCGATGGCTGGCGCCATCTGCGCTTTCTCCTCCTCTATTCGCCTCGCTGGCTCTTCCTCGTGCCCGGCCTCACGCTCGCCCTCGCCGGCACCGCCCTCATCGTGTGGCTGCTGCCCGGTCCGCGCGCGCTCGGCCGGGCCACGCTCGATATCCACACGATGCTCGCCGGAGCCGCGATGGTCCTCGTCGGCGCGGCCGCGATCTTCTCCGGGGTGTGCGCGAAAATCTTCGGCATCACCGAAGGCCTTTTGCCGAAGGACCCCCTTCTCGACCGCCTCTTCGACCGCTGGATCACGCTGGAGACCGGTCTTTTCGCCGGGGCGGCGTGCCTGCTCGGGGGTGGCGTTCTCGTGGGCCGCGTCGTGAGCCTCTGGGCAGGCGCCGGCTTTCACGGCCTGCCGTACACGCAGACGATGCGCTGGATGATCCCCGGAGTCCTGCTTCTCGTCCTCGGGGCGCAGGCCCTCTTCGGCTCGTTCTTGCTGTCGCTTCTCGGAGTGCGCCGCCGCTGAAGGTTTCTCGTCGGGGCGCGGGAGCTCAACGCGCTACTCGCCCTTACAGAGTTGCTCCGTGTATCGCTTCCCCGACGGATCGCCGGAAACCGTGAAGACTGCGAGGTCATGATCGATCAGAACCGCGCCATCGACAACCGGCGGTTTGTCCGCGCTCTCAAGCCTTTGCCGCGCAGTCTCCTGCGAGAGGTCGAAGAAAAGCTCCGCCATCTGGGTGAGCTTTAGGAGACTGCCGACTCTCGGATGATGAAGACGCGGTGCTCAGGTCCCGAGAAGCTCCGCCACGCCAGCCTCCGCCTGCGCCTCGCGCTCGGCTCCCCGCCCGCTGACGTCGACGACGCGCGCGCCGGCGTCGGCGAGGGCCGCCGCGAAGAGGGCGTGGATCTCCTCGCGCGCCTGAGGCCGGTCCCGCACGCCGTCGGTGGCCCACGGGAGGTCCGGCTGGCAGAGGAGGTAGAGGTCGCCCTGCCGCTCGGCGGCGAGCCGCTCGATCCACGGAGGACAGCTCCCGTAGTAGTGACGCGCGTAAACGACGGTCGAAAGGAGATCCTGGTCGAAAAACACGGCAGGCCGGGCGCGCCGGGTCGCCTCTCGCAACGCCGCATCCGCGGCGGCGACGTGCGCGCGCGCGATCGGCGCGACATCCTCGGGCCCGAGCAGCCCTGCTTTCGCGAGGGCGGCCTCGCGCGCGGCCTCGGGCGACCACGTCGTGTCGTGACGCACGGCCAGCGTCCTCGCGAGCGTGGTCTTGCCCGTGCACTCTCCACCCGTCAGGACGATCCTCAACACGCTCACGCAGGGGCACCCGCGCCGGCTAGGCTTCGCCGCCACGCCACAAGGCCGATTCCGGCGAGAACGAGGAAGAGCGCGTAGAGGCCGGCGGTCAAGTACAGGCGTTTCACGACGTACATTCCGACGTACACGGTGTCCACCGCGATCCAGATCGGCCAGTTCTCGATCCACTTCCGCGTCTGCAGGAACTGCGCGACGAGGCTGAAAGCGGTCGTCCCCGCGTCCCACAGCGGAAGCGCCGCGTCGGTCTTCGAACGAAGGAAGGTCCCGAGCGCGGCGGCGAAGACGATTCCGGCCAGGGCAGAGGCCGCGAGAACGGCCCGGGGCGCGCGAGACACGACGAGCCGCCCGTGCGCCGCCCCTCCGCGCAGCCACGCCCACCAGCCGTAGAGGCACAGCGCGAAATAGACGCCCTGAAGGCCCATGTCCGCATACAGCTTCGCGTCGTGGAACACGAGCGCGTAAACCGCCACGTTGACGAGACCCACGGGCCAGCACCACACGTTCTCGCGCGCCGTCAGCCACACGCCCAGAGCGCCGGCCGCGGCCCCCAGGATCTCGAGAGGGCTCACCAGAGGCCGAGGTCGAGCGTCACGGACACGCTGCGCGTCGCCGCCGCGTAGTAGTACGGAATTCCCGAGGCCGTGTCCTGTCCCGCGTCACGCGTCACGTAGAGGTACGAGTACCCGCTCGGGAAGATCCGCCGGTTGTCGAGGAGGTTGTTGACGCGCACCGAGAGCCGCGGCTTTCCGGCCGAGACGAGATGCGAAAGGTCGAACCGGAAGGAGGCGTCGAGCTGGAAGAAGCGCGGCGCCTCGAGGCCTTCCGTGTTCGTGTTGTCGAGCCACGAGGCCGCGACGTAGCGGCCCGTGAGGCCGGCCGTCACGTCCTTAAGGGCCGTGGTCTCGAGACCGGCCGTCACGACGAACGGCGGCGTCCCCACGGGCGTGACGTCGTGGAACGTGCGCGGCGTCGAGCCCGTGAAGTTTCCTTCCGCGTCGTACACGTCGTAGAACTGGGTCCACTCGCTGATCCGGCTGCGGTTCAGGTTCACCGCGGCCGTGACCCGGAGCGCCGGCAGCGCCTGCCACGCGGCGCCGAGCTCGAGCCCGCGGCGGAAGCTCTTCTCCACGTTCTGCCGGAGCGGGAGCCCGATCGGCGAGAGCTCGCCCGTGAGCGCGATCTCGTCGTGGAACTCCATGTCGTAGAGGTTCGCCCTGAGAACGAGGTCCTTCGTCCGCCACTCGGCGCCCAGTTCCACGTCCCAGACGCTTTCGGGCTTCACCGCGTCGAAGTTCGGGAGCGTCGAGGCGTTGTCCTCGCCGAGCAGAATGTCCGAGCGCGCCGGCTCGCGTGCGGTCCGGCCGACGGAGAGATACGCGCTCGTGCGGCTGTCGAGGTCGACGCGGACTCCCGCCTTCGGGTTGAAGAACGTCCAGCCGCGCCCGGCCTCCCCCACGTCGCCCGAGTAGGTCAAGCGCGCGTACCGCACCTGCGCGTCGAGGAACGGATGCCACGCGCCGAGGTTGCCCAGCAGCTTCACGAAGCCGCTGACTTCGTTCTTGTAGCCGTGATTGAGGTAGTTGCGAGTGCCGTCCATCTCGTCCTGCGTATGCGTGCTGCGGTAGCCGTACGTATGCGCGCCGGCGGTCAGATGGAAGGTCCCGAAATCGCGTGTGTACGTCGCGAGGCCGCCGCCGAAGAGCCACGACAACCCGTATTCCTGCAGGTCCACGCGGTTCTCCTCGTCCGCAAAGAGGCGATACCAGCCGCCCGCGCCCACGACGTAGCCCTGCAGGGAGAGGCTCGCGTCGGCTCCGAGCGCCTTCGTCCACTGCCCCGTGACGAGGTACTCGTAGAAGTGGTCCTTCTCCTCGGGCGCGAGCGGATTGAACGTCAGGTCCTTCTCGAGGACGTCCGCCTCCACGGCGAGGAAGGCTTGCTGGATGCGCTCTTCGCCCGCGAAGCCCGAGAACCGGAGCGTCGACGTCTCGAAGTCGCGTGCGGCCGAGAAAAAGACGCTGTCCTGCTTCACGCCCGAGCTCTCGCGGAACCCGTCCGTCGTCTGCCACGAGGGGCGCAGCGACAGCCGCCAGCCCCCGCCGAACGTCCCGCTGTTCCAGTTCGCGCTCGCCCGTGCCGTGCCGAAAGAGCCCCCGCCGAGCTGGAGGTCGAGTGACGGCGAGAGGGCCGGGTCGAGGCTCTCGAAGTTGACCGAGCCCGCGAAGGACGCGGCGCCCACGGTGGACGTCCCGACGCCGCGCTGGACCTGCACGCTCGCGACGTTGCCCGTGAGGTTCGCGAAGTCGGCCGTGTAGACGGCCGAATCCTCCGGCTCGTTCAGCGGCACGCCGTCGAACGTCATGTTCACGCGCGTCTGCCCGATCCCGCGCAGCGACAGGTATGCATAGCCCTGCCCCGAGCCCGTCTCGGAGTACGCCGTCACGGAGGGCGACTCCTGGAGCAGCACGGGCATCTCCTGCCCCCAGCTCTTCGCGGTGAGCTCGGGCCGGTCGAGATCCGTCTTCGTGACGGGCGCGACGTCGTCCGCTCGGAGCGCCTTCACGACGACGTTTTCCGAGACGTGAGGCGTGGAAGTCGGAGTCGGCGTCGGTGTGGGGGCTGCCTCCTGCGCGCGCGCGGCGGCGGCCGCCCAGACGAAAACCAGGAATGAAAGGGCCCGAAGGATTTTCGACGACATGTGCGCTCTTCCTGCCTTTTCCTACGCCGGTTCGAACCGGGTCAGGTTCCGGGGTGTGATCTCAGGCCCTCTCCGGCCACCCCCAGGCAGGGATCAATGTGTGCCTGAAACGGCCGGGAGTCAAGTCAACCCGGGAGGCCGGCCAGCCGCACCATAATAAAGATGTGACCGCGAACCTCACGCCGCAGTACCACGACGCCGAGGAGCGCTTCAAGCGCGCGGCGGACCACGCGGAGAAGCTTGCCGCGCTGCGCGAAATGATCGCGCTCCTCCCGAAGCACAAAGGGACCGAGAAGATGCTCGCCGACCTCCGCAAGCGCCTCTCGAAGCTCGAGGACGAGGCCGCGCACGCGCCGCGGGGCGGCCACCGCACGGAAGTCGGCCACGTCAAGCGCGAGGGGGCCGGCCAGTGGGTCCTCCTCGGGCCGCCGAACGCGGGCAAGTCGGCGCTCCTCGCGGCGCTCACGCACGCGCACCCCGAGGTCGGCGAGTACCCGTTCACGACGCGTGCGCCGCTGCCCGGGATGATGGAGTTCGAGGATGTGCAGGTGCAGCTCGTCGACACGCCCGCGGTCGCCGAGGGCCATACGGAGCCGTACCTCCCGAACCTCGCGCACGACGCCGACGGCGTCCTCCTCGTCCTCGACGTGACGGCGGACGACACGGCGTCCGCCGTCGGGCTCCTCCGGGAGCTGCTTGCTCGCGCCCGCGTCTGGCCGCGGACACGGCCGCTGCCGCCGGACGCCCCGCCCTTCCTCCAGCCGAAGCCCGTCCTCATCCTCGGCAACAAGGCCGAAGAGGACGACGGGACTTTCGCCGCGCTCGCCCGCGAGGCGGTCGGGGCGGACCTCCCCTTCTTCCCCGTCTCCGCCGTCACTGGCGCGGGACTCGAAACGCTGCGGGAGGTCCTTTTTCACGAGCTGAAGCGGATTCGCGTCTACGGCAAGGAGCCGGGGAAAAAGCCCGACCTCGCAAGGCCGTTCGTCCTGCCCGAGGGCGCGACGATCCACGATCTCGCCGTGCACGTCCACAAGGAGATCGCCGAGCGTCTGAAGTTCGCGCGGCTCTGGGGCCACGCGAAGTTCGACGGCCAGCAGGTCGACCGGCACCACGTCCTCGCGGACAGGGACGTCGTGGAGCTTCACGCCTGAGGCCGGCGGCCTCACCCCGCCGACATCGAGCCCAGGAATTCCGCGTTGTTCTTCGTCTTGTCGAGGCGCTCGATGAGGAGCTCCATCGCCTCCACCGTCGAGAGCGGGTTGAGAACCTTGCGGAGGATCCACACACGGTTGAGCTCCTGCTTCTCGAGAAGCAGCTCTTCCTTGCGCGTGCCTGAGCGGTTGAGGTCGATGGCTGGGAAGACGCGGCGGTCGACGAGCTTGCGGTCGAGGTGGACCTCCATGTTGCCGGTCCCCTTGAACTCCTCGAAGATCAC
>PLZI01000171.1 GCA_003152095.1 Acidobacteriota bacterium | reverse complement strand
AAGACCACTCCGCTGGATCGGCCTGCTTCACGTCGTACATGAAATAGACGCCGACGGTGCGCTTCGCGCCCGTGTCGAGCGCCGCGAAGACTCCCGGCTTCCCGCTCGTGTCGGCCTGCGCGGCGCTCTGGAAGCCGGCGTCCTTCAAGAGCTGGATCATCAGCGCGCATCCCTCGTTCGTCCCTCGGTTTTCGGCGGCGATCGAGGGGACCCGGATCCAGTCCTGCAGGCGCCTGACGGACTCGTCGTGGCGGCGCCCGATCTCGGCGTAGATCGCGGAGAGTTCGTCGGCCGCGAAGGTGAAGCGGGGAAGGGAGGACACGGCGGCGGTGGCGGCGGCCGCGCCGAGGAGGTCACGGCGTGTGAGTTTCGGCATGAGACGAAGTCTACTTCGCCCGCCGGGCACGTGTCGGGGACCAAACTGGATGCATAATGGATACTGGAGGCCGCGATGGCGACGTTGACGCTCAAGAACGTGCCCGGAGAGCTGGTGGACGTCCTGAAGCAGGAGGCGAAGCAGAACCGCCGCAGCCTCAATCAGGAGGCCCTGTCGCGCCTCGAGCGGAGTCTCGAGAGCCGGAAGCGGAGCGGCGCCGAGACAGTTGCTTCGCTGCGGCTCCTTCACAGGCGGTTCGCCCGTCCGGCGTTCCTGACGGACCGGTTCATCGAAAGGGCGAAGAACGAGGGCCGGCCGTGATCGTCGTCGACACGAACGTCGTCGCGTACGCCGTCCTTCCCGGAGACAGGACGGAGGCGTCGCTCGCCGTGGCGGAACGCGACGCCGCTTGGATCGCCCCGGCCCTTTGGCGGTTCGAGCTCCGCAACGTGCTTGCAACGGCGATGCGATTGAAGAGCCTGCGGCTTCCGGCCGCGCTTGCCGCCTTCTCGGCCGCGGAAGACCTCGTCACGGACGCGGACCTCGTGGCCTCGACGGAGGAGTGCCTCAGGCTCGCCGTGCGGGGCGGCGTTTCCGCCTACGATGCCGAGTTCGTCCTGGTCGCGGAGCGGCTAGACGTTCCTCTCGTCACCGCCGACCGGAAGCTCGCGAAAGCATTTCCGGGCCTTGCCGTCTCGCCGGAGGCGTTCGCGCGGGGTGGCTAGCCCGGTTACACGTTACGGTGCCGGCCTCCACGTGAAGCGGCGGACCGGATAGTGACGGATGCGTCCGCCGGAGGCCTGAAAAACGGCGACGAGGCTCGCACCCTCAAGAGCTGGCATGCCGTCTTCGGCATGGCGGAAAGTCTACGCCGGCGCGCCTCGTCAGAAGGCCTGACGACCTCCGAGCACGAAACGCGAGCCGCCGGCCGAGGGCTGGGACACGCCGGAGGCCGGGACGTCGAGGCGGCTTTCCGAGAGCTCCGAGCGCGAGGCGGGACGTTCCCCGATGAGGAGATCGAGCGTGCGCGTTTTGTCGTCACGGGAGAGCGTCAGCACCGCGCGCCCGCCGACGTGGAGGCGCGAGAGCGCCGCGGCCAGCGCCGGCGCGGTGCCGACGGGCATTCCGTCAATCGCCGTGATGACCTCGCCGCCCACGAGGAGCGGCTGGCCGCCGATGACGAGGTCGAGGTCGCCTCCGCGCACGCCCGCCCGCGCGGCCGGGCTTCCGGGCTCGATCACCTCGACGAGGAGGCCGTCCGCGAGGGGCGCGCGAAGGAGCTCGCGCAGGGCCGGCGAGACGAGCTCGCCTTGCACGCCGAGCCAGGGCCGGATGACGCGCCCGTTCTCCAGGAGACCCGGGCCCACGGCGTTGACGAGGCTGACTGGGATCGCGAACCCGATGCTCTGGGCGTCCGGGAGGATCGCGGTCGTGAGGCCCACGACATCGCCGGAGCGGTTGACGAGCGGGCCGCCCGAGTTGCCGGGGTTGATTGCGGCGTCGGTCTGGATCAGCGGTTCCTTCAGGTTCCACGTGGCGCCGGGGAGGACGCGGTTGACGGCCGAGACGATTCCGCGCGTCAGGGTCTGTTCGAGGCCGAACGGGTTCCCGATCGCATAGACCTCATCGCCGACGCGCAGCGAGTCCGAGTTGCCCAGCCGGGCCACGGGCAGGGTTCCGCCGGCCGGCGGTACGACCTTGAGGAACGCGATGTCGAAGATGGGATCCGCGCCGACGATTTGCGCCGGGAGCGCCGTCCCGTCGTCGAGCGTGACGGTGAGGAGCTGCCGCCCGTACACGACGTGCGAGTTCGTCAAGATCAGGCCGGCCGCGTCCACGATCACCCCGGAGCCGGCGCGCCGCTCGATCGGGCTGGCCGTGTAATAGGGATTGATCGACGCCGAGGTGACCGAGACGACGGCCGGCGAGACCCGTTCGTAGAGCTCCGGAAGGGNNACGAGGAGGATGGGGAGGGCGGGTGGGAGAGCGCGGGGCGGGCGCGGGGACTCGGAGTCCGTCGACATGACGATCAGACGGCCCGTGGGCAGGAAAGGGTTACGTCAGCCCGGCGGCATGGGGGTCGCGAGCGACGACGTCGAACGCGACGCCGGTAATCCTCGCGGTAATCGCTTCGTCCAACGCGCGGGATCCTCCGGGGCGGCAGCTTACGGCGGTGAGGTGAGCGCATTGAAGCATCGGACAGTCGTGAGCGCCGCGCGGCGCGGTCGCGGGGCCGGCGGGCCGCTGAGAAGCCGCGACCTGGACGGGCGCTCGGCGCTGGCGTTTGCTCACTCGAGACGTGCCATAGGTGGCCCCGACGAAAACTCTTTGCTTCCGTAGAAAGGGCGTGGCGTCGAATTTGAATGGTGCCCAAGCAAGAGAAAAGGAGCGCCGACCAGTCATGGCGAGAGGATGTCGTGAAGGGGTGCAGAAATCTTTCCACACGCTCGAGGACGCGGATCGAGAGTGGCTCATCTCCGTCTTTGCCTCCGTCGCTCTGGAGCGCGGGGGGTTGGACACGCTTCTGGCTTGGAGGGCGGAACGGGAGATGAGAAGGAGACCGAGCGGACTCCCAATCCGCGGCCTTCGTAACGGAGACAGGCGACTCTCGCCCAAGAGGAGGGAGGACGACCTCTCCCGAGCCGCGGGTCGCTTGTCTGCCACTTGATTAGTCGTCGGGGAGTCTCTCGACGGCCGGCGTACGTAAGAGACGGCATGGAGCGTGCGTCTAGCCGTCCGATGACATCAACCAGGGACATGCCGTGTCACGAAGACGTCGCATCGGCACGGGGCCGGCTTCTCGTTCGCGCGCTTCTCCTCGCCGCCGGCGTCGTTGTCTTCCCCATGTCCGCAGCCTCGCAGCGCGTCGTGAACGACGCCGACACGGTGCCGATCCCCGGGAACGTCTCGCCGCGGCTCTCGGGGGCCATCGACGTCGGCCGGACGGACAGCGCCCTCCCGATCGAGAAGATGATCCTCGTGCTCCGGCCAGCCGCCGGCGCTTCCGATCGGCTCGAACGCCTCCTCGAGGAGCAGCTTGACCCCGCCTCGTCGAACTACCACCGCTGGCTGACGCCAGAGGAATACGGGCGCCAGTTCGGCGTGCCGGACGAAGACCTGAACGCCGTCCTCGGCTGGCTCCAGCGGAACGGCTTCGCGATCGACGAGGTAGCGCCGGGGAGGGGCTGGATCAACTTCAGCGGCACCGTTGTGCAGGTGGAGACGACCTTCCGGACGGAGATACGGGACTTTGTTGCCGGTGCCAAGCTCCACCATGCGAACGTCCGTGACCCCGAGGTGCCCCGCGCCCTCGCCGACGTCGTGGGGGGCGTCGCGTCACTCCACGACTTCTTCAAGGTCTCACGGCCGCGCCCCCGTCCCTCCATCGCCTTTTCGGACGGAACCAATGGTCTGGGGCCCGCTGACTTCGCAACGATCTACGACACGGCGCCGCTTCTCGCCGCCGGCGTCGACGGCAGGGGACAGACGATCGCCGTGGTCGCCCAGTCCAACATCAAGATCGCCGACGTGCGGGAATTCCGGAGCTTCTTCGGCCTGCCGGCACTGGATCCCGTCATCACGGTCAACGGGCCGGACCCGGGGATACTAGGGGGCTCCAACGGCGACGAGGGCGAGGCGGACCTCGACGTCGAGTGGACCGGGGCAGTGGCGCCCGGCGCGACCGTCAACCTCGTCGTCTCGGGCAGCACGGCCATGAGCGACGGCGTCGACCTCTCGGCACAGTACATCGTGGATCACAATCTCGCGCCGATCGTGACGTATAGCTACGGGGCCTGCGAGAGCGACCTCGGGACCTCGGGGCTGCGGTTCTACGGCGCCCTGTGGCAGCAGGCGGCGGCCCAGGGCATGACCGTCTTCGTCGCCTCCGGGGACAACGGGGCTGCTGGCTGTGACGATCCCTCGGCCTCCATGGGTACCGGACTGGGGGTGAACGGGCTTTCGTCCACGCCGTACAACGTGTGCGTGGGGGGGACTCAATTCGTGGACGCGACCTCGTCCCAGTACTGGAGCGCGAGCAACTCCCCGACCTATCGCTCCGCGAAGTCGTACATCCCGGAGCAGGCCTGGAACGAGAGCGGGTCCGTGAGCGGGGGCAGCGGGCTCTGGGCAGCGGGCGGCGGCCCCTCGGCCGTCTACACGAAGCCTTCCTGGCAGTCAGCACCGGGAGTCCCGAGCGACGGCTTCCGCGACACCCCGGACGTCTCCCTGAACGCCGCCTCGAGCGTCGGCTACGTGACGTTCACGGAGTACGTCCCCGGCTCGAATTCGTTGTACGCCTCCAGCGGCACCTCTGCGTCCGCGCAATGCTTCGGCGGGATCATGGCTCTGGTCATCCAGAGTCTCGGCGGCGGCCGCCAGGGGAACCCGAATCCCATCCTCTACCGGCTCGCGACAGCGCAGTACGGGGGATCGGGAGCCGCGGTCTTCCACGACGTCACGGCCGGCAACAACAGCGTCCCCGGTGTCGCGGGCTTCTCCGCGGGACCGGGCTACGACCTCGCCACGGGGCTCGGCTCGGTGGACGTTCAGGCTCTCGTCAACGCCTTCGGCACGGCGTCGGGCCCCGGCCTCGCGGTGGCGGCCGGGCCGTCGTCCGTCTCGGTCACGGTGGGGAGCTCGGCGAGCGTGAACGTCACGACGGCCGGGACCGGAGGCTTCAACGCGGCCGTGAGCCTCAGCGTCACCGGCCTTCCGGCTGGAGTGACGGGGACCTTCGTCCCGCAGAGCGTGCCGGCTCCCGGGAGCGGGAGCGCCACCCTCATCCTCGCGTCCTCGGCGTCGGCCATTCCCGGAACCTGGGCCGCCACCGTGACGGCGTCCGGGGGCGGTCTGACGCGGACGGCGCCGCTTTCCGTCACGATCGCCCCGCTCGCGCCGCCCGCGATCGTCTCCTTCACCGCGAGCCCAGTGATCGTCGCGCCGGGGCAGTCGAGCACGCTGAGCTGGACCACCGCGGGCGCCACGTCCGCGAGCATCGACAACGGTGTCGGACCGGTTCCGGCCAGCGGGTCGGTGACCGTGAGTCCCGCGCAGGGCACAAGGTACACGCTCACCGTGGCCGGTCCCGGCGGAACCACGGGCGCGACCGCGGCGGTCAACGTTTCCGGAGCCTTCTTCACGGTGACGCGCCTCGTCCCGATCGTGCTGGACGCGGCGGGGCTCGGCGGCGCGAGCTTCTCGACCGAGCTGACCCTGGCGAACCGGGGGACCCAGACGGCCGACGTCCAGCTGGCCTACACGGCGGCGTCCGCCCTTTCGGGGGCGGGCAGCGGGTCCGTGGCGATGACGCTCGGGCCCGGCCAGCAGATCGTCATCCCGGACACGATCGCGTACCTCAGGACGCAGGGCCTGTCCATTCCGGTGAACGGGTCCAGCCAGGGGGGAGCCCTGCTCGTGACCTTCAGCGGCCTCTCCTCGGCCGACGTGGCCTTCGCGTCCGCGCGGACCACGACGCCCTCGGGATCGGGACGCGCGGGGCTCTCCTACGCCGGGGCCCGCGTGGACGACGTGAACGTCCAGAGCGGGGTCCAGACGGGGTCGAGCTGGCTGTACGGCCTGCGCGAGAACGCCGCGGACCGGACGAACCTCGCCCTCGTGAACGCCGGCACGAGTTCCACGATCACTCTCGCCGTGACCCTGTTCAACGGCGCCGGAACCGGAAGCCTCCGGCTCTCTCCCGACGTCTCGCTCGGTCCGAGGCAGTGGACGCAAATCGGTCAGGTGCTGTCCCAGGCGGGCTTCGCCGCGGGATACGCCCGCATCGACCTCCTCTCCGGGTCCGGCCCGTACTACGCCTACGCCGTCTTCAACGACAACGTCACGAACGACGGCTCGTTCGTCCCTCCCGGGACCGGCAGCCCCCTTTCGGAGGCCTTGTGTCTCCCCGTGCTCGTGGAGACGTCGGTCTTCCAGAGCGAGCTCGTCCTGACGAACAGCAGCACGGCCGCGCAGATCGCCACGCTCACCTACGCGGAGTCACTCGCCCCGTCTCTCGGGAGCGGAGGCAGCGTCGCCCTGACGCTCGCCGCCGGAGAGCAGCGGATCATCTCGGCCGCGATCGATTTCCTCAGGCAGCAGCAGGGCGTCTCGATCGGACCGATGGGCGCCGCCTCCTATGCGGGGACCCTGTCCGTGACGTTCCGGACGAGCGGGGCCCTTTCGAGCGGATTCGCGGGGGCGCGCGTGTCGTCGGCGGCGCCGGGGGGCGGCGAATACGGCGTCTTCTATCCCGCGTTCGGCGTTTCCGGGTCCGCCGCGTCGGAGGCCTGGGTCTTCGGGCTGCAGCAGACGCCGAGCACCCGGTCGAATCTCGCCGTCACCAACGTCGGTAACGTCGGAGGGAGCATCACGTTCCACCTCGAGGTGTACGACGGGAACGCGGGCCAGCTCGCCGGAACGTCCGCGGACACCACGCTCGGCCCGCGCGCCTGGCTCCAGCTCGATGACGTCCTGCAGGGCTACGGTGTGTCGAACGGGTTCGTGCGCGTCGTCGTGACCGTGGGGACCGATCACTTCATCGCGTACGGCGTCGTCAACGACGGAGCAACGCCGACCAGCGGGGGCACGAACGACGGGAGCTTCCTCGCGTTCTGCAACCGCTGACTTAGGTCCGGGCTCTCCGAGGTAATCCTCGCGGAGTCGATCCGCGTCTCTCTTGTAGTGCGTGCTTCATCCGACGGGACCATCCTTTCGTTCGCACGCCGCAACGTTTTCCGGCTTCTGGCCGTCGTCGTGGCGATCCTCGCCGGCGCCGGCTTTTTCTGGTGGCGGGCGAGGCAACGGAGGCCGCGATACGTCACGGCGACGGTGACGCGCGGCAACATCCAGCGCAGCGTCAGCATGACCGGCGCGCTGAATCCGCTCGTCACGGTGCAGGTCGGATCCTACGTCTCCGGCACGATCAAGTCGCTCGGCTGCGACTACAACACGGAGGTCGTCGTCGGGACGGTGTGCGCGACGATCGACCCCGTCCCGTTCCAGCTCATCGTCGACCAGGACCAGGCCGAGGTGGGAGTGGGCGAGGCGCAGCTCAAGAAGGACAAGGCCGCCCTCGTCTACGCGAAGATCGCCTGGGAGCGCGATTCGAAGCTGCTTACCGAGGGCTCGGTGTCGCAGGACACGGTGGACAACGACAAGAGCACGATGGACCAGACGACCGCCACGATCGGCCTCGACGAAGCGACGATCGTCAACAAGGTCGCGACGCTGAAGGCGGCGAAGGTGAACCTGGCCTACACGAACATCGTGTCGCCGGTCGTCGGCACCGTCATCACGCGCGCCATCGACGTCGGGCAGACCGTGGCCGCGAGTCTGGCGAGCCCGACGCTCTTCCTCATCGGCAAGGACCTGACGAAGATGCAGGTCGACACCAACGTGAGCGAGGCGGACGTCGGCTCGGTACATGTCGGGCAGGATGCGTTCTTCACCGTGCAGGCCTCCCCCGGCCGGACGTTCCGGGGCAAGGTCACGATGATCCGCCATGGGCCGATCACGGTGCAGAACGTCGTCACCTATGACGTCGTCGTGGCCGTGGACAATCCGGACCGCGCGCTGTTCCCCGGCATGACCGCCGACACGCACATCGTGTCCGACGAGCACGACGACGTGCTGCGCGTCCCCCTCCCGGCCGTGCGCTTCAATCCGGAGGGCATCGCTCGCTCAAGGGGAGACGGGACCCGCAAAGAGCAGGGAGGAGCTCCGGCGCAGAGCGAAAGCGGCCCCGAGACGCGTGCCGGCGCCGGCGGGCGCAGGAGCACGGGCGCAGGGGGCGGCACCGGCCCCGAGGGCGCCGGCGAGGGCCACGGCAGACCCGAGAACAGAGCCGCCGGCGCGGGCACCGGGAGGCCCGGCGGCAGGGAGCGCTGGGGCGAGAGCCGGCCCGCGAGCGCGAGCGTCCATAAGAGCCGGGTCTGGGTGCTGAACGGTGACGGCACGCTGCGGGCGGTGGAGGTGACGACTGGGCTCGACGACGGCGCCCTGATCGAGGTCTCCGGCGAGGACCTCAAGCCGGGAGACAAAGTCGTGGTCAATCAGACCAACACTTCCGATCAGGGGCGCGGCGGCGCGGGGTCCGGCCCGAACCCGGCGTTCCGCCCGGGACAGGGCGCGGGCCCGGGAGGGCCGCGGCTGTGAGCGCGGCGGAGGAATCCAGCACGGCATCGGATACGGTCATCGCGGTCCGCAACGTGACAAAGGTCTACCAGCTGGGCGACCAGGAGGTCCACGCTCTCAGGGGCATCAGCCTGACGATCGAGCGCGGCGAGTTCGTCGCCATCATGGGAGCCTCGGGGTCGGGGAAGTCCACCTTGATGAACATCATCGGCTGCCTCGACCAGCCGACCGCCGGTGAGTACCTTCTTGACGGGATCGACGTCGCCGGCCTGGACGAGCCAGCGCTGGCGCGCATCCGCAGCCTTCGGATCGGCTTCGTCTTCCAGAGCTTCAACTTGCTGTCGCGCACGAGCGCGGCAGAGAACGTCGCGCTGCCGCTCTTCTACTCGGGTCAGCGGACCGGCAGCGCCGCCAAGGTTCGCGAAACGCTGGCCCTGCTCGGCCTGGCCGATCGCGCGCGCAACCATCCCAACCAGCTCTCCGGCGGCCAGCAGCAGCGCGTGGCGATGGCCCGCGCCCTGATCAACAACCCGACGATCCTGCTCGCCGACGAGCCGACAGGCAACCTCGACTCGCAGACTGCCAAGGAGATCCTGGGGACGATCCGGGCGCTCAACCGCGAGCGCGGCCTGACGGTCGTGCTCGTCACTCACGAGCGCGCGATGGCCGAGGTCGCCGACCGCATCGTCACGATCAGTGACGGCCTCGTCCTGTCCGACGAGCGGAGAGCGGAGACGACCGCGGTGCCCTCCCCGCCGGTGGCGGCCTCCCGCGACGATCAGGAACCGACGCCGCTTTCCGAGGTGCGGTCCTTTCTCCGGATGGCGCTGCTCGCCGCCGGGCGGGGCATCAGCCGCAATAAGCTGCGCTCGGCGCTGACGATGCTCGGCATCTTCATCGGCGTCGCCGCCCTGATCGCCATGCTGGCGGTCGGCGAAGGCGCCCGCGCGGCCCTCAAGGCGCAGCTCGACAGCCTGGGCACCAACCTGCTCGTCGTGCTGCCCGGGACGATTCGCTTCAACGGCGTGCGGTCGGGCATCGGCAGCGCGACCAGCCTCAGGGTGACCGATGGCGTCGCGATCCTGGAAGAGGACTCCGCCGTCGCCGACATCAGCTATGTGAACCGCGCGTCCGCCCAGACGGTCAACGGCAACCTGAACTGGTCGACGAGCGTGCAGGGAGTCACGCCGAGCTACCTGTCGATCCGCGACTGGCCGGTAGTGGCGGGGCGCAAGCTCGACGACCAGGACGAGAACAATGCCCGGACCGTCTGTCTCCTGGGCCGGACCGTACTCACGAACCTCTTCGGAGAGTTCCAGGACCCGGTCGGCGCCACCATCCGGGTCAAGAACGTGGACATGGAGGTCGTGGGCGTGCTCGGCGTCAAGGGCCATTCGGCGTCCGGGCAGGACCAGGACGACACCGTCC
>PLZI01000025.1 GCA_003152095.1 Acidobacteriota bacterium | reverse complement strand
GCAACCCGGGAGCCGGTTCGCGGAAGAGTGAAGTGGCTCGGCGGCCGGGAATCGCTTCGCCGCCCGCAGACGTAGCATAGGCGATGACGGAGGAGGGCACGACGGAGATGAAAACGCGGCGGCTCGGAACGGAGGGATTGACGGTTTCCGCCCTGGGGCTCGGATGCATGGGGATGTCGGAGTTCTATGCCGGGCGGGACGAGAAGGAGTCCATAGCGACGATCGACCGGGCGATCAGACTCGGTGTCACGTTCCTCGACACGGCCGACATGTACGGCCCGTTCAAAAACGAGGAGCTTGTGGGCCGGGCCATCCGAGGCTGCCGCGAGGCCGTCGTCCTCGCGACCAAATTCGGGAACGTCCGCGGCGAGGACGGCAGCTTCCTCGGGGTGAACGGGCACCCGGAGTACGTTCGCGCCTGCTGCGATGGCTCTCTTCGCCGTCTCGGCGTCGACTATATCGACCTCTACTACCAGCATCGGGTCGACAAGACAGTCCCAATCGAGGAGACCGTCGGCGCGATGGCGGGGCTGGTCGAGGCGGGAAAGGTCCGCTACCTCGGTCTCTCCGAGGCCTCACCCCGGACGATCCGCCGGGCCCACGCCGTCCATCCGATCTCTGCCCTTCAAAGTGAGTACTCGCTGTGGACGCGGGACCCCGAGGATGAAGTTCTTCCGACCTGCCGCGAGCTGGGGATCGGCTTCGTCGCCTACAGCCCGCTAGGTCGCGGGTTCCTCACGGGGCGCTTCAGGACGTTCGAAGAGATTCCCGAAGGTGACTATCGCCGGAACTCGCCCCGGTTCCAGGGGGAGAACTTCAGGAAGAATCTCGAGCTCGTCCGGCGCGTAGAAAAGATCGCGTCGGCGAAGCGTTGTACGCCGGCCCAGCTCGTGCTCGCCTGGCTCCTCTCGCGCGGCGAGGACGTCGTGCCGATCCCGGGCTCGAAGAGCCGCGCGCGCCTCGAGGAGAACGCCAAGGCCCTCGGCGTCGCCCTGACAGCCGATGAGCTGATGCAGATCGAGGAGGCGGCGCCAAAGGGGATCGCGGCCGGGGCCCGCTACCCCGAGGTGGCGATGCGGGCCCTGGACGTCTGACGCGGGTCCTGCCCCTGGTCGGCCTCTCTCTTTCGGGTTGCCCGCGTTTTCGGCGGCTGAAGCCCCTTTATGTAGGGCCGCAATTCCCATTGCCTTCCTACGGGGACGGGCGGAAAGGCGCTTGTGCTCACACGGGCGATTGTAGGGGACGAACAGCGCTCGGCCGGCGCGCTCAGTCGTGCAGCAGCTCACGGAGGCGCGCGAAGAGGAAATCGAGCGCGACCATGTTCTCGCCGCCTTCGGGCACGATGAGGTCGGCGTAACGCTTGGATGGCTCGACGAACTCCATGTGCATGGGGCGTACGGTGGATTCGTACTGCTCAACGACGCTTTCCACGGACCGGCCGCGCTCGGCCATGTCGCGCCTGAGGCGGCGGATGAGCCGGATGTCGGCGTCCGTGTCGACGTAGATCTTCACGTCGAAGAGCTTCCTCAGCTCGGGCTCGGCGTAGATGAGGATGCCGTCCACGAGAATGACCTTGCGCGGCTCGATGCGTCGGGTCTCGGCCGCGCGGCGGTGGAGCTTGAAGTCGTAGATCGGCGTCTCGACGACCATTCCCTGCTTGAGCGCCTTGAGGTGGCGCACGAGAAGCTCGCTCTCGAGCGAATCCGGATGGTCGAAGTTCTGCCGCTCGTGGATGTCCTTCGGCAGATCGACAAAGTCGCGGTAATACGAGTCGTGGGAGAGGATGGCGATGCGCTCCTCCCCCACGCGTTTGACGATCGCGTTCGCGACCGTCGTCTTGCCCGAGCCCGTCCCGCCCGCGATGCCGATGAGAAACGGCGTCACTTGAAGGCGTCCAGCATCTCTATCTCCGTGCCCGCGTCCTCGCCTTTCGGGTCCAGCTTGAGGTATTCGGAAAGGTGCTTTCTCATGTCCGGGATCTTGTTCAGGTTCACGTACGACATGCCGAGCAGGTAGTGCCGCCTTCGCGAAGTCCGGCGTATTCTCGACGACCTTCCTGAGCAGCGGCTCGGCGCCCCTGAAGTCGTTCTTGTTGTAGAGGTCGACCGCCTGATTGTAGAGGACCTCCGGCTGATCGGGATTCGCAGCGATGTACTTCTTCTCGTACTCGGCGGCCTTCGCCTTGTCGCCTTTCGCGCGGTAGCAGGCTTCATCTCCGATGAGAATGCATCATTCGGGGCGTTGGCCGCACGAAAACGGGCGGTTCGGATCGGCTGAAGGAACGATGCGCCGGCGACTCCTCCTCGGTCTCATCGCCGCGATCGCGGCCGTTCTTGCCGTCTTTTCGGCGGGATTCTTCCTGGGACGTTGCACCTGCGCGGGAAGTCTTTTCCATCCCACCCGACCTTCCCGCCCCGCTGACCGCGCTTTCGCCGAAACCCGTGAGAGAATTCCGCCTTGAAATGGGGCGGGGCTCACGCTTCTTCGACGAGCCCGTGACGTGCTGGGGGGAGAGCACGGATCGACGATCGTCGTCCGCCGAGCAGTGCCCGACGCTCCCTCTCTTTACACCGCCGCGCGCAATGCGGCCATGAAAGCAGGAGGATCGCGATGGACAACCTGACGCGGAGGAAGTTCCTGGTCGGCGGCGGCGCTCTCGCCCTATCGCCCCTGGTCGTCTCCCGGGCGTTCGCCCAGGGCAAGACGATCAAGATCGGCGCTGTGTACCCCCTGACGGGGAACCTGGCGTCCACGGGGCTCGACTGCAAGCGGGGGGTCGAGCTGGCCGTCGAGATCATCAACGGCAAGTACGACCTCAACCTCCCCCTGGCGAGGACCGAAGGGATCCCGGGCCTCGGCGGCGCCAGGCTCGAGGTCGTCTGGGCCGACACCAAGGGCGAGCCCAAGAACGGCCAGGCCGAAGCCGAGCGCGTCATCACCCAGGACCAGGTCGTCGGTGTGATCGGCGCCTACCAGAGCTCGGTGACCAAGACGGCCAGCCAGGCGACGGAGCGGCTCAAGGTCCCGTACGTCTGCTCGGACTCCTCGTCCCCAACCCTCACGGAGCGCGGGCTCAGGTACTTCTTCCGGGTCAGCCCGCACGACGGGATCTTCTCCCACGACCAGTTCCGGTTCCTGAAGGACCTCGAGGCCCAGAAGAAGCAGAAGGTCCAAACGCTCGGCGTCCTCTACGAGAACACCGAGTTCGGCTCGAACGTCGGCAAGGAGGAGCTGAAGTACGCTCAGGAGTACGGCTACAAGGTCGTGGCCGACATCTCCTACACGAACAACGCGACGGACGTCACCAGCGAGGTGGGCCGGCTCATCAAGGCCAACCCCGACGTCCTCCTCCACGCGTCGTACATCACGGACGCCATCCTCTTCACGAAGACGTTCAAGGAGATGGGCTTCAACCCGAAGGGGATGCTGACGATGGCGGGCTACATCGAGCCCGGGTACCTGCCCGCGATCAAGGCCGACGGCAACTTCATCATCGTCCGCTCGACCTTCGCGCTGGACCTCGCGAAGAAGAAGCCTCTCGTCGGCCAGGTTGCCGACCTCTTCAAGAAAAAGTTCGGGATCGAGATGAGCGAGAACGCGGCGCGGAGCTTCATGGCCCCGTTCGTCCTCGCCGAGGCGATTAGCAGGGCGAAGAGCGTCGAGGCCGAGGCCATCGTGAAGGCGCTCCGCGAGACGAACATCCCCGGCGACCAGGTGATCTACCCGTGGAAGGGGATCCAGTTCGACCCGAAGACCCAGCAGAACGTCCACGCCACCGGCACGCTGGTCCAGATCCAGGACCAGCAGTACGTCACGGTGTGGCCGTTCGAGTCCGCGGCCAAGGACGTCGTCTGGCCCTTCCCCGCCTGGAAGTCCCGCAAGTAGCCGCACCGCGAGCGGGAGGGGCCCGCCGAGCCCCTCCCCCTTTGGTCCCGCGAAAGGTAGGAAAGATGGCCGACCAGCTGCTGCAGCAGATCGTGAATAGCCTGCTCATCGGGTCCGTCTACGCTCTCGTCGCCATCGGCCTCACCCTCATCTGGGGGGTGATGAACGTCCTCAACTTCGCCCACGGCGACTTCCTCATGCTGGGGATGTTCACCGCCTTCTGGTGCTACACGCTCTTCAAGATGGACCCGCTCTTCTCGATCCCGGTCTGCGCGGCGGTCCTGTTCCTCCTGGGAGTCGGCATCTACCGGTTCATCGTCAGCAAGGTGATGAAGGGGCCCGGCCTGGCGCAGCTCGTGGTCACCTTCGGGGTCAGCATCTTCCTGGCCAACCTGGCCGTGATGCTCTGGACGCCTGACTTCCGCCTCATCGAGAAGCCCCTCCTCTCCGGCACATGGAGCCTGGGCAGCGTCCAGCTGAGCATCCCGAAGTTCGCGGCCTCCGTCGGGAGCGTCCTCGTCTCGGCCGCGGTCTTTTTCTTCCTGAAGAGGACGCGGACGGGCAAGGCGATCCTGGCCGTCGAGATGAACCGCGACGCCGCGCTCCTGATGGGGATCAACACGGAGCGGATCAACTCCCTCTCGTTTGGGATCGGGTCCGCCCTCGTCGGTATCGCGGGGGCTTTCCTCTCGATGTACTACTACATCCACCCGCAGGTGGGAGGGCTCTTCGGGCTGATCTCCTTCTGCATCGTGGCCCTCGGCGGGTTCGGCAGCATCGAGGGGGCGTTCATCGCCGGGATCCTCATCGGGCTCGTCCAGACGCTGGGCGGCTACTTCTTCGACCCGGCCTACAAGTACGCGCTCGTCTTCCTCGTCTACCTCATCACGGTCTGGATCCGACCCCAAGGCCTGATGGGGTGATGGGCGTGCGGACGTTCACGAAGCGGCAGGTCTCCGTCTCGGCAGCCGTCCTCGTCCTCCTCGCGCTCTACCCGCTGGCCGTCAGGGGCTCGTTCCCGATGCACCTGATGATCATGGTGTTCCTGTTCGCGATGCTCGGGGTCTCCTGGAACATCATGGGCGGGTACGCCGGGATGTTCTCGTTCGGACAGGCGGCGTTCTTCGGGATTGGAGCCTACACGTCGTCCTTCCTTCTCACGGCGTACCACGTCAACCCGTGGATCGGCCTGCTGGCGGGCGGGGTCGTGGCGGCCCTCGCGGCCGCCCTCATCGGCATCCCGTGCTCCAACCTGCGGGGACACTACTTCGCCATCGCGAGCATCGCGTTCGCGGAGATCGTCAGGATCCACTTCAACAACTGGAAGCTCATCGGGGCCGCCGAGGGGCTGACGATCCCGATGCAGGACGAGTCGCTCCGGAACTTCATGTTCCACTCGTCCAAGGCGCCCTACTACTACATCATGCTCGGGTTCCTCATCCTCTCGCTCGGCGTCTGCTCGTGGGTCACGACCTCGCGGATGGGCTTCTACCTCCGCGCCATCAAGGAGGGCCACGACGTGGCGAAGGTCCTGGGGATCGACGTCGTGCGGTACCGGATGGCGGCGATCATGATCAGCGCGTTCCTCACCGCGATGGCCGGGACGTTCTACGCGCAGTACATCCTCTACCTCGACCCGGAGAGCGTCCTGATTCTCCCCATCTCCGTCCAGATCGTGCTCGTCGCCATGCTGGGCGGGGCGGGCTCCGTCATGGGGCCGGTCATCGGCGCGGCGATCCTGCTTCCGATCTCCGAGGTGACGCGGGTGAAGCTGGGCTTCAAGGGGAGCGGCCTCGACATGATCATCTACGGGACGCTGATCATGCTCATTTCGGTCTACCAGCCCCAGGGCGTCTGGGGGTTCCTCCAGAAGATCGGACGGAAGAAACGATGAGCGCGGCGCCTCTCCTCGACGTCCGCGGCGTCACGAAGCGCTTCGGCGGGCTCCTCGCCAACGACGACGTCTCCTTCACGGTGAGCGAGGGAGAGATCGTCAGCATCATCGGGCCGAACGGCGCCGGAAAGAGCACGCTCTTCAATTGCGTCACGGGCTTCTCCCCGCCCAACGCCGGGCACGTCCTGTACGGCGGGCGGGACATCACCCGCCTCGCCGCGGACCGGATCTGCAAGCTCGGCATCGCGCGGACGTTCCAGATCGTCCAGGTCATCACCGACATGACGGTCCTCGAAAACGTGATGACCGGCGCCTTCCTGAGGAGCGTCCGGAACGGGGCGGCGCACGAGAAGGCAGAGGAGGTCCTCCGGTTCGCCGGCCTCCACGAGAAGCGCGACGCAGCGGCGACGTCCCTCACCATCGAGGCCAAGAAGCGGCTCGAGGTCTCGATGGCCCTGGCCACTCAGCCAAGGCTCCTCATGCTCGACGAGTCGATGGCGGGCCTGAACCCCGTGGAGCTGCGGGGGATGATCGACCTTCTCCGCCGGGTCCGGGCGAACGGGGTCACCCTCGTGATCGTCGAGCACGTGATGGAGGCCGTGATGGAGCTCTCGGACCGGGTCATCGTGATCAACTCCGGCAAGAAGATCGTCGAGGGCCCGCCGAAGGAGGTCGTCATGAACCCGCAGGTCATCCAAGCCTACCTCGGAGATCGGTATCGTGCTCGAGGTTGAGGGGCTTGCCGTCGGGTACGGGGACCTCCTGGCGATCCAGGACGTCTCCTTCAACGTTCAGAAGGGCGAGGTCGTCAGTCTCATCGGCTCCAACGGGTCCGGCAAGAGCACCCTCCTCCGGACGATCTCCGGCCTGCTCCGGCCCCGGAAGGGGACGATCCGCCTCGAGGGCGAGCCGATCCACGTCGTGCCCCCGTACGACCTCGTCCGGAAGCGGATCGCGATGGTGCCCGAGGGGCGGCAGCTCTTCGGCCGCCTGTCGGTCTGGGACAACCTCCTCCTCGGGGCCTACACCCTCAAGTCCCAGGACGAGATCGGCGCCGCGCTCGACGACGTCGTGAAGCTCTTCCCCTGGCTTCCCGGGAGGAAGAACCAGCGCGCCGAGACGCTCAGTGGCGGCGAGCAGCAGCAGGTGGCGATCGCGCGCGGGCTGATGTCGCGGCCGTCGCTCCTGATGCTGGACGAGCCCTCGCTCGGCATCATGCCCAAGCTCGTCACCGAGATATTCGAAACGATCGACGAGATCCGGAAGAAGGGAATGACGGTCCTTCTCGTCGAGCAGAACGTGTTCGAGGCCCTCAGCATCTCCGACCGGGCCTACGTGCTGCAGACGGGGCGTATCGTTCTCCAGGGGAAGGGAGAGGACCTGCTCCACTCCGACCTCGTGAGGCAGGCCTACCTCGGGATGTGACGGCCACGGGGCTCCGGTGCGACGGGGCAGCGAGGCAAGGAGAAAGGGGGCCCACGGTGAAGCCTGAAATCGAAGCGGTCGTTCGCGGCGCCGACCTCGCCGGCTGGGAGTCCGTCCAGGTCGAGTACGGGGCCCGGTCCTTCCCGGTGCTCGTGCCGAAAGGCTCCCGCGTCCTCGAGATGAACGAGGTTGCGCCCCTCCTCGACCCGGGTGCGCGGATGCGCGCCTCCCTGAACGCGCCGATCGGCTCGCGCACCCTTCCGGCCATCCTCCTCGGCAAGGGGAAGCCGGCCGCGGAGCTGACGGTCTGCATCACGACCTCGGACATCACGCGCCCGGTGCCGTACAAGGGAGACTCGGGGATCCTGCCGCCGCTCCTCGCGCTCCTCCACGGGGCCGGGATCCGCCGAGAGAACGTCACTCTGCTCGTCGGGACCGGGACCCACCGGCCCAGCTCCCCCGCCGAGAAAGTCGCCATGTTCGGCGAGGACGTGGTCGCGCATTACCGCGTCGTGGACCATGTCTGCGACGACGCCGCGGGGCTGGTCGACATCGGGCGGACGACGAGCGGCACCGAGATCTTCATCAACCGGACCTTCTACGAGGCCGACGTGAAGATCGCGACGGCGCTCGTCGAGAGCCACTTCATGGCGGGCGCCTCCGGGGGCCGGAAGGCGGTCTGCCCCGCGCTCGTCAGCCGCAAGACGATCGAGCGGTTCCACAGCGCGCAGTTCCTCGACTCTCCGCTCGCGACGAACCTCGTCCTGGAGGGCAACCCGTGCCACGAGGAGGCCCTCGAGATCGCCCGGCGGTGTGGCGTCGACTTCATCGTCAACACCGTTCTGAACCGCCGCCTCCAGCTCCTCGAGGTCTTCGCCGGGGATCTCGTCCTCGCGCATGCGAAGGCGGTCGAGCTCCTCCGGAGCGTCGTCGTCATCCTGGTGGACCAGGAGTACGACGTCGTCCTCACCCACGGCGGCTACGTCGGGATCAACCACTACCAGATCGCGAAGGCCGCCGTGAACGCCCTGCCCGTGGTGCGCCAGGGCGGCACGATCGTCCTCGCCGCCTGCGAGCGGGACGACGACCCGATCGGTCCCCTCACCTACCGGACGCTCCTGCACCTCCTGAAGCTCCAGGGGCCGGGTGGCTACATGTCGACGCTGCTCAATCCCGGATGGAAGTTCACCAAGGACCAGTGGGAGCCGCAGATGTGGGCGAAGGTCCTGGACAAGGTCGGCGAGGACGGGCTCGTCTACTGCTCGGCGGTCCTGTCCCCGAAGGACCACCTGATCGTCCCGGGGCGCGCCGGCTGGGACTACCTGCCGACCGACTCCCCAGAGGACGAGATGGCAAGGGCTCGCACGATGCTCCAGAACGCGATCGTCTACGCGGTGAAGAGTCCCCGGTGGAAGGGCGCGGTGCCGCGCGTCGCCTTCATCAAGGAAGGACCGTACGCGGTGCCCGTCCGGACACCGGCTGCGGCCAGGCACGAGGCCTCCCAACCGGTCACGGCCTGCTGACCGGACGCCGTCTCGCGCCCAGTAGAACCGACGGGACTGTCGGTAAGAGAGACGCGCAGTACGAGACCGAGGTCCGGGCGGAGCGCGTCCTGGCGGGTATCGCCGTAGCGCGCGAGCGCGTGCATGACTCGGGTTCGAGATGAATTCGCTTCCTCCCTTCTCAGCGGGACTTCCACCCGCAACACCACGCCGATTTAGCCGGCGCACTTCAACCCGTTCTCAGTCTGGAAGGCTCTTCGCCCCAGCGACTTATGCGGACGACCTCAACCATGCGTGACAAGTGCCACCCCACTCGCCTGTTCCACCCGGCACCTCGACTGCGCCCTCAAGTCCGCCGGAGCCTTCCGCTGGACATATCCAGGTGAAAATAGCGCTTCGCCCTCATGTGTCGCGCTCACGCCGCCGCTCCGTGCGCGCGCGATAATGAGCTCATGAATCTTCTGAACGCGCGTCTCCATGGCTTTCTCGATCTCGTCACCGTAGCCGTCTTTCTTCTCGCGCCATTTTTCTTCGGGCTCGGTGGCTACGTAGCGGCCGTTGCTTGGGGGCTCGCGGTCGTCCATCTTCTGATGACACTTTTCACGCGCTTTCCGCTTGGCATCGTCAAGGTGATCCCCTTTCCGATTCACGGGGTGGTCGAGCTCGTCGTCGGAGTCGTCCTCGTGCTCGCCATGCCGCGTTTGCTCCGCGCCAGCCTCGGCTCGCCTGCACGAACGTTCTTCATTGGCGCGGGCGTGGCCATCCTCGTGGTTTGGGTGCTGACGCGCTACCGGGAGTCTCCGCGGCCCTGACGGGCGGGATTCCTCGGACGACGAGAGCGTCCTGATCACGGCGAGTTACTTTGCCACTTGCGCCTCTTCTTCTGGCGTCGTGGCTCTTAGACCCAGGGTTAGAAACTCGGCGGGTCACTGGCCCGACTGCACGAAGATCTGAGGGCCGAGGGATCCTTCTCGTCAGCGCCTCTTCCGGCTTGCCGTTTCCTTCGATCCGCGGCCTTCGCTTCGGCGCCTGATACGCTCACTTCTCCTGACCAAGCGGGCTAGCTTCCCTTGAGCCAGTGCTTCATCTGGCGCACGACGCCTTTGACCAGCCAAGGAAGAACGGCCAGAACCGCCAGCGCGCCAACCAACGGGGGGGACCAGAGATCATCCGGGTTCTGGACATCCCCAAGATGAGCACCCGCGTAAACGTAGAGCAGGTAGCGTGGCAGCAGTCCGAGCAGGGAGAAGACCAGAAAGGGCGTGAAGCGGACCGGGCTGATCGCCAAGATCACGTTGGTTGCCGAGAACGGAATCACGGGCAGCAGTCGCAGGGTCAGCACGAAGTAGACACCCTCGCGTTCCAATCCTTCCAGCAGGTGAGGAAACCGGCGCCGCATCTTCTCTTCCACGAAATCCCCGAGCAGGTAACGGAAGGACAGAAAGGCCACGGCAGAGGCCAGGGTGCTCCCCACGACCACGAGCAGCAGGCCCTCCCAGAAGTCGAACAGAAGTCCGGCGGAGAGGTTCAAGACCGTGCTGCCAGGCAGACCGAATAGTCCGAGCACCAAGTAGGTGGCGACCCAGACCCCGGGCGCCAGCAGCGGCCGGGCATCGGCCCAGTCAATCAGGGCATCCTTGTGCGCCACAAGGTTGTGGAAGCTCAGGAAACGGTAGCCCCCCGCGAAAAGGAATGCCACCGCGCCGGCTGCGATCAGGACCAGCAGGAGCAAGCGTACGCGATTCGGTTCAGGGGACGGCAGCTTCATGGCGCGATGGATCCCCGACTCAGAGGACCAGTTTGGACTCAGCCACCGGATGATAGTCAGAGTGCCGCTCTCCGCCGGCCGGCTCTCTCCACGCCCTGGCGCGGCAGAGCGTCGTCGAGCCCCTCGGGCGAGTCTCCACTCCCGGATCCCGGCATGGCGTCAGCCCAGCCCGCATCAGGGTCCCGGTGGAGATCTACTTTGGCCGGATTCCGTCGCACCTGTCCGCCTGAAAGGCAATCACGAGAATCAGCGAAGGGCGCTGGAGTGGGCCGACGTGCGCGCGCCGAGCGGAGGAGCAAATGCGAAACGCTGGTTTCCGAGCGCCAGGACGGGCCGCAATTCCCATTGCGGCCCTATAGTCCTCTGTAAGACGCCTGTCATGGGTCTTGATTCATCTGTTTCATCGACGTGGAAACGCCGGCTTCCTTACCCTCCCTCTTAGCACCGAGGCGTTCATCGTTCATGAAGACGAGTCGCGGCTTCTCCCTCCTCCCGATCCCCCTGACGTTGGCCGCCGCCGCGGCCGGCCTGGCGCTCGGGACAGGCGCCTACGCCTTCTACTACGCCAAGGGCTCTTCCTACATGGGAAACGACCCGGCCACCTGCGCCAACTGCCACGTCATGAGCGCGCACTACGCCGGCTGGCAGGCCGCCCCGCATCACCAGGTCGCCACCTGCAACGACTGCCACACGCCGGCCGGGCCGGTCTCCAAGTACGTCGTCAAGGCTCTCAACGGCTGGCACCACTCCTTGGCCTTCACGCTCGGCGGCTACCCGGACGTCATCCGGGCCCGGCCGGAGAGCTCGGCGGTGGTCGAGGCCAACTGCCGACGCTGCCACGCCGACCTGGTCGACTCGATGGCCCACAGCGGCGATGTCTCATGCGTCCGCTGCCACGCTTCGGTCGGCCACCATCTCTGACAACCGACCACCGTCACACCGCCCGGGAAGGAGCACCTCATGTCCGCAGAGAGCCAGGCCCCCCAAAAGAAGCGCGGGCTCCTCATCGCCGTCGTCGCGGCCGCCTTTGCCCTCGGGGCCCTCGGCGCCGCCGCCCTGCTCGTCAACATCGCCGAGCGGAAGCAGGAGGCCAAGAACGCCTACGTCAAGCTCGTCGAGGTGACGGAGAACGACGTCGACCCGGCCAAGTGGGGCACCAACTGGCCGCGCGAGTTCGACGGCTACAAACGCACCTCCGAGCCGACCCACACCAAGTACGGCGGCGGCTGGGGCGGGGCCGAGGGCGTCGTGCCGCCTCAGAAGGCGGCGCGGGATCCGTGGCTGACGCGAATCTTCGCCGGGTACCTGTTCGCGGTCGACTACCGCGACCGCCGCGGCCACGCCTTCATGCTCTTCGACCAGGAGAACACGAAGCGCAACGTGCCCGTCGAGAACAAGCAGTCGGGCAACTGCATGCACTGCCACGCCTCGATCATGCCGCTCTACAGGAAGCTGGGGAAGGAGGCGGCCCCCCAGGCGAGCGAGGCCGAGCAAATCCAGAAGGGCCTGACGGCGGTCAGCGACCTCAGCTACTGGGACGCCCACAAGCAGCTCGAGCAGCTCACCGGCGGCAAGGCCCACCCGGTCTCCTGCGTCGACTGCCACGATCCCGGCTCGATGGAGCTGCGCATCACCCGCCCGGCCTTCATCGCCGCCATCCAGAAGCTGGCCGCCTCCACCGCCGAGGTGGCGCACCTCCCCAGCATCGAGCGCTGGCGCAAGACCAACCGCGCCCGTGCCTACGATCCCAACGTGGATGCCACTCGCCAGGAGAAACGCTCCTACGTCTGCGGCCAGTGCCATGTGGAGTACTTCTGCGGCAAGGGCACCACCCTCTTCTTCCCGTGGGCCGAGGGACTGAAGGTCGAGGAGATGGAGCACCTCTACGACGGCATGCAGGTGAAGGGGCAGCGCTTCAAGGACTGGACCCACGCCGAGACCGGCATGGAGGTCCTCAAGGCCCAGCACCCCGAGTTCGAGATGTGGAGCCAGGGGATTCACGCCCGCAGCGGCGTGGCCTGCGCCGACTGCCACATGCCCTACCGCCGCGACGGCGCCCAGAAGATCTCGGAGCACTGGGTCCGCAGCCCGCTCCTCTCGGCCAACCGGTCCTGCGCCACCTGCCACCCCTACAGCGACGAGGAGCTCAAAGGCCGGGTCGAGACCATCCAGGACCGTCACTTCGCCCTCATGACGCGGGCGGGCCAGGCGGCGGTCGCCATGATCGACGCCATCGTGGCCATGCGGACGCCCTACGACGAGCAGAACCGCCCGGCCGCCGCGGCCAAGGCCAGGGAGACGCTCGAGAAGACCGAGGGCTTCCAGAAGCTCGCCAAGGAGGACCAGGAGAAGAAGCTGGCCGCCGAGACCAAGGCCAACCTGCTGGCCATGTGGCGCGCGGTGGTGGAGAAGGACCCGGCCATCAAGGAGTTGGGCGAGCTGCAGCGTGCCGCGCAGTGGCGCCTCGACTGCGTGGCCGCCGAGAACTCCATGGGCTTCCACGCTCCGCAGGAGATGGCCCGCATCCTGGGCGAGTCGATCGACATGTCTCGCCAGGCGCAGTTCAAGGCCAGCGAGGTCCTGCACGGCAAGGTCGCCATAACCACCCCGGCCGCGTCTGTGTACCGCACCCGATTTCCTGGACAGTTGACGGCGCTAATCACGCCGCCTCCTGAAGCAGCTCTCGATGCGCAACGGCCGGTGTCCGGTAGCCGAGACGCTCGATGAGCCACTCGTGGTTGTAAAGATCAATGAAGTCGGCGATTTGAGCCCGTGCCTGGTCGAGATTCTCGAAGTCGAAGAGCCAGAGGCATTCTTCCTTCACGGTCCGCATGAAGCGCTCGGCCACACCGTTGCACTGGGGCTCGGCGACGAAGGAGTGGGAGAGTTCGATTCCGAGCCAGCGCGTCTCGCCTTCGAAGACGTGTCAAGCGCCACTCCTGCGTCCCTTCAACGGCCGCGATTCGTTCCAGTTGTCTTCGGTCCAGCGCGTTGCGGGCGGCAGCCCTTGATTCGGCCGAGCCTCCGGCGGGCGCTCGTGCGCCCGGTCATCACATTCCCCGGTGAGGCTCGTGCTCACGCGCCCAGGCCTTCGCGCTCTCCGCGCTCCAACCGCGTTGGCGATCCCATTCGGCCGCGCGCCGGGCGTTCGCCTCGGCTTCGACAAGGTGCTCGGCCTTCCACTTCATCGCCATCAGGATCCGGTTCCGGCCGCCCGGGTGGTCGAAGAAGAGGACCTCTTCCAGCGGCGACGGGTCCAGCTTTCGGTACTCGCCGAGCTTCAGATCGGTCTGGGCTTCCCCATCCGGCTGGCCGGAGGCGTTGATGCCGAAAAGGTCGGCCTCGGCCTCCTGCACGCGAATGTAGGTGTTCAGTACGGGCGTCAGAACGAAAAAGTAGGTCGACAGAAGGATCAGCGCGAGAGGCAGCCCGGCCGTGTCACCCACGCCGCGGATATCCCAGCTGGCCCCTTTCCTCGCCGAAACACGCTCGAATCCCCACTTCATGAGCGCGAAGCCGATCGCGATCACAACCGCAAGAAAAAGGAGTGTCTTGTAAACGTGGTTCATGACGAAGTGGCCCATCTCGTGGCCCATCACAGCTTCGATCTCCGCGAGCGAGCAGCGGTTGAGCAGGTTGTCGTTGAGGCTGATCCGCATCGTAGTCGCGAAGCCGCTCACGTTGGCTGACACCCGTTTCGTCTGGCGCGAGGCATCGAAGACCCACACGTCCTGCGCGCTGATCCCTTCGGCGCGGGCGAGGCTCAGGATCTGGCCGCGAACCGCCGGGTCGGCGAGGCGGGTGTACTTGTTGAAGAGGGGATCGATGTAGACGGGCGCGATGAGCACGGCGAGCATCGCGAGGACAATCGCGGCGACGGCCCCCCAGAGCGCCCAGGTCCGAGCGAGCCTGCGGACGACACCGTAGAGAGCGGTCACCGCCAGGCCACCCAGGAGGAGCCCGACGGCGAGCGACTTCGCCTGGTCCCCCATCCACGGCCCGAACGTCTGGTTCGCGAGGCCGTACCGGTGCTCACGCACGAAGCCTTCGTAGATCGTCATCGGCAGGAGGATGACCGTTGTCACGAGGAGGTACTGAACCCAGTAGAGAAACGTCTGGATCGGGCGGAAGCGGACGAGGCGCTCAGCCAGGTTCCGCATCCGGCTGGAGAGGCCGCTCCCGAGAAGGGCGAGGTTGACCGCGACGCCGAGGAGGAAGTCCCAGAGCTGGAGCCAGTATCCGCCCTCGAAATATGCGTCGGAACGGGCCCGGTCTTCGCCGGCCACCGTGGCCAGGTAGGCGTTCGTCGCGGCGACGGGGTCGAAGGACGCGGGGCTCGGAGGTTTCGTCTCCTGGGCCGCCAGGCGTAGGCCGCCGAGCAGCAAGCCAAAGCCGAGCACCACGAAGATGCAGCGTCGAGCGCGTGGGCGAGAGGCGACCGTCATCTCGAGACCTCCGAGCCTTGGTGGCAGGGGCGGGGACGAGGACAGGTACGAGAACGCGGCCTGAAAGTTCTCAAATAAATCCTGGCAGCTTGTCGCCACCCTCAAAGGGATAGAGGCCGATCGCAGAAGCCGGATCTCGAGCCAGATTATGGGGTCGGGCGCAAGTCCTTTCTCGGCGGGACTCCACCCGCAACACCACGCCGATTTAGCCGGCGCACGTCAACTCGTTCTCAGGCCGGAACCGCTTCCGGATGTATGGGTTGTCCTAGAGTGCGCGGAGCCTCCGTGAAACTGCCACCCCACTCCTTATCGACATTCTTCCGCTCACCGCGACGCGCATCAGAAGTTCATCGGAAGGTAGCTCCCATCTGAGGTGACGGCGTCATTGAGAACTCCGTAGGCGACGAAGCCGGAGTTGCCGGACGTCTCCTGAATGATGGCGTATCCCGACGTGGCTCCGGAGGCCTGTAGCGGCGTGTTGAACTGGAGCCACTGGTTGGGGGCAAGCGTGACCGACGTCGGGGCGCCAAGCGGGCTTCCGTTGCCGTCGATGTAAGTGATACTCAGCGTGATCGAGTCCCCCTGGTCGCCCCAGTTGACGACGGCGAGGTTGGAGCGCTGCGTGGCGTTCTGCTGGAGGCCGACCACGTATGCCGTGGCGTAGGAGGCCTGGTAGAGCGTCAACCCGGGGTAGGACACGCCGAACGACCCGCCTGAGGGGCCGGGCGTCGAGGTCCGGGCCCCGGCGATGAAGGTCGAAGGTTCCGTGCCGGACGGGGGGACAACGTAGAGCGCCCCGGCCTGCGAGCTGCCGTCGGCGGGGATGTTGAGGCCCTGCTGGCGGAGGTACGCAATGATGTCCGGCACGATCAGCTGCTGGCCGTTTCCCATCGTCAGCGGCACGAGACCCGAGCCCGTACCGAGGGAGGCCCTGTAGTCGAGCACCACCTGAACGGAGCCGCCCGTCAGGTTCGTGAGCGTCAGCGACGTCGTGTAGTGGGTCGCGCCAACCCCGTGGACGTCGAGGACGATCGGCACGAGGAGCGTTGCGTTGCTGCCGACCGACACCGTCCGGCAGCTGTTTCCGCTGCAGAGGACCTGCTGCTGGAAGGCGATGAAGTCGGTGTAGGTCCAGGCTGCCCCGGCCTGCTCCTCGGACAGCATGATCTCGTAATAGCTCCCGGCGGGGATCGACGAGTTGTAGAACTGGATCGTCCCGGAGTCTATGTCCGTGAACTCGGAGCCCGCGGCGAGAGCGCCGGGGACGTAGTACGCCGACTGCTGGAACGACGTGATCTGATTTCCAAAGATCGGCAGCGTGGACGTCAACTGCATCGAGAGGCGCAGCGTTCCGCTCGTGCCACTCGAGCGCTGGTTGACGAGCGCGCCGAGCGAAAAGCCTCCCGAGTTTCCGGACCACGAAGCATTCGCGCCCTGCATGCAGATCTGACAGCCGGCGTTCGCCAGGCGCGAGGGCGCGCTCTGGTGGATCTCGAGTGCGGCCGGCGCCTCAGCCACGGCGGCGGGCGCCACGACCCGGTCCGCGGACGCCGCGGCCGACCCCGGCCTCGCTATTCCGCGGTTGCGATAGGTCGGCTGCCGCGGAGTCGTGGTCGGGCTCTCGTCCGGCGCGGCGAAAAGAAGAGACGGAGCGAAGAGGGATGCGCACAGAAGAACGAGAGAGACGCTCCGGAACCGTTTCATCGGGGTGACTCCTTTCGGTGAATTCCGTGGGATACGGAGGGGGCGCTTCATCGGGCGGGGAAGGCCCGGCAATTTCCATTGCGCCCTGGATGACTTCGGCACAAGAAGAGCCCCCCGGGCCAAAATGAGCCCAGGGGGCACGGGGGCAGCTTTCGTCCGATCGCGACTGGTCCTACCAGCCGACTGCTTCACCGTCTTTTCTGTGGTCTGTTCCGGCGCGGTAAAACCCGTTAACCGGCGTCATACCGCCACCCACCGGGTACCACCA
>PLZI01000084.1 GCA_003152095.1 Acidobacteriota bacterium | reverse complement strand
TAGGGGCGCAATGGGAATTGCGGCGGGCGTCGGCCGCCGGCTCGTCGAGGCGCTCGTTGCGAGGAGGCCGGGCATCAAGGCCCTCTATATGTCCGGCTATTCGGACGACGTCATCAGCCACCAGGGCCTAGTCGAGGAGGGGATTCCTTTCATCTCAAAGCCGTTCCGGCCGTCCGAGCTGGCCTCGAAGGTCCGCTCGCTCCTGGAAGACGTCTGACCGGCTCCGCTCGATGGGTCGTTCCTGTTCTGATCTTCACGGGCGGCTCCTTTCCCCGAGAGGGGTTTCTTCACACAGCCATTCTCGGCTGCCTTGAAGGGAGCCGTCCTTCATCCCACTTTCAACATGACCCGGGACATCCCCGCGGCGGATAAGGACGGGCGATAAAGGTGCGCACGAATCTAGGTGAGGTCTGTCGCCCTCCGGAAGCAAATCTATCGACGCAGTCTACGAGCGAGCGCGATGGCGACCTCGGCTCCCTTTGCGGCCCGGAGCTTCTTGACCTGCGCGCGCTGGTTGGCCGACAACAGCCGTGCGGCGCCCATGTAGCGCCCTTGAACCCGCGGCGCGACGCTTGGCGCTGACCGGGCCTCTCGCGCCCAAAGGCGCCACCTTCGCGCGACGTTGCGCCGAGGCGGGCTTCTTAGCCTCCGCCACGACCGTGTGTGCCTCCGATCAGTGCGAGCGGCGCCAACGCGGCCTTTAGCTCGGCGAGGTTTGCGGTCAAGTCGCCTTACCGGGCCGCTCAGCTGCGCGTCGGACTCCGTTCAGGGCCCGGTGTGTCGAGCACCTCGCGAAGCTTCGACGTCAGCGCGTACTCGTTGAACGGCTTGGGCAGGAACACCGGACCGCCTTCCGTGCCGAGGTCCGTCGGAACGTCGGCGGTGTATCCCGACATGAAGATCACCTTGATCGACGGCCGGCGCGCCCGGACGGCAGCGGCCAGGTCGCGCCCACTCATCCCCGGCATCACGATGTCGGTCAGGAGGACATGGATGACGCCGGTGTGCTTGTCGACGAGATCGAGCGCCACAGCCCCGTCCGGGGCGACGAGCACGACGTACCCCTTGCGCTCGAGAACCGCCCGCACGAGATTCCTGACCGCCGCCTCGTCCTCGACGAGGAGGACCGTCTCCCACCCGGAAAGGGAGAAGACGGGTGGGCGGGCGCCGGAGGTCGTCCGCGCGTCGGTGCGCGGAAGATAGACCCGGAAGGTCGTCCCCGCGCCCGGCGCGCTCGCGACGTCCACGTACCCGCCGCTCTGCTTGACAATGCCGAAGACAGTCGCGAGG
Source organism: Acidobacteriota bacterium (assembly GCA_003152095.1). Classification (GTDB taxonomy): domain Bacteria; phylum Acidobacteriota; class Thermoanaerobaculia; order UBA5066; family UBA5066; genus Fen-183. The sequence goes on along the minus strand of PLZI01000084.1, from coordinate 2,434 downwards.
CCGAGACCGGTCCCTTTCCCCTTTTCCTTCGTCGTGAAGAACGGCTCGAAGAGGTGGCCGAGCGTCTCGGCATCCATCCCGCTTCCCGTGTCGCGGACCGCTACGACGACGTACCGTCCGGGCGGAATCGAATCGTGCGAGGTCGTGAACGGCGCGTCGAGAGTCACATCGGCCAGCTCGAGCGTCAGGCGGCCGCCTCCGGGCATGGCGTCACGGGAATTGACGGCGAGATTCACGAGAACTTGCTCGAGCTGCCCGGGGTCCGCCTTCACGCGGCCGAGTGTCGCGGGCTTCACGACGACGACCTCGACGTCCTCGCCGATTAGACGCCGCAACATCTTTTCCGTGTCGGCGACGACCGCGCCGAGATCGAGGACGCGCATCTCGAGCACCTGCCGCCGGCTGAAAGCGAGGAGCTGGCGCGTCAGGGCCGCGGCCCGTTCGGCCGCCTTGACGATTTCGACCACGCTCTCGCGCCGCTCCGGGTCGTTAGCGAGAGAAGCCCCGAGGAGTTCGGCGTAGCCCTGTATGACCGTCAGGAGATTGTTGAAGTCGTGGGCGACTCCGCCTGCGAGGCGGCCGACGGCTTCCATTTTCTGTGCCTGGCGAAGCTGCGATTCCAGCTGCTTGCTCTCGGTGAGATCGCGCACATTGAGGATCAGACCGCGCAGCCCGGTCTCTTTGGGGAGCAGCTTCCCGACCGCCGAGTGGATCCGCCACGAGCCATCCCGGTGCCGGATCCGGAATTCGAGGTCCTCGAACGGGGTCTCCTCGGTGAAGACGCGGTGGAACTTTACCTCGGCATTCGCCCGGTCCTCCTGGTGGATGAGTTTGAAGACGGACCGGCCGGCGAACTCCTCCGGCTTGTACCCGAAGATGCGCTCCACGGACGGGCTTGCGTAACGCACGCAACCGTCAGGATCCAGCACCGCCGTAACGTCGAGACTGTTTTCGATCAGCGAACGGAAGTAGATCTCGCTCTTCGCGAGATCCTCCGCGGCTCGTTTGCGGTCGGTGATGTCGCGCACGATCGACAGGAAGACCGTCTCGTCTCCCACCTTCACGCGACCTATGTTGACCTCGACCGGGAACTCGCTCCCGTCCGCGCGCCGGTGGCGCGTCTCGACAAGGAGGTTTCCCCGGACGGCGGCGATCTCCATGTCGTGGCGGAGCGCATCGCGCGTCCCGCTCGCGCGCACATCGGCCGCGTGCATCGAGAGAAGCTCGTCTCGCGTCCAACCGTACATGAGTTCGGCCGCGCGGTTCGCCCGGAGAACGCGACCGTCGTTCCCGACGAGGAAGATCGCGTCGGTCGTTTGCTCGACGAGAGCGCCGAAGCGCGCCTCGCCGCGCGTGAGCGCCACTTCGTGCGAGGCGACGAGCGCGCGCCAGAGGCCGAAGGCTGCGGCGATCAGCGCCAGCAGGAGCCCGCCCCACGTGAGCCCTCGGCGAAGCACATCCTCGCGGAATACTGCGAGAGCTTCGTCCTCGTCGACCTTGACGACGAGACCCCAGGGGGCAAGCTTCAGCTTGCGCACCGCCGCGAACACCTTCGCGCCGCGGTAATCGACGAACGACCCGAAGAGGTCCCCCTCGAGGGCCCCCCGCGCGGTGAAACCCGGCACATTCAGCGAGCGCCGGAACGTGAGCGGCGCGTCGGGACGAAGGCGAAGCGGCGAGAGGTAAAGAGCGGAGTCTCCGTCCCTCCGCACGAGCACGGCCTCTCCCGTCTCGGCAGTGAACGGCTGACGCAGGAGATCGAAGACCTCTTCCTCCGCGTTGCCCACGACCAGCACGGCGCCGCCGGTCTCTGCATTCTGGAGGCTTTCGCGGACCGGGGCCGCAACCACGAAGCCGATGAAACCGTCCGGCTCGCGGACGAGATCGACCCGGAGCTTTCCGGTATTGGCAGCCTCGCGGGCGAGGGCGACGGCGTCCGCTCCGGGGCTGGGTCCGTCGCTCGACACGAGGACGGCCCCCGCGACGTCGCAGATCGAAATGGAGTGCTCGCCGTAGACATTCCGGAAATCCGAGAGGATCGCGTTGATGTAAGGGACGGATTCCTCGCCTGAACTCTCGTGCGGGGCGGACGAGACGAGGGCCCGAATCGAGGGGAACGTCGCGACGAACGACGCATTCGCGAGATCGCTCGAGATCCGCCGGTCGAGGAAGTCGCGCCGCGCGTCCGCGATGACGGAGAGATCCCGCCGCCATTCGCGGATCGCCACCCGCCGTCGGCCGGGAACGGAGAGGGCGAAGAACCAGAAGACGACGGCCGCGACAAGGGCGAGAAGGAAAGACAGACCCAGCGCCTGCAAATGGGCGACGGCCCACCGTCTGAGGGGGCTCGCAGCAGTCACATTCCGGCCGACTTCTCAGTTTACGCTCACCCCGATTGAATGACGCGCTGCGAGGGTGAGTCTCAGTTGCCGGC
>PLZI01000161.1 GCA_003152095.1 Acidobacteriota bacterium | reverse complement strand
GATGGCCACCTAAGACTATCAAATCGAGACACTTCCGGCGGACGCCAGGCCGAGAAGGGACCCGGGCCCGCGCCGTGCCGCGCCCCGTGATCGGCGCCTGGCGCGGGCGACGACCCCTTGCGTCTTCGTCTCGAGCTACACGACCGCGCTGAGCGACAATCAGAAGGAAGCCGAGGCAGAGGCGAGTTTCCAGAAGGCCGTCGCCCACGGCCGGCACATTCGCGACCGGGCTCTCGCACTCCTCCCGTAGAACCGGGCATGTGCTCGGTTGGCGACGATCGAGCGCGAGCTGGCGCGAGGAGACGTCTCCGCGTCTGGGCGGGGAATGCCTAGCGACCTTCCCGCGAGCGCCTGACAAGAAGCAGAGCGAACACCACGAGAACCACGATCAGGGCCGGGACTAGCCAGTAGGAGCCCATCCCGCCCATCCCCAGCCACCCTCCGTCATGCATCAGGTCCGCCCTTCTCGTTTGGCTTCTTCGCCGACAGGTACTGCGTAGGATTCTTGTCGAACTTTGCTTTGCAAGAGGCGGAGCAGAACACGTAGTTCTTTCCCCCATGCGTGCTTTTCAGGGGCGCTTTTTCGTCGACGGTCATGCCGCAAACAGGATCTTTAGCCATTTCCGGGCCTCCTCGAGCGAGTGGTGCCTGCGGGCACCTCGCGAATGCGTAGACGCAATTCCGCTGCCACGATGGTTACAAGGCGGTGCGCCGGAGCCTCAGGGCGTTCGCGATCACCGAGACCGAGCTCAGGCTCATCGCGGCGCTCGCGATGATCAGAGAGAGGAGAAGGCCGAAGAACGGGTAGAGAATGCCGGCCGCCAGCGGGACCCCGAGCGAGTTGTAGACGAATGCGAAGAAAAGGTTCTGCCGGATGTTCCGGATGGTCGCGCGGTTCAGGTGCCGCGCGCGCAGGAGGCCCGAGAGGTCGCCCCCGACAAGGGTCACGCCCGCGCTCTGGATGGCCACGTCGGTCCCTGTCCCCATCGCGATACCCACGTCGACCGCGGCCGTGGAAGACCTGATCGGATCCGCGGCTGCGAGGCATCCTGCGGGCCTCCCGTCCTCGGCAACGAAGAGAATTATCTCGACTTTCGCGTGAGTGGCGTCGGCCCGTGCGAGAACCTCCTTAGGGAGAGGAGGCGAGAGACGAAGAGAATCCTCCTCGCATGGCGGGAGAGAACCAACGGCCACGAGGCGGCCCTCGACGCGCCCTCGCCGCCGATCGCGCGTAAGTCGCTTTCATGGATCCGTCACCCGCGCTCGTCCCCTCGGCGAGGCGCCGTCGACCAAAACGCGCCCGCCCGAGCGCACAGGCTTTGGCACGAACTCAGCCGGGCGCCTCTCGACGCTGATGTGCCGTGTCTTCCGACTGCGCCTCGAAACCCGCCACCACGTCGAAAAGTTCTTCATCGATCCCGCTCTGGCGTACGCGATGGAACGTCCCGTTCAAGATAGTGAGCAGGTCGTTGATGTTCTTGTCGGCGCGTTCCATCGCCGCGAGCCGGCTGGCATTCTCGCTGGCGAGCGATTCGGCGCACGCCCGGAAGATCGAGATGAAGAGGTATTCGCGGATGAGCAGGCGCAGAGTTCCGGCGCCGCTGCCGAGGATTTCCGGCACGTTTCCGGTCGGCCAGGGGACGTCGGCCAGGTGACGTTGCCATTGCGCGTCGAGCGGCAGCAACCGCTGGCTCGTTGGCTCGTAGAGTGATCCCGACTTCGGACGGTTGTGGAACACATAGAGACCCGCATACGGACGTTTGCCCCGGTGTGACTCGCTTTCGATCTGGAGCTGATCCACGAGCGGGCTGATGGCCTTGACGGATGTCGGTACCGCCATCAGCCCCATCAGCGGCAGGCCCGCGTCCGCCAGCCGGGCGTGAACACGCTCGCCGACCGCCCAGACCCGGGCTTTGCCTGGCATAGCCCCGAGTGTCTTGATTGCGAAGTCGGCGATCACATCGTTGAACTGGCCCACCAGCCCCTGGTCGGATCCGAAAACGATGGCGCCGAGAGCGCCCGCAGCGACCGGCTCGTTCAGGCCCACCCTCGGGCCCCCCGGATCGCCTTCCCGAAAGCACGCGCCCAGCCCCAGCTCGACCGTCCGGTAGTAGTCAGCCAGCGCACGAACCGCTCTCTCGTATTGCCCGATGCTCGAGGCGGCCAGGGTCTTCATGCTGCGAACGACGGACTGTAGGTCGCCCGCACCGCTGATCTTCCTACGCAGAGTCGACGTGCTGTCACTCATCACTTGACCTTGGCCTGCGCCTTCGGCTTCGGTTCGGCTTCCGGCCTGGGCTTCTCTGGACCGTCCGGATGTGACCCGGCGTCAAGCTTGGGTGCGGTGTCGGGCCGGGGCTTGGCTTCCGAATGGGGCTTTGGTTCGGCTTCCGGCTTGGACTCGCCGCCTTGCTTTGTCTCGGGTTTAGTATCGGTGGTGGGTTTGTTCGCGGGTTTCGGCTTAGGCTGGAAAGGAGTGAGTGCCTGCCGGGCGATCGCGATGATCGTCTTCCGATCCTCGTCGCTCAATGTAGCCGCTGTTTCGAACCGCCCGCGGACGTCTGCCGGGATCTGTTCCGCTGCAGCGCGCACGGCGTGCTCGGCGTCCGTCATCTGATCGAGCGGCACCGGGTCGAAGAGCGCCTCGGTCAGCGCCAGAAGAATGGTGATCTGCGCGGCAACCGATACCGGGTCGAATTCCGGCTGCTTGAGACAGGCGCGAATTCTCCGCCCGTGGTCGATGATCTTTCGGGTATTGTCGTCCAGCCGCGCTCCGAACCGCGAAAACCCTTCCAGTTCCTCGAACTGCGCATAGGCGAGCTTGAGGTCGCCCGCGACCGCGCGGTAGGCCGCGCGTTGCGCCTTCCCTCCGACACGCGACACGGATTTGCCCACGTCCGCCGCGGGCAAGGCGCCCAATTCGAAGAGCGACGGCGAGAGATAGATCTGTCCGTCCGTGATGGAAATGAGGTTGGNNGTCGCCGGGAAACGCTTCGCGGCCTGGCGGACGGCGGAGCAACAGAGACAGTTCGCGGTAGGCGCGCGCGTGGTGGGTGAGGTCGTCGTAGACGATCAGGACGTCACGACCAGCCTCCATGAAGAACTCCGCGATGCTGGTCGCAGCGTAAGGAGCGACGTACGTGAGACCCGGAGGGTCGCTGCCTTCGGTCACGACCAGAACGGTGTACTCCATTGCGGATTTCTCCCGCAAGGAGGCGACGGCCTTGGCCACGGCGGACGCGCTCTGCCCGATCGCGCAATAGACGCAGACGACATTCTGCCCCCGCTGGTTGAGAATGGCGCCGATCGCAATGGAGGTCTTGCCGGTCTGGCGATCGCCCAGAATCAGCTCACGCTGGCCGCGCCCCACGGGAATGAGGGCATCGATGACCTTGATGCCGGTCTGGAGGGGCACCGTGACGGGCGCGCGGTCCATGATGGGCGGGGCGGGGCGTTCGACTGGCAGGCGCCGCTCCGAAGGCAGCGGCCCTTTTCCGTCGAGCGGCCGACCGAGCGGGTCGATGACGCGCCCCAGGAGTCCATCGCCCACGGCCACGTCGATGACCCGGCCCGTGCGCTGGACTTCATCTCCCGCGTGGAGATCCCAGTAGTCGCCCAAGAGGACGACTCCAATCTCTTCCGCGTCCACGTTGAATGCGATGCCGGAAATACCGCCGGGAAACGTCACCACCTCGTCGAACCCCACTCCGGGCAGACCGGACACCTTGGCGATGCCGGTGGCCACGCTGGTGACCGTTCCTACTTCCTGTGCTTTCAGCTGGGGTATGAATGCCGCCCGCACCTGACTGATTCCAGCGAACACGCCGTCGTAAACGTCCTGGAGACTTTCAGGTTTCATGATCATTTGCGGGTCGTTTGACTCTTAGGTGTTTCAGCGCTTGACGCGGCTTTCGTGTCCGTTGTCGGCGCGGCCTTGGTTTCAGGCTTTGGTTCTGCTTTCACGTCAGGCGGTGGCTCCGTTCCGGCCTTGGGCTTTGGCTCACTCTTAACAGGCGGGATCGGTTCGCCCTTCGGCTTGGGCTGTGGCTCCGCCTCGACTTCGGGCTCAGGTTCAGCTTTGGCTTTAGGCGTTGCGTGGGCTTTCGCGTCGGGCTTTCCCGCCGATTTCGTCTCAAACACCGGCGCGGCTTTCACCTCAGCCTTTGGCCCTGGCGTTGCCTGAGGTGTAGTCTTCGCTTCGGTCTCCCGTGTCTCCTGCTCTTTCAGAAGTGCGTCCACGCCCGCTTCCAGCGAATCCAGATAATTCCCGATGCTCCAGGCCACCTTTTGGCCATTTGCCGTGAGCTCGATCCCGCTGACGAGATCCGGTACGGTTTCAAAGTGCAGTGGAATGTCAGCCGAGAACGTCTCGTTCACTGCATTCTGAATTACCGCGCACTGCTCGGGCGGCAGCTCGAACGCGCTCCGCACGAGCGCGGGACCGGCCGCCCTTTTCAGGGCCGCGCCCAGGCTGGCTTTCGCCTTCTCGTCCATCGTGCGCAGGCGACGCGTAAAGACCTCGCCAAGGCGTTCCTCGAGGCTCGCCGTTGCGAGATCGGTCAACGCCTTTCGCGCGATGGCGAAGACCTCCTCCTGTGTCCGCTGGCGGATGGCTTGATGGAGGCGATGCTCGTCGTTTCGTGCGGCGTCCTGCAGCCTTGAACTCAACGCCGCAGCGGCCTTCCGGGCTTCATCGAGGAGCCGTTGACGTTCGGCCTGTGCTTCATCTGCCGCTTTTTTCAACAGCGCATCCCGTTCGCCGTCGAACACCGTGTTCCTCTGCTTGAACTCGTCCTCGGCCTTTCGCGCGTCGGCCAGTGCCTTGGCGGCGTTGGCGAGCTCCGTCGCGACCAGCTTCTCGCGCGCCGCGATGGCGTCGAGAATCGGTTTGTAGAG
>PLZI01000072.1 GCA_003152095.1 Acidobacteriota bacterium | reverse complement strand
GGGCAGGACCAGGACGACACCGTCCTCATCCCGTTCCGCACGTCGCAGGAGAGGGTTCTCGGCGTGGCCGCCCCCAGCTCGGCGCAGGCCCAGTCGACCGTTTTCTTCACGCCGCCCAATCCCTTCGGGATCCAGCCCAGGCTGACGGGGTTCGTGCACACGATGTACGTGCAGGCGCGCAGCACGGAGCTGGTCAAGACCGCGCTCCAGCAGGTGACGCGGACGCTCCAGAGGCTCCACCGGATCAAGCCCGGCCAGCCGGACGACTTCGCCGTGCGCGACCTGACCGAGATCGCCGAGGTGGCCGAGCAGAGCAGCCGCGTGATGGAGCTGCTGCTGGCGGCGATCGCCTCGATCTCGCTGCTCGTCGGCGGCATCGGCATCATGAACATCCTGCTCGTCTCGGTCACCGAGCGCACGCGCGAGATCGGCATCCGGATGGCGATCGGCGCCCGGCGCGTTCACGTCCTTCTCCAGTTCCTTGTCGAGGCCGCACTGCTCAGCTTGATGGGCGGCGGAGCGGGCGTGCTGACCGGCGCCGTCGCGTCGAAAGTGATCTCGAAGGTGGCCGGCTGGCCGACGCTGCTGCACCCGGCCGTCGTGCTCGCGGCCTTTCTGTTCTCGGCGGCGATCGGCCTCTTCTTCGGCTACTACCCGGCGCGTCAGGCCTCCCTGCTGAATCCGATCGACGCCCTGCGCTATGAATGAGAATGACNNCTCGCGGGCCCGAACTTCAAGCCGCCGGTGCCTCCCGACGTCGCCGAGTACCTGCCGCCGGAATCGCCGGCGCAGCGGCCGGAGAGCGGCGCCGACGCGGCGCAGCACATCGCGCTCGGGCAACGCATCCCGGCGCAATGGTGGGAGCTGTTCCACAGCTCGCGCCTCGACGAGACGCTGCGCCAGGTGATCGCCGACAGCTACACGCTGGCCGCCGCCAAGGCCACTCTGGCGCAGGCCCAGGAGGCGATCGTCGAGGCCCGCGCCGCGCTCTACCCGCAGATCGATCTCGGCGCGTCGGCACGCCGTTCGAGCGCTCCGACGGGGTTGGGCATGGGCGGAAACCTCTTTTCTCTCGGTCCAAGCGTCAGCTACTCGATCGATGCGTTCGGCGGGACACGGCGACACATCGAACAGGCAGCGGCTCTGGCGGAGAACCAGCGCTATCAGCTCGCGGCGGCGTACCTCACCTTGACCGGCAGCTCCGTCACGCAGGCCATCACCATCGCCTCGACGAACTTCCAGATCGCGACGGTGCAGGACCTGATCAAGAACGATCAGAAGAACCTCGATCTCGTGCAGCGTTCGTTCGGCGCCGGCAAGGTGGCCCGGAGCGACGTTTTGACCGCCGAAGCGCAGCTCGCGAGCGACCGCACGCAACTGGCGCCTCTGCGTCAGCAGCTGAGCGTCGCCCGTCATGCGCTGGCCGTCCTGGCCGGCCGGGCCCCGGGCCAATGGGCGCCGCCGGACTTCGACATCGACGGGTTCACACTGCCCGACGACGTGCCGGTCAGCCTGCCTTCGGAGCTCGTCCATCAACGCCCCGACATCCTGGCGTCCGAGGCGTTGCTCCACGCCGACAGCGCTGCGATCGGAGTGGCGACCGCGCAGCTGTACCCCTCGATCACTCTTTCCGCATCCCTCGGCCAGGCGGCGCAGACGCTCGCGAGCCTGGTGCGTTCCGCGAGCCGCGCCTGGGACGCGGGTGCCGGCGTCGACGCGCCGCTGTATCACGGGGGCGCCCTGCGAGCGCAGCAGCGCGCCGCGGTCGACGCCTACAACGCTCAGCTCGCGACCTATCGACAGACGATCCTGCTGGCGTTCGGCCAGGTGGCGGACGCCTTGAGCGCCCTCGAGCACGATGCGGAGCTGGTGTCCGCGTCAAGCCGCTCGGTCGAGGTCGCCAGCACCTCGCTGACGGTGCAACGCTCGAGCTACGCGGCAGGGAAAACGAGCGCGCTCCAGCTCATCGTCGCCGAGAACACCTATTCCAGCGCGCGCCTCGGCTACGTGCGCGCCATCGGACAGCGCCTGTCGGATACGGCGCAGCTCTTCATCGCCCTCGGCGGCGGCTGGTGGAACGACGGCGATCAGGCGCCGTGTCCTCCCGCAACGTCTGGTTGTGCGCCGTCGCCTTGACGGGCGGCCCGGAAGCCGATGAAATCAACCCCGGCTGCGCATCAGATTGAACTTCGCGAGCTCGGCATAGGTGACCGTCGAGTCGAGGTCCTCGCGCGCGATGCGGAGGTGCTGGACGAGCCCCTCGAGGACGAGCTCCATCAGGAACGCGCGCTCATAGTGGTCGCGCGGCTTCGCGTGCTTGAGGACGAAGTCCGACAGGCCTTTCACGGACTCCAGCGTCCTGAGGTGCTCGGAGAACGGCGTGTCGTCGGAGAGGACGATCTTCGTCTCTCCAGAGAACGCGGCCACGATATCGTCGTACGGTCCCGGGGGCGGGGCCGCGGCCGAGACCCGCCGGGTTTCGGCGCGCTCGAGCGTCGTCGGGCCGCTCACGTCGTCTTCGTCCAGCTCTCCGCTGCGCGGCCGGCGCCGGGTTTCGGCGCGCGTGCGCGGGCCCTCGACGGGTGGGAACTTCGCGTCGAAGAGCCCCTTCACGGCCTCGCCGATGAGCCTCTTGGCCACGATCTCGGCTCCCTGCTGCTCGCCCTCGAACACCATCTCGACCTTGCCCGTGATCGCGGGCAACGCCGCGAAGAGGTCCACGAGGCGCGGCGCGACGACGGCCTCGCCCGTCTTCAGCGCGCGGCGCTCGAGATTCGAGACGAGCAGCTCGCGCGCCGCGATCGAGAGGCGCGCCGACACGCCCGAGGACTGGTCCACGAGCTCGCTTTTCCGCGCCACGAACGCGACCTCTTCGATGAGGAGTTTCACCTCGTCGCCGAGGAGCACCGTCACGCCGCCCGTCCCGCGGTCGGTCCAGGCCTCCTGGTCCGTGATGGCCGAGGCCGTCTTCGCGTCGGACGGGTAGTGCGTGAGGATCTGCGAGGCGATGCGGTCCTTGAGCGGCGTGATGATGTTGCCGCGGTTCGTGTAGTCCTCCGGGTTCGCCGAGAAAACCATGAGGATGTCGAGCGGGATGCGCAGCGGAAAGCCGCGGATCTGTAGGTCGCGCTCCTCGAGGATGTTCAGGAGTCCCACCTGGATGCGCGGTTGCAGGTCCGGCAGCTCGTTGATCGCGAAGATGCCGCGGTTCGTGCGCGGCACGATGCCGTAGTGAATGACGTCCTCGTCGGCAAACGTCTTTCGGAGCGTGGCGGCCTTCACGGGGTCCACGTCGCCGATGAGGTCGGCGATCGTGACGTCGGGCGTCGCGAGCTTCTCCCGGTAGCGGGCCGCGCGCGGCAGCCAGGCGACGGGCAGGTCACTTCCGGCGCTCGCGGCCATGCGGCGGCCGTACGCGGAAAAGGGCGCGAACGGCGACTCGTTCAGCTCGGAGCCCGCGATCACGGGGATCTCCTCGTCGAGGAGATTCACGAGCGCACGCAGGAGGCGCGTCTTCGCCTGTCCGCGCAGGCCGAGGAGGATGATGTCGTGCCTCGCGAGAATCGCGTTCTGGAGCGCGGGCAGGACCGTCTTCTCGTAGCCGAGGATGCCGGGGAAGACGTTCTCGCCGCTCTTCAGCTTCTCGATGAGGTTGTCGCGCACCTCGTCCTTGACGGACTTCGGCTCGTAGCCTTCTGCGATCAGCTCTCCCAGGGTCGTCGGACGTTCGGTCATGGGACTCCCTTACTGAAGCTTACGGGATAAGGGCTGACCGACCGTCAGCGGTTGCGGCCCAGTCAGCCGGCCGCGAAGTCGCGTACGGGATCGCCGGGCGGGACGACGGGCACGAACGAGATGGCCTTCGCCGTCGCGAGGCGCAACGCAAGCGCCTCCATGCGGTTTTTCGACCAGCCCGCGAAGACGTCGAGGGCAACGCCCTCGGGCGAGAGGAGCACGAGGTGCGGCACCGCTTCGACGCCGAAAGCGTTCGACGCGACGAACGTGGGCTCGGGATCGAGCAGCAGATCGAACGTCGCACCGCCATTCGCCGCGTAGTACGCGCGGCTCGACACCGCGTCGTCCTGCGAGACCCCCACGACGTGCACGGTCTTGCCGCCGTAGGCCTCGTGAAGGCGCTGCAGGTACGGCCACGTGAGCCGGCAGATGGGGCAGCTCGTCTTGAAGAATGCGAGGAGGACGCGGAGCCCGTGTCCTTTCCCGACGACGTCCGCCGTCGAAAGAAGAGCGCCCTCCGGCGTCCGAAATCGGGCGTTGGATGCGACAGAGGATTCCATGCCGGGAGTCTAGCCCGGCTTTCCGGGTCAGTCCGTCTCGCTGCCGTCGCCGGCGCTGCCCGCGGGGGCGGGCGAGCCCGGCGCGCGGGGAGTGGCGTCGGCCACGCGCAAAGAAACGGCCTTCGCGCCCTCGGCCGCCGGCACGTAGCGCGCGACGACGTGGTCCTTCGGCTTCAGCTCGGCGAACGTCGAGGGCTTCTTTCCGCGGATGACGGGGACGTCTGGCGCGATCGCCATGGCGACTGTCTCGCGGGTCGCGGGTTTGCCCTTGACCGCCGTCGTCTTCACCGACTCGCGCACGAGGACGATGCGCGAGGGAAAATCGACCCACACGATCTCGCCCACGATCGTCTTCGAGGGGGCCGCCGGCGCGGCCTTCTTCGTCGCCGCGGAAGAGGAAGAAGACGCCGCCGGTTTCGGAGCATCTTCGGGCGCGACAAGCAGTGCCAGAAGGAGGACGAGGGCCACCATGTTCTGCCTTACGTGCACGAGGCGTGCCGGGTTCGGTGGAGGCCGCCGGGCTCACTTCCTGACGAAAACTCCGTCCTTTAGGTGTCTATGGGCCTGATCCGCCGTCGTTTCCCGGCCTCGAGGAAAAGGCTCGCACCATTCGGTCGAGGGATTTCGTCCAAATGGACGACTCCCCGACGCGTCAGGCGGGTTTCTTCAAGCCGAACTTTTCCAGCCGATATTGCAGCGTCCGGTACGTCAAGCCGAGGAGGCGCGCCGCCTTCGCAATGACCCAGCCGGACTTTTCCATCGCTTGGACGATGAGCTGGCGCTCGAACTCCTCGATGTCGACGCCCTCGGCGGGGATCTCGAAGCCATATGGGCGCGCGGATGGCGCCGTACGCAAACGCACGTCGGTGGGCAGATCCTCGGGGCGGATCGTGGTCCCTTCGCAGAGGAGCACGGCGCGCTCGACGAGGCTCTCGAGCTGGCGCACGTTGCCGGGCCACGGGTGCCGCACGAGAAGGTCCATCGCCTCGGGCGAGACGCTGCTCACGGCAGTACCGTGCGACGCGTTCGCCTTGTCGAGGAAGCGGCCCACGAGGGGTTTGATGTCGGAGGCGCGCTCGCGGAGCGGCGGCAGGTCGACGGGAATCACGTTGAGGCGATAGAAGAGGTCCTCGCGGAACTGGCCCGTCTTCATCATCGCCTCGAGGTCGCGGTTCGTGGCCGCGACGATGCGCACGTCCACGGGGATGGTCTCCGTTCCGCCCACGCGCTTGACCTCTTTCTCCTGCAGCGCGCGCAGGATCTTGCCCTGAAGCGGCAGGGTGAGATCTCCGATCTCGTCGAGAAACAGGGTCGAGCCGCTGGCCGCCTCGACGAGCCCGATCTTCCGCGCCTCGGCACCGGTGAACGAGCCCCTCTCGTGGCCGAAGAGCTCGCTTTCGAGGAGGTTCTCGGGAATGGCCGCGCAGTTCAGAGCGAAGAAGGGTTTGGCCGAGCGGAGCGAGCGCGCGTGAATCGCGCGGGCGACGAGCTCCTTGCCCGTGCCGGATTCGCCGCGGATGAGGATCGTGGAATTCGTGGGCGCGATCTTCTCCACGAGCCGGAACACGTCGCGCATCGGCGCGCTCTCGCCGACGATGGCCTCGAGGCCGTCGTTCTTTAGGCGCCGCTCGAGGCGGAGATTCTTCTCGGCGAGCCGGAACGCCTCGACGGCGCGCTCCACGCGGAAGAGTAGCTCGTCGGCGACGACGGGCTTCGACATGTAGTCGAACGCGCCGAGACGGTGCGCCTCTCGCGCGCGCTCGACCGAGCCGTGCGCCGTCACGAGAATGACCTTCGGCGCGAGCAGCCCGTCAGCCAGAGAGCTCAGGCTCTTCACCACGTCCATGCCGGTGAGGCCCGGCATCTTGAGGTCGGTGAGAACGACTTCAGGCCGGATCTCGGCCGCCTTCGCGAGCGCCTCACGCCCGTCCGCGGCGGCGGTGACCTTGTATCCCTCGTCTTCGAGGATCAAGGCGAGCGACTCGCGCTGATGCTTCTCGTCGTCGACGACGAGGAGAGAGGCCTTCGGCTCTTGGGTATTCACGGTGCTCACGGAGAGAGATTACCCCCGAGGCCTGTCAGCCGCCCGCGGGCAGTGAGACGCGGAAGAGGGCCCCGGGGCGTCCGTCCGCGCGAGGGCCTGCCGTGACCCTTCCCCCGTGCTCCTCGACGATCCGCTTGACCATCGCGAGGCCGAGGCCCACGCCCCCCTCCTTGTTCGAGAAATAGGGGTCGAAGAGGCGCGGGAGGTCGGCCTCGGGAATCCCGGGTCCCCCGTCTTCGACGGAGAGGACGAGGCGCCGGCCGGACTCCTCGATCCCGCTCTCGGCGGAGAGACTCACGCGCAGGAGGCCGCCGTGCCGTTCCATCGCCTGAATGCCGTTCTGCACGAGGTTCCAAATCGAGGACTTGAGGAGGTTTGGGTCCGCCCGGAGGAGCGGCACCGCGTCCGGAATGTCTTCCTCGATCGTGACGTGGGCCTGCACCGCCGTCTCGGCGAGGTCCAAGAGCGTGTGACGCACGAGAGCGGCGAGGTCCGTCGGCGCGAACGCGAGGGTGAGGGGCCGCCCGTATGCGAGGAAGTTGTTGATGAGGATAGCGAGGCGGCTGATCTCCTCGCGGAGCGCCTCGATGCGCGCGCCGTACTCGGCCGCGGCGGCCTCGTCGCTTGGGCGGTGACGGCGCCGGAGGACGTCGAGCCCGAGCGATAGCGCGTTCAAGGGATTCTTGATCTCGTGCGCGAGGCCGGAAGCGAGGTGGCCGATCTCGGCGCGCTTCTCGGCGCCCGCGAGGCGCACCTCGAGCTCCTGTCTCTCCCGCAGCTTCTCCGTCATGTAGTTGAAGGTGGAGGCCAGCCGCCCGATCTCGTCGTCGCGGTCGACCGGCACGGTCACGTCGAGCCGCCCCTCGGCCACCTGCGCCGCGCCGTCGGCGAGCTCGTCGAGGGGACGCGTCGCGTTGCTCGTGAGGACGAGCATGACGGCGAGGCCGAGCGCGAACACGCCGAGGAGAGCGAAGAGGCGTTTCCGGAAGTTGTCGGCGAGCTGGGACCGGATGTTCTCGAGGTTGTAGGCGATCTCGACGTGCCCCCTGAGGCGGCCGTCGATGACGATCGGCACGATGAGGTTGCGGTTCGTCGGGCCCGAGCCGATCATGCCGGAGATCACGATGTCTTTCGGGTTTTGCGGCCTTTTCGGACGCCGCCCCGCGGACGGCGTGGGCTGCGCCTCGATCAACGGGCGGCCCGACTCGTCCGCCACCTTGATGTTCTGCAGGCCGCGGGCCCGAAGGGCCGCCGTGTAATCCTCGAGCACCTTCGGATCCTTCCAGCCCTCCGGCCCGATCTGCGTCGTGGCGACCTCGATCGCCTTCGCGACGGCCTGATAGGAAGCGTCGGCCTCGTCGAGCGTCTCGTCGCGGGTCTGGAAATAGACGAGCGTTTGCGCGATGGCGGCGAGAACGAGGATGCCCGTCCACGTCAAACCGAGGCGCGTGGAGAGTCGGATTCCCCGGAAGCGGCCGGTGGCTTTCGTGAGCCGTCTCATGGTGCGGTGAAGGAGCGCCACGTGAAGAACAGGCCGAAGACGACGAGGAGCGCGCCCGCCACGAGCGTCGAGCGAGAGACCCACGCGCCCGCGCGGCTTCGCCAGCGGTCCACCAGCTCGATGAGGACCCCGAACCACGAGAAGACGCCGAGACCGACACCGAGCGCGAAGCCGCCGGCCCCCGCCGCCGTGGGCACGAACAGCCGGTGCCCGACGAGGAAGGAGATGAAGATCGTCCAATTCACGAAGAGCACCGGGTTCGCCGCGCCCTGCAAGAGGCCCGTGAGGTACGGAAGCCGGAAGCGGCCCGGGGGCGCGGCGAAAGGCACCGGTGCCAGGGGCACGAGCGGCGTGCGGGTATCCGCGCGCTCGGCGTCTCGCCGGGCATCCACGAAGATGATCTTCACGCCATAGGCCACGAGAAAGAGGGCGAGCGTTCCGCGGACCCAGGGGTTCGTCACGACCTTTTCGAGGATCCAGCCGAGGCCGAGTCCGATGAGGGCGCAGACGAACGTGTCCACGCTTGCGCCGCCAAACGCGACCCGGTAGGCGTCGCGTCGCTCGCCCTGAAGGCTCTTCCTCAGGCATGTGACGCCGAGGGGGCCGGGCGGAATCGCGCCGAGGAACCCGGCGAGAAACCCCACCGCGANNCGGGAGCGTAGAGTGCCCGCGTGAGGGGCCTCGTTCTCCCGGTCGCGCTCTTCCTCCTCGCCCTCGTCGCGCGCGCCGAAGAGCGCCTCGAGTTCGAGCCGAAGGTGGGAGCCGTGGGTGGCCGCGTCGTCGTGAAGACGGGTGTCCCCGCCGGCACGCAGCTGCTCTTCGGCGGAAAGCCCGTGGGTGTCGTGAAGGAGGCGGGCGGCGTGTCTTCCTTCGTGGTGCCGCCGGGCTTCGCGGGCAGCGCGTTTCTCGAGGTCGTGAGCAGCGGGAAGACGATCGCGAAAAGCGCGGTTCCGTTCATCGTCTCGGGCGCGTCCCTCGCGACGCCGGCGAAGCTCATCGGCCTCAAGGAGGCGATCGACGTCTTCGGCTATTCCGACCCGCGTCCTTCCGGCGGCGAGAAGCCCGAGCCGAAGGCGCGCCCTGTCCTGAAGCTCGACGAGGACGAGATCCTCACGATCGGCGAGCCCATGCCGTACNNCCTGAAGACTGAGCGCGGTCCGTCCGCCCTCGAGCGCGTCTCGTGCCTCGAGCAATTCGGCGAACACCGTTCCCACGGGGCCGTGCTCGAGGAGAAACGCATCGTGCCCGTGTGCTGAGACGAGCGTGCGCGACTCGGCGCCCACGGAGAGCACCCAGCGGCGGACCTCCTCCTCGGGATAGAGACCGTCGCTCGTGATGCCGACGCCGACGAGGCGTCCGCGAAACGAGGAGAGCGCGGCAGCGGAGCCGCCGCGGCCGGAGCCGACGTCGTGCGCGTCCATCGCTCCGAGAAGCGCGAGATAGCTCTGAGCATCGAAACGCGCCACGAGCTTGGCGCCGTGATGCGTGAGGTACGTCTGCATCGCGAACGGTTCCTCTTCGCCCGGAAGACGCGCGAACCGGCTCTCGAACTCCGCCGGCGAGCGGTACGTCAGCATCCCGACCATCCGTGCGATCGCGAGACCGGCGGCCGGACCCGCCGCCGCGATCGCCTGCCGCTGGACGTGGTTCCATCCGAGGGCCCACGCGGAGTGAGCCGCCGGCGCCGCGAAGACGACGGCCGCTCGCGTGCGCGCGGGAAACGTGGCCGCCCACTCGAGCGTCACCATTCCGCCGAGCGATCCGCCCGTCGCAAGCGCGACGCGCCGGACGCCGAGCGCCTCCACGAGCGCGCCGACGAGACGGGCCTGGTCGCGCGTGGTGAGGAGCGGCGAGCCCACCGGCTCGAACGCGCCGCGCGTGTACGTCGTGCCGTAGCACGAGCCGAGGAGGTTCGGGCACAGGACGGCCCAGCGGTTCGTGTCGATCGCCTTGCCGGGCCCGATGACCGCTCCCTTCCATCCTCCCAGCGACTCCGGCGCGCCCGTGAGCGAGTGAAAGACGAGGACGAGGTTGTCGCGGCGCGCGTTCAGGGCGCCTTCGAGGACATACGCCTGCTTGACGTCGCGCAGAATCTCGCCCGATTCGAGCGCGAAGCGGGGCGTGACGTGGACGCGGGCGGCCGTCACGTTCGTACCGCCCTGCGGAGCGCCTGGTCGAGGTCTTCGGTCAGGTCGCGCACGTCCTCGATGCCGACGGAGAGGCGCACGAGGTCCGGCGTCACCCCGGCACGCTCGCGGTCGTCGGGCGTGAGCTGCTCGTGCGTCGTGGACCACGGGTGGATGACGAGGCTCTTGGCGTCGCCCACGTTCGCGACGAGCGAGAAGAGCTTCGCGTGCGCGATGAAGCTCTTTGCCGCCTCCTCGCCGCCCTTCACGCCGAACGTCAGGACGCCGCCGTACCCGCCTTTTAGGTAGCGTGTCGCGGGCTCGTGCGCCGGATGGGAGGCGAGGCCGGGGTAGCGCACCCACGAGACGGCCGGGTGCGCCTCGAGGAACCGCGCGACGGCGAGCGCGTTCTCGCTGTGGCGCTGGATGCGCAGGTGCAGCGTCTCCAGGCCCTGCAGGAAGAGAAACGAGTTGAAGGGCGACAGCGACGCACCGAGGTCGCGGAGGAGGACGACCCGCAGGCGCACGGCGAACGCCGCGGGGCCGAACGCCTCCGCGAACGAGAGGCCGTGGTACGCGGGCTCCGGATCCGTGAAGAACGACTTGAAGCGCGGGTTCTTCCCCCAGTCGAAGTGTCCGCCGTCCACGACCGCCCCGCCGATGGCGGTGCCGTGGCCGCCGATCCACTTCGTGGCCGAATGGAGGACGATGTCCGCTCCGTACTCGATCGGTCGGCAGAGGAGCGGTGTCGCGAACGTGTTGTCCACGACGAGAGGCACGCCCGCCGCGTGGGCAACCTGTGCGAGCGCCTCGAAGTCGGGCACGTCGAGCTTCGGGTTCCCGATCGTTTCGACATAGACGGCGCGCGTCGTCTTGTCGATGGCGGCGGCCACCTTCTTCGGGTCGTTCGCGTCCACGAACGTCGTCTTGATGCCGAGGCGCGGGAACGTGTGCTGGAACAGCGTGAACGTGCCGCCGTAGAGCGCCGACGACGAGACGATGGAGTCGCCCGCCTGGGCGAGGTTCAGGAGCGCGAGCGTCTGCGCGGCCTGCCCGCTCGACGTCGCGACGGCCGCGACGCCGCCCTCGAGCTCGGCGAGCCGCCTCTCGAAGACGTCGGTCGTGGGGTTCATGAGGCGCGTGTAGATGTTCCCGAATTCGCGCAGGCTGAAGAGGCTCGCGGCGTGCTCGGGCCCGTTGAACACGTACGAGGTCGTCGCGTAGATCGGCACGGCCCGCGCGTTCGTGGTGGGGTCGGCGGTCTCCTGGGCGGCGTGGACGGCGAGCGTGCCGGGGCGGTAGCGGGGTTTCGGTTCGGCGGCGGTCGTGGGCATGTGCGTGTCTCCTTTTTTCCTGGTTTTCCAGGTACAAAAAAACCGGCCCTCTCGCGTGAGAGGGCCGGTTGGGAATCCGATGAGTCGTGCTCTCGGTTCGCCTGGTTTCGCGTGGTCTACGTGCTCAACCTCGCGGAACCTCCGTCCGTCTCCCGCGGGGGAGCGCCGGACATCGAACACATGCACATACAAATTCGAACCGCCGCGACCGGAATCGCGGTGAAAAGGGCGGGCGTGAGGCGGTTCGTCATGTTCGGAGGACTAACTTAGAGACGTCTCGTCAGCTCGTCAAGTGTAATAAAAGTTGAATGTGCCGTTCAGCGCTTAGCGGCCGCGGCCGTAGCCGCCACCGCCGCCACCGCCGTAACCGCCGCGGCCGCCGCCGCCGCCGGTCCGGGGCTCCTGCGGACGCGCCTCGTTTACGCGGAGGGCGCGGCCCTCGAGCTCCTGACCGTTCAGGGCGCCCATGGCCTTCTGGCCGTCGGCATCGGACATCTCGACGAAGCCGAAACCCTTGGACTGGCCGGTGTCGCGGTCCGAGATGACGCGCGCGGATTCGACGGCGCCGTAAGGCTCGAAAATGGAGCGGAGCGTGTTGTCGTTGACAGCGTAGGAGAGATTTCCGACGTAGAGCTTCATGGAATGAGAATCCTTCGCAACAAGCGATCGGTTGGGGCGATCCGCGTCGATCAGGCGGAAAGCGGGTTCGGGAGATGGTGAGAACGAAACATGGAACGACGGGGACCTATGGGTTCACGGCCCGCTCCGCCGATTTCTTCACGCCGAGAAAGGGAGAGAGGGTGGGCGAACGGCAGAATTGCACCATGCACCGAGAGGCAAAGTCAAATCGCCGGGAACTTCCGCCCCGCGGCAGGGCCTAACCCCTCTGGAGAAACCGCGATGCCGGCCCGCATCCTCGCCTTCGACGCCTCTCGGGGCGAGGACCCGCGTGGGAGAATGGCGCCCGTGGGAGCCTCGGCGTATCTCTATCCGGGCGAACGTGATTGGCCCGGCGACGAGATGGCCCTCGGCCGATTCCTTTCCGGCGACGTGCTCGGCTTCGAGCAGATCGTCCGCCATTACTCGGCGATGGTCTTTTCACTCGCGGCGCGGCTCGTCGGCCCCGCGGAAGCCGAGGACGTCGTTCAGGAGACGTTCCTTCGTGCGTATCACGGCCTCGAGAAGTTCCGCGGCGAGTCGAGTCTGAAAACGTGGCTCTACGCGATCGCCCTGAATCGCGCGCGCGCCCGGATGGGCACGCTCGGGCGGCTGCGGGCGATCTTCACCCCGGGACGCACGCGGGACGGCGATTCGTTCGCGAGCCTCGACGACGCCGCCGACCCCGCCATTTCGCCCGAGGAAAACGCCGTCCTCAAGGAACGCCGCACGCGCCTGCGCGCGGCGATTCGCGCGCTCCCGGAGGAGTTTCGCGCTGCCGTCCTCCTGCGCGACCTCGAAGGTCTTTCGTACGAAGAAGTCGCCGAGGTGCTCGAGGTTCCGATCGGTACCGTGCGAAGCCGGCTCGCGCGCGGCCGCGCGCTCCTCAAGGAGAAACTCTCGTGAGCGCCCGTCCGTTCGTCCCCCGCCTCGCCGACGAGGAGCTCGATCTCCTCATCTCTCGCTCCGTCGACGGTGACCTCTCGCCGGAGGAAGCGAGCGACCTCGAAGCCGTGCTCGCGCACGACCCCGCCGCCGCGCGACGCAAGGAAGAGCTGGCGTCGATCGTGGCCGAAGCGCGCACCCTCCCCGAGCCCGCGCCGCCGTTCGCGCTCGCCACGCGCGTGAGCTCGAACGTGTCCGAAAAGACCGCGCGGGGCGGCTCCGTCTTCCATCGCTTCGGGTTCTATCCGCCGCCCGGCATGGCCATCGGCGCGATGGTCGCCCTCGCGTTCGTGGCCGTCGCGATCACCGTGCTGAAGCCGGCGTCCCCGCTCCCCGCGCGGCGCGTGGAGGGGCCGGTCGACGTGTTCTTCATGGAGGGCGCGAAGAACGGCGCGAAAGACAATGACGCCGCAAAGCGGGCTCTGCCGGAAGCCCCGAAGATCGCGTCGAAGGAAACGGTGAAGAACCGGATCGCGGCCGCGCGGCCCGCGCCCGCCCAAGCGGAGCGGGCTCCGGCCGCGGTCGTCGCGAGCGCGTCTGCTCTCGCCGCCGCCGCCGGGCAGGCAGCGGGCATCGCGGCCCCTGCCGCGAAAGCCTCGGGAGCGCTTGCAAATGCCGAGCATGCCGGAGCCTGGTCCGTCGCCGTGCGCGGCGAAGGCGCGCGGCGGTGGATGCTGCGCCGTGCCCCGGAGGGCAGGCCTTCGGTCGCTTCCACTCCGGCCTCCGCGTTCCGCGTCACCCTCGACGCGGACGGCCGTGTGACTTCGGTGCGGGCCCTCGATGCGCGCCCCGTCCCGCCCGCGCTCCTCGAGTTCGTGCGCGGCCTCGTCTTCGCGCCCGTCGGGGCACCCGATGGGGCTGTGGCCGAAGGAATCGTCCGCGACGAAAAGGCGAAGGCCGAACACGCGGATGCGCTCGCGGATCGGCCTGCCGAGCACGCGTCGGAGATCGACGTCGAGGTCTCGGCGCGCTGACGCGCCCGATCCCACGTACCGGACGCGTTATTTGACGCCGGTCTCGCCCCTCTCTACACTCCCGTTCCCTTCGGAAGCGAGCCGAAGTAGCTCAGTTGGTAGAGCAACTGATTCGTAATCAGTAGGTCCCC
>PLZI01000013.1 GCA_003152095.1 Acidobacteriota bacterium | reverse complement strand
CGGCGCCGGGTCCACGACGAGTTGGAGAGTCAGCTCGACGCGGATGTGGCGTTCGCCGAAGCCTCGCCATTCCCCGACCCGGCGCGCGCGTTCCGCAGCGTCTACGCCGACGAGAGCATCCTCGAACGCGCCCGCGCCGGGGTCTTCACGGGAGGCCTCTGATGGCCGACCCGCGTGTCGCGCGAGCCGGCGCCACTCTCACGCTCACGTCGGACGAGACCGCCGGTGTCGAGATTCTCTACCTCGAGGCCATTCGCCAGGCCCTCTTCGAGGAGATGGAGCGCGACGAGCGCGTGTTCGTCCTCGGCCAGGACGTCGGCGTTTACGGCGGTGCCTTCAAGGTGACCGAGGGACTGCAGGAGAGATTCGGAAAGGAGCGCGTCCTCGACACGCCTGTCGCGGAGGAGGCGATCGTGGGCGGCGCCATCGGCGCGGCGATGCGCGGAATGCGCCCCGTCGCCGAGATGCAGTTCATCGACTTCATTTCGCGCGCCTTCGACCTCCTCACGAACTTCGCGGCCAAGAACCGTTACCGCACGGGCGTCGGCGTGCCGATGGTCGTTCGCGGGCCGTCGGGCGCTGGGGTGCACGGCGGGCCGTATCACTCGCAGAGCCCCGAGATGTACTTCGTGAAGACGCCGGGCCTCAAGGTCGTGGCCCCCGCGACGGCCTACGACGCGAAAGGCCTTCTGAAGGCCGCGATTCGCGACGACGACCCAGTCCTCTTTCTCGAGCACAAATTCCTGTACCGCCGGGTGAAGGACCGCGTGCCGGAGGAGGACTACGTCGTACCGATTGGGAAAGCCGCGGTTCGAAGGATAGGCACGGACCTCACGATCGTGACCTACGGCGCCATGCTCTGGACAGCTCTCGAGGCGGCGGAGATCCTCGCGAAAGACGGCGTGTCGGCCGAGGTGCTCGACCTCCGGACGCTTCTGCCGCTCGACGAAGAGGCGATCCTCGCGTCCGTCCGGCGCACCGGCAAGTGCCTCATCCTCCATGAGGACACGCGCACGGGCGGGCTCGGCGCTGAGATCGCCGCGACGCTTTCCGAGAAAGCGTTTGAGTGGCTGGACGGCCCGATCCTGCGCGTGACGGCGCCCGACACACCGGTGCCGTACTCTCCGCCTCTGGAGGAAGCGTTCCTCCCGAACGTGAAGACCCTGCTTGCCGCCGCGCGAAAGCTCGTGCGGTACTAGCGACCGGAGAAAAGACCATGCCGACGAACGTCATCATGCCGCAGATGGGCGAGTCGATCGCCGAGGGAACGATCACGAAGTGGCTCAAGAAGGCCGGAGACGCGGTCAAGCGCGACGAGCCCCTCTTCGAAATCTCCACCGACAAGGTCGACGCCGAGATCCCCTCGCCGGGCGCCGGCACCCTCCTCGAGATCCTCGTCCCCGAGGGCCAGACCGTCCCGATCAACACGGTCGTCGCACGCCTCGCGGAGGCGGGAGAGCAAGTCTCTGCGCCGCCGGCTGCGCCGGCGGCAGGAAGAGAAGATTCTTCGGACGAGGCGAGAACCTCGACCGCTGCGGGAATGGCGGCCCAGGCCGCGGCGGCGCCACCGCCGGCTCCGCCGGCGGAAGATTCTTCGAAGGGTGCGCAGCCGGCCACCGCCGCGGCTACGCCAGCCCCCGTCGCTACGTCCGTTCCCGCGCCTTCTAAGCAATCTTCAATTCCCCTTTCCTCCGGCCCCCCCCAACCCAGTGAATCCCAGGAAGAGCTGCTGAAGCGGCGCTCGTCTCCCGTCGTCCGCGCGATCGCGGAGGAGAAGGGCGTCGACATCTCGCAGATTCAGGGCACGGGCATCTCGGGCCGCGTCACGAAGGCCGACATCGAAGGCTTTCTGGCCGTCGGCGCGCCGAACACCGCTGCCGCTGCCCCCCCAGCGCCTCACGCCGCCGCGCCCGCGCCGGCACCCGCCCCGTCTCCTGCGCCGACCCCGGCCCCCGTCGCCATCGCCGCGCGCCCCGCCGACGCTCTCGTCCCGGCGCGCGCTCCCGCGCCCTCCTCCACGGCTCTCGCATTCCCGACCGGGAGCAGCGTCACGGTCGAGCCGATGAGCGCGATGCGCAAGAAGATCGCGCAGCGGATGGTCGAGTCGAAGCAGACCTCGGCCCACGTGACGACGGTCTTCGAGGTCGACTACTCGAGCATCGCGAAGCTCAGAAACCGGGTGAAGACCCGGTTTGAGCAGCAGTACGGAACGAAACTGTCGTATCTGCCTTTCATTCTCCAAGCGGCCGTCGCGGCCCTCAAAGCACGTCCGCTCGTGAACGCCTCGATCGTAGGCGACGACATCGTCCACCACCGCGAAGTGAACCTCGGCATCGCCGTCGCGCTCGACTGGGGCCTCATCGTGCCGGTCATCCGGCGCGCGGACGACCTCTCGCTCGTGGGCCTCGCGCGGGCCGCGAACGACCTGGCGACGCGAGCACGCGCGAAGAAGCTCGTGCCCGACGAGGTGGCCGGTGGCACGTTCACGGTGACGAACCACGGCTCGTTCGGGTCGCTCTTCGCGACCCCCGTCATCAACCAGCCGCAGGTCGCCATCATGGGCGTCGGCGCGATCGAGAAGCGCGCGAAGGTCGTCGAGATGCCGGACGGCTCCGACTCGCTCGCCATCAAGACGATGGGCTACGTCGCGCTCACGTTCGACCACCGGCTCATCGACGGGGCCGAGGGCGACGCGTTCGTGAACGTCGTCAAGGCGACGCTCGAGAACGGCACGTGGAGCGAGTTGGAGGCCCTCGGCTAGAATCTCCCATGCACCGGACGCTCGACATCGTCTCGCTCCTCTCAGAAGGCCGCGTCTCCTGGGACGCGGCCTTCGCGCTTCAGAAGGAAGCGGAAGCGCGCGTGAAAGCGGGAGGGCGCGAGACGCTCTTCCTCCTCGAGCACACCGACGTCATCACGGCCGGCCGAAACGCCGACCTGGGCGAGATGCTCGTCACCGAGGACTTCCTCTTGCAGCGCGGTGTCCAGCTTCGCATCGCCGACCGGGGCGGCAAGCTCACGTTCCACGGCCCCGGCCAGCTCGTCGCATACCCGGTCCTCGACCTCTCGCGCGGGCGGCGCGACGTGCGGCGGTACGTGCGCGACCTCGAGGAGACACTTATTCGTACCGCCCGCGACTTCGGCGTGACCGCGGCTCGTAGCTCCGTTCCCGCGCGGTGGGCCTCGATTTGGGTCGGAAACGGCAAGCTGGGCGCGATCGGCGTCCATCTGTCGCGCTGGGTCACGACGCACGGGGCCGCTCTGAATGTCTCGACCGACCTGGCAAGGTTTTCGCTCTTCATTCCGTGCGGGATCACCGACGGCGGCGTGACGTCCCTTTCGAGGGAAAACCCGGATAAACCGCCGCCGGCGCTGCCGGAGGTCGCACAATGCTTCGCGACTCACTTCCTGAAAGTCTTCGAAAGGGAGAAGGGTGAATCGCCATGACGGAGTACGAGAACCGGGGAATCTATGAGCTCCTGACCGGGCGCATCGCGCCATACGCCGGAGAAGGCGAGACGCTGCGCTTCGACCGGATCGTGCGCGCTCCGGTGAACGACGAGACCGTTGGCCTCGTCGCGCAGGCGCTCGTCGACGCCGATTCCGACACCCGCCGCGCCGGGCTCTTCGTTTTCGCGGGCCTCCAGGACGAGACTCCGGAACGTCTCGAGCCGTTCCGGCCGCTCGCGAAAAAGGTTCGCGAGCTCCTCCTCGACGTCGAGGCCGCCGTGCGGTGCGACGCGCTCATGGCCTTCGCGTACTTCGACCCCGAAGATCTCCACGTGGCCGTGCGCGAGTTCCTCACGGACCCCAACGGCCGCAACCGCCTGCAGGCCGTGCGGATCCTCGACGTCGAATGTAGCCCGAAGAACCTTCCGACGCTCCTGACGCTCGGGGTGGACCCGTACCACGAGGGCGCCGAAGATGCAGCGGACGTGCGTGAATGGCTCGTCGTGCGCGAGGCCGCGCGCACCGCCGTCGAGCACACGGTCGCGGTCCGCTTCCCCGCTCCCATCGAGGAGGAAGAGGTGGAAGGCGTCCGCTGCGTCTACCACGCGTGGGACCCCGTCTGGCAGTGGGCGGCGCGGGAAGGGATCAGGGGGCGCGGCTAGCCTCTCACCTTGGCCAGAGCCAGCCGAAAAAGCCCGCGGTCAGAAGCGCGTAGATGAGGCCGTCGAACGTCGACTTCAGCGTCGTCATCCACGACTTCTTGTACCAGATCGTGTTCTGCCACAACGCCAGCGCATAGCCGTAGAAGGCGGTCGCACCCGCGAAGCGGAACACCGCGCGGTAGTGCGCCCCCGCCGGCAGCGCGCGCCCGGCGATGTACGCCGCCGTGATGCCGACGACGACGCAATACAGGAACCAGAGCGAAAGGTTCCGGCCCATCGACCACGGGCCTTTCGGCAGCACCGTCATCGAGCCGGCGGGCCCCTTGCTCCACTTCTCCAGAAAGGCCGGGGCCTTCAGCTCCTTGGAACTGGCCGGCAGCGGGAACATGTAGTCGCCGGGGGGGAGGTCGAACTTCCGGAGGGCGTCCAGGACGCCGTCCTCAGACGGGAGTTTCTTGTAGTCCGACTTGTGGTACGGCAGGACCATGTGAATGACCGAGCTCGCGATGAAGACGGCGACGGCCGAAAGCAGGATGGGCAGCCAGAGAGATGCGATGGAGACCATGTGTCCTCCGCTTCGTGGGGCGAAGCATATGACACCCGCTAGACTCGGGCCGTGAGCGCGGTTCCGTCCTCCAGGCCTCTTTATCGAATCACCCCCCGCCCCGAATGGCTGAAGGTACGCCTCTACGACAACGAGACGTCGCGCGGCATCGCGGAGCTCGTTGCGGACAAGCGTCTCAACACCGTCTGCCAGGAAGCACGCTGCCCGAATCTCTTCGAGTGCTGGGGCGTCGACAAGACCGCCACGTTCATGCTCATGGGCGACGTCTGCACGCGCCATTGCGGCTTCTGCGCGGTGGCGCAGGGCGCCGGGAAGCCGCTCGACCCCGAGGAGCCGCGCCACGTCGCCGAGGCCGTGAAGACGCTCGGCGTCCAACATGCCGTCGTCACGTCGGTGAATCGCGACGAGCTGCCGGACGGCGGAGCCTCCCACTTCGCCGCTACGATCCGCGAGATTCGCGCGCTCACACCCAGCGTGACGATCGAGGTTCTCATCCCGGACTTTCTCGGCAGCGAGGCGGCGCTCGACACGGTCCTGGCGGAGCGGCCCGAGGTCCTGAACCACAACACGGAGACCGTCGAGCGCCTCTACAGGCGCGTGCGGCCGGACGCGATCTATGCGCGGTCGCTCGAGCTGCTGCGGCGGGCAGGGACACGAAAGAATGAAGAGAAGGTTTCTATGAAAGTGAAGAGCGGGGTCATGGTGGGGCTCGGCGAGACGCGTGAGGAGCTTCGGGCGACGCTGCGTGATCTTCGCGAGTGCAGCGTCGACGTCGTGACCGTCGGCCAGTATCTCCAGCCGCACGCCCGCCGACTCCCGATCGAGCGGTACTACACACCTCAGGAGTTCGAAGAGATCCGGGAGGAAGGCGAGGAGATGGGGTTTGCCCTCGTCGAGTCAGGGCCGCTGGTGAGGTCCAGCTACCACGCAAGAAGGGCTCTCTCTCCCTCTTCAACCTTCTAAGAAAATCTTCTCTTCTCCCTATTCCCCGTCGTTGCCGATGGCCTCGACCGGGCAGGAGTCCATCGCTTCCTGGCACTGCGCCTCTTCCTCGGGAGTCGCAGCCTGCTTCATCACGTACGAAAAGCCCTTGTCTTCCTGGCGGGTGAAGTTCGCCGGCGCCGTGACGCGGCAGACGTCGCAGTCGATGCACTGCGTATCGACGTAGAATTTCCCAGGTACGTTTTCCGCGTAGCGGTCGCCTTTGTTCGCCATCACGCGGAAAGATAACATGCCGGATTCGGGACGCACTCATCCTCCTGCATCATTCTCGAGCCCATGACCGTATACCGCCTTCTCCCCCTTTTCCCGCTTCCAAACGTTCTCCTTCTGCCGG
Organism: Acidobacteriota bacterium; assembly: GCA_003152095.1. GTDB lineage: Bacteria > Acidobacteriota > Thermoanaerobaculia > UBA5066 > UBA5066 > Fen-183. Next base: position 41,079 of record PLZI01000013.1, on the reverse strand, counting down.
AGACGAAGCTTCCGCTTCACGTTTTCGAGCCCCGATACCAGGCGATGCTTTCCGACGCGCTCTCCGGCGACCGGCTCATCGGCATCCAGCTCCTGAACCCGGCGGCGCGCCCGGACGGCGCGGGCCGGCCGGCCGTATTCGAGATCGGCTGTGCGGGCGAGATCGTCGAACACGAAGCCCTCGAGGACGGCCGTTCGAACATCCTCCTTCGGGGGACGTTCCGGTACCGGATCGCGGGCGAGCGCGAGACGCCCGCTCTCTACCGTGTGGCGGAAGTCACACCCCTCACCGTCCAACCCCTCCCGAGCGCCGCCCCCATGGGCCGAACTCGAAGAGACCTCCGGCGCCTTCTCGCGAAGAGCGTGGAGCGGCTCGCGGACTCCGTCGGGCGATCGCAGGCGCGCTCCCTGCCGTCGCAGCTCTCGGACGAGGGGTTCGTGAACGAGGCGCTCATTCGGCTCGGACTGGATGCCGAGGAAGGCTATCGCGTCCTCGTGATGGACCGGCTCGAGCAGCGGTACGACTGGGCGCTCGAGCACATCGCGGGCGTGCAGAAGCGGCTCGACTTCCTCGAGCCGTTCCGGCGGTCCGGGATCGATCCGCGCTGGAACTGAGGCCGGTCTCCTAGCTAACCGTTCTGATCCGCCGATCCGTGCCGGTGTCGGGGGCACCTAGGCCTTGGACGCCGGCATCGCGCGGTCGTGCGCCCAGCTCTTGATGGCCTTGATCTGCTCGTCCATCGTGCGCGACAGGGGCACGGTGGCCGTCAGCATCTTCGACATGTCGTCCTCGTTGAGCTTGCGGCCCTGGTTGAAGGCCTCGACCGCCGCGGCCTGAACGGCCGCCTCGATCTCCGACCCGACGAAGCCCTTCGTGGCCTTCGCCAGAAAGACGACGTCGAAGAGACTCGAGTCGACGCCGACCTTCTTGAGATGGACGTTGAAAATGGCCTTGCGCTCGTTCTCGTTCGGCAGGTCGAGGAAGAACACCTGGTCGAAGCGGCCCTTGCGGATGATCTCGGCGGGCAGGAGGTGGATGCGGTTCGCCGTCGCCGCCACGAAGACGAGCCCCTGCTTCTCCTGCATCCAGGTGAGGAACGTCGAGAAGATGCGCCCGAGCGCGGGGTCGCCGCCGCCCGCCTCGCGCCCGCCCGTGATCGCCATCTCGATCTCGTCGATCCAAAGGAGCGCGGGTGACAGCGACTCCACCGTGTGGAGCGCGCGCTGGAACGTCTGCTCTGGGTTGTCCGTGCCGAAGACGAGGTTCATGTCCAGGCGGAAGAGCGGGAGGTTCCAGAGCGCGGAGATGGCCTTCACCGAGAGCGACTTTCCGCAGCCCGATACGCCCATGAGCAGGATGCCCTTCGGCACGGGCAGGCCGGCGTCCAGAGCCTCCTTCGTGAAGAGCTTCTGGCGCTTCACGAGCCATTCCTTGAGGTTTTCGAGGCCCCCCACGTCCGCGAGCGAGAAACGCGGCGGCACGAACTCGAGGACGCCGTCCTTGCGGGTCGCCTGCTGCTTCTCGGCGAGAACCTCGAAGTAGGCCTGGTCGTCGAAGATGGGCCGGCGCGAGAAGACCCTCGACACGACGTGCTCCGCCTCGTCCTGCGTGAGGCCCCTGAGCGCCATGGCGAGGCGTTTCGCGTCCGCGTCCGGCAGGCCCTTCTCGCCGAAGTAGCGCTTCCCGAGATGGCCCAGGAGGAACAGGATCTCGCTTTCGTCCGGAAGGTCGTAGTCGAGGATGTGGATCTCTTTCTTCAGGTCCTCCGGAATGATGAGGCGCGGAGAGACGAGGACGACGAACCGGCCCTTGCCTTTGAGCGCCCGGTAGGCGTCCCTCAGGCGCCTCACCACCTCGGGTTTGGCGAGGAAGGCCGTGAGGTCCTTCATGAGGAAGAAGCCGGGGCCGGGCGTCGCGAGGATCGCGTCCAGGGCTTTGAGGGGGTCGGCGGTGTCGGGCCAGCGCTCGGTTCCCGCCACGACGCCGTCCACGCAGCTCCAGACGGCGAAGGGCACGGGCTTGTCGTAGAACTTCTGGGCGAGCGCGGCGATGGCCCGCTCGACGCGCCCCTCCTCCCAGGAAACGATGTAAAGGAGAGGGTAACCTCCAAGGAGGGCGCGCCGGATTCGTTCGGGTCCCCGGACCGCGATTTCGATCACTCTGGCGGATCTTACAAGCTTCGGTAAACTACGCCCCCGTGAACCCAGAACACCTCGAACGGCTACAAGCCCCCGATTGGAACGACTGGCGCGCCGAACGGCCCACCCTCACGCCCGATTTCACCGAGGTGCGCCTCCAGGGCGTCGACCTCTCGGGGAAGAATCTCTCCGGCGCCGACCTTTCCCGGGCGAAGCTCGAGGGCTGCAACCTCTCAGGGGCGTCCCTCGCGCGGGCCCATGTCACCGGGGCCTCGTTCAACGGCTCGAAGCTCGACCGAGTCGACCTGTCCGAAACGGACCTCGACTACCTTCTCTTCGAACGCGTTTCATTCGTGGGAGCGATTTTCCGGAACGCGACCCTGCGCAGCGCCAGCGTGCGCGAATCCGTGATGACGGCCGTCGACATGACAGGCGCGAAGCTGGACGGGACCGATTTCACCTCGACGGACTTCTCATTCAGCCGCCTGCTCTACGCGAACTTCCGCGGCTCCCAGCTCGACCTTTCCGTCTTCGAGGGAGCCGACCTCACGCAGGCCGTGTTCGACGGCGTGACGTATCGCAAAGGCCGTTTCGACAAGGCGAACCTGACCCTCGCGTTCTTCCGCGACGCGAAGCTCTCGGGCACGTCGTTCAAGGGCGCGAAGCTCCAGCGCGCGGTCTTCCGCGGCGCCGAGGCGAACCTCGCCGACTTCACGGGAGCCGACCTCTCCGAGGCCGACCTCGAGCGCTTCGTGGCCCAGGGCGCGAACTTCTCGGACGCGATCCTGCGCAAGACGAGCGCTCATCGAGCGGACATGAGGAGTGCCGTCTTCCTCGGGGCACAACTCGAGGAAACCGACTTCACCGGCGCCACGCTCGACAAGATCGACCTGAGAACGCCCCGCATGCGGCTTCCGAACTTCACGGCCGCGCGCCTCCTCGAGGCGAACGGCATGCGCGCGAACCTGCGCGGCTCGAACTTCACCGAAGCCGACCTCTCCGGCGCCGATCTCTCCGAGGCGAATCTCGAGGGCTGCATCATGGCCAAGGTCAAGCTCGCGCGGACGAACCTCCGGCGGGCTAACCTGAAGCGCTCGCGCCTCTCGAGCGCGATCGCGGTAGGGGCGAACCTGTCCGGCGCGAACCTCTTCGGCGTCGAGGCCGAGGACGCCGATTTCTCGGCAAGCGACCTGCGCTTCGCCCAGCTCGTCGGCGCGAAGCTCGACGGAGCCGCGTTCAAGCAGGCGAACATCGGAGGGGCGGATTTCTCGGAGGCCCGGCTCAGCGGCTCGTCCTTCGTGGGCGCTTTCGGCGAGAACACGAAGTTCACCGGACAGTTTCACCTGAAGCTCGTCCTCGCCGCGAGCTCACTCCTCGGCTCGGCGAAGAAGAAGAGCGAACAGTCCGAGCGCCAGAATGAGGTCGAGCGGCTCGCCCGGCTCGCCACGCTCGAGCGAAGCGCGGACGAGCGTGCACGCGCGATGGGAGTCAGGCGCGACGCCGACGCGCCCAAGGACAAAGAGAAGGAAACGACGACCCGCGCGCCAGCGGGGAAGCTGAAGAAGGTCTGACCGGCTTAGACCTTCTTCGCGGGCGTGACGGTCTTCAGGAGACCGCCCGGCGTGGGAATGGGCTCGGGCGTCCCGCCTGCGTTCGGCTTGCCGGATTCCTTCGGCTTGCCCGTGGCCGCGTCCCTGAGCGCCGCCGCCTCGCGGCGCAGACCGTCGAGGACGGCCCTGTCGACGAGCATCGGCTCGGGCCTTCCCGTGGCTTCGGCCAGCACACCCGTGACGCCGGACGGCGCCTCGAAGAACGAGACGACCCGCGGCGGCGTCTCCCCTTCGGACAGAAGCTCGAGCGTCGCGACGGGCTTGTCCTTCGCGGCCTTTCCGGTGCGTCGCGGCAGGAAGGATTTCACTTCAGCGCGCGCGACGCTGCCGCCCAGGGCCTCGGCGACGCTCGCGGGGATCTCGCGGCCCGCCGAGCGCCAGGCTCCTTCCACCTTCTCGGCCCCCGCGCGAAGCTCGCCCGCCACGAATGAGACTCGGCGAAGGCCCGGCAGGTCGACGGACAGGACGCGCCCCTCCCGCCAGGCCGACATCTCCGTGTCGAGGTCCTCGCGCACCCGATCGTCGACGACGGCGACGATATTCCCGGCCTTCGCGTAGATCTTGCCTCCGGCGTCCGCCTTCGCGGAACCGAACGAGATCGTCGCGACGATCTCCGCGCCCTTCTCCACCTTCACCGTCGCCCAGGCCGGCGCCAGGCCGACGCGGGCGAGCTCGGTCGCGGGGATGGCCGGAAACTCGGAGATTCGCTCGCTCGCGAGATCGCCGAGCAGGCGGTCGACGAATGTGCCCGAGGCGAAATCCGCGACGGGCTTCTCCATCTTCCAAACGCCCGCCTCGCGGTCGGGCTTCGCCTCGCGGGCGACGACGACCGTGCTCGGGCCCTTCGTGAGGGTGAGACGCGTGATCTCGGCGGGTGGCGTTTCGAAAAGGGATCGGCTTCGGTACTCGTCGAGCGGCTTCGTGAGGGCCGCGAGCGGCGCCGCCCGCACGGCCCCGAAGCGCGCTCCCTCGGCGGCCGCGGTCGCGTCCGTTCCGGGAATGGCCTGCCCGAACGCGAACGTCTTCACGGACTTGTCTTTGAAATGGAGGGTTGCCTTCGCCTTCGGCGCGTCGAGGCCGAATTCCTTCGGGTCGATGTCAGTGCGCACCTCGCCGACGACGTCGAGCCGCCCAAGGTCGCTCACGAGGTTTTCCGCCGCGAATCCGTCCGCCGGACCCTCGGGCTCGCTCTTCAGCGTCCAGCGGTTCTTGTCGTGGCGGAAAAGCTCCACCTTCGGAAGGTCCGGGCGCTCGAGAAGGACCGAGACGACGTCCTCGACGTTCACGTCCGCCAGCCGCTTCGCGGACTTCGCGCGCTCCTCGGACGTCGGCTGCTTGCGCTCGAAGAGGATCACGAACGCGAGGAGCGCGAGGAAGATGCCGGACAGGACGAGGAGCTTGCGCGTGGACATGGGACTACTACTTGCGCCGGCGGGCCCAGATCGCGATGCCCATCGCGACGGCCGCGAGCGGCATGAGAAGGAGGACGACGAACGCGACCTGGCCGATGTCTCTCCGCGTGAGCGTCACGGCGACCTGATCGGCATTCTTCGGGGGGATCGCCACGAGAGACTCCCGCTCGAGCGCCCAGTTCACGGCGGAAGACAGGAGAAGCCGGTTCGCGGCGTTCGCGATGCCCGCGTTCGACGCCCAGTCGGCATCGCCAAAGACGACGACGCGGGCTTTTTTCTTCGGCGCCTCTCCCGCCTTCGCGCTCCCATCTGGCACGCTCGGGCGGGACTCGTCTGATTCAACCGCTGCAGCGAGCGAGACGGGACCCTTGACGTCGTTGTCGTCCTTTTTCGGACGGCCCGACTTCTCGAGGTCCTTGAGGTTCGTCTCGCCCCAGCCCTCGGGCGACGTCTCGACGAGGGGCGTCACTTTCCAGCCCGGGACCGGCGCCTGAGTCACGCTCACAGAGCGCGCGAGCGGGAAGACGACGGGCAATCCGGCGAGGAGCTTCGTGACGGGATGGCTCCGGAAAGACTTCGCGAAGACGGTCTCGGCTCCCATTCCGGGAAGCGTGTTCTTCGGGTCCACGACGACGTCGCTGTCGAGCTTCAGGCCCAGGGACGCGAGAAGCGGTGCGAGCCCGAAGTCGGACAGCGTGCTGCTCGTCCCCGGCGGGAATTCAACGTCGAGGAAGAACAGGGCGCGGCCGCCGGCGTCGAGATATTTTTTCAGCACGTCGCGTTCGGGTTCCGTGAAGGGCGTGCGCGGCCCCGCGACGACCACGAGGTCGGCGCCCTCCGGCACTCCGGCGGCGCCGAGCGAGGCCCATTCCTCGACGGTGCAGTTGTCGGCCTTGAGCGACTCGGCGACCTCGGAGAATCCTTCGCGACTCCGGGCCGCGTCGAACTTGCGCTCACCGTGCCCGGACGTGAAGAGGACCTTCGGAGCCTTGGCCTGCGTGACGCTGAGGATCGCCGACGTGAACTCCTGCTCGCCGCGGAAGCTCTTCACCGACGGTTCCCCGCCGATCCGGGCGCGCGAGTAGTCGTACTCGACGATGCGATCCTCGGTGACGATCTTTTTCTTCTCGCCGGCCCGGAACACGACGGCGAGATTCCTCAGGCCCATCTCCTCGACGAACGTCTTCGCGCGAGCGGGATTGCGCGTCGGGTCGAGCGTCTCGACGGTGAGCATGGGGCTCTTCGCCTTGTAGCGCTTGAGGATCTCGTCGACCTCCGGGTAGAGCGGCGTGCCAGCCGTCATGAAAACGGTGATCTGAACGGGCGTCTTGAGATCCTTGAGGACGTTGACGGTCTTGTCCGAGAGCGAGTAGCGGCCGGCCGTCGTCCAGTCGAAGCGCGCATAACGCCGCGAGCCGATGTAGTTCACGAGAAGGAGGATTCCGAGGCCGAGGACGACGGAGATCGCGAGCGTCGCGCGATAGGTGGAACGGGAGGGGGTGTCTTTCACGTTGGCGTCCATCTCAGCGTCCCTTGTTCGCCTCGAGGGCGCGGGTCGAGAGGAAGAGGAAGAAGACGACCGTCGAGACGACGTAGAGGATGCGCCGGGTGTCCACGATTCCCCGGGCGAAATCGTCCATGTGCTCGAGGATGTTCAGATACGACAGCGCATCGCGCGCCTCGGGGAACGGCAGGAAGTCGCGCGCGACGCCGATGATGAAGGTGCCGAGGATGAGAACGAACGCGAGGATGGCGGCGACGATCTGGTTCTTCGTCAGCGAGGACGCGAAGGTCCCCGCGGAGATGAAGAGCGCGCCGATGAGCGCGATCCCGAGATAGCCCGAGAGAACCGGCCCGAGGTCGAGCCCCCCGAAGCGGGAGAGTAGAAGCGGGTAAATCGCGGTCGGGACGAACAGAAACAGGAAAAAGCACCACGCTCCCGTGAACTTCGCGGCGACGACGGTCGCCTCGGACACGGGCGCCGTGAGAAGCGTCTCGATGGAACCGGACTTCCGTTCCTCCGTGAGAAGGCGCATCGCGATGATCGCCGAGACGAGCATCAGGAAGATCCACTGGAACACGTTCGTGAAGAACGTGGACATGAGGGCCATCCGGGGTGTCTCCGGCGAATTGAGCGCCCCGACGAGCACCATGAACACCCATCCGCTCACGAGCAGGAACGAGGTGAGCACGAGATACCCGAGCGGCGAGACGAAGTACGAGAAGAACTCCCGTCTGAGGATCGCGACGAAGGCCCTCACGACGGCACCCCCGTGCCCGCGGCGGGCGTCGGCGCGTCCGGGTCGACGCCCGGCTCGAGGCCGGGCTCCGCGGCCGCGTCGCGCGATACGAGGCGTACGAAGACGTCCTCGAGCGAGGCCTCGCGGGGCGAGAGCTCGAGGAGGGTCCAGCCGCGGGTGACCGACTCCTTGAAAATGGACTCGCGCAGGTCGGCCCCGGGCACGCCGTCGAGCGTGACGCGCGTCTCGCCACCCGCGCCGATACGCGACGCGGCGGCGACGCCGGGCAGCTGGCGAAAGACGAGATCGGCCTCGGGCACCTCGCCCTTCAGGGCGACCGTCACGCTGGGCGTTTGCGACATCTGGTGGCGGAGCGTCTCGGGCGTGCCCGATGCGACGATCCGTCCCTTGTCGATGATGAGGATGCGGTCGCAGACGAGCTCGACCTCGGGGAGGATGTGCGTGGAGAGGAGAATCGTGTGGTCCTTCCTGAGGTCGCGGATCAGCGCGCGCACCTTGACGATCTGCTGCGGGTCGAGGCCGACCGTCGGCTCGTCGAGGACGAGCACCTTCGGCTTGTGGACGAGCGCCCCCGCAAGACCCACGCGCTGACGGTAACCCTTCGAAAGGTTGCCGATGGGCTTCGACGCGACGTCGTCCACGAAGCACTTCCCGAGCGCCTCGTCGACGCGCGCTTTCACGTCGCGGCCCGGCACGCCGCAGAGCTGGGCCCGAAAGGCGACGTACTCCCTCACCCGCATCTCCGGGTAGAGGGCAAGCGTCTCCGGTAGATAGCCGAGCGCGCGTTTCGCCAGGAGCGGCTTCCGGGCGACGTCCACGTCCGCGAGTGTGACGCGGCCGGCGGTCGGGGCGAGGAATCCCGTGATCATCCGCATCGTGGTGGTCTTGCCGGCTCCGTTCGGGCCGAGAAAACCCAGGATCTCGCCGCTCTCGACCCGGAAGCTCACGTCCGTGACCGCAGGCGTTCCGTAAAACGACTTTGAGAGTCCTTGTACTTCGAGCATCTCGTTCGGTGACCTCCGCGTAGGGCCTCGTTCGGACGCCGCGTGCGCGCCGGCGGGCCGCAGAAGCGGTGGGAATATAGCAGGCCCTGTGGGAGAGTGAGAAGGTGCCGGCGCCTTTATCGCGACCCCTCGCCGTCCTCGCCGCGCTCGTGTCCGTCGTGATCTGGGCCGTGAACTACCCCGCCACGAAGATCGTCTATCGCGAGCTTTCCCCGTTGGCGTTCACGGGATGGCGGATTGTCCTCGCCGCCGCGTTTCTCATCGCCGAGGCGCTCGTCCGGCGGGAGCGCCTCGTGCCCCCGCCCGGCGCGCGGGGCCTCGCTCTCGTTCTCGCCCTGTCCGGTGTCGGCGTGTACCAGTGGCTCTACGCGCTCGGGCTCGCCTCGACGAGCAGCTTCTCCGCGGCGCTCCTGAACTCGGTCTCGCCGCTCATCGCGATCCTTCTCGTCGTCGTCTTCGGCTGGGAGCGCATGTCGCCTCTCGCCGGCGCGGGCTCTCTCGTCGCCTGGGGCGGGGTCGCGCTCTTCGTCAGCTCGGCCAGCGGACCTGACTTCGGTAGCACGGCGGGAAACCTCATGTGCCTCGGAGCGGCCACGTCCTGGGCCGTCTATAACGTGGCGTCCGCCCGCGCCAGCCGGCTCCTCTCGCCTCTCGGCACCCAGCTCGCGGCGTTCGGAGGCGGTACCGTCCTGGTTCTCGCATACACCCTGCCCGACATGCTCCGGCAGGACTACGGGCGTCTGAGCCCCTCAACGTGGGCGATCGCCGTCCTCTCGACGTTCCTTCCCCTCGTCGTCGCCTTCCGCCTCTGGCTCGGGGCCGTACGCACGCTCGGCGTCGCGCAAGCGACGAGCTTCGGTTTCCTCATACCGGTTCTCGCCGGCGTCGCGTCGGCGCTCCTCACGGGCGAGCGCTTCAATGCGCAGAAGCTCGCTTCCGCCGCCGTCATCCTTGCCGGCCTGGCGCTGACGCGCGTCGCGCGCCGGCCGACAAGCCCGGCCCCGGCGCGTTAGGATCCTCTGGAATCTCAGGAGGTCCGATGTACCGATCCATCGCCCGCGTCGTCGATCTCACCGATCCCGCCCTCAACGTCCTCTCCGGTATCCCGCTCGAGGAGGCGCGCGCGCGCGTCGCACGTGGCGATGCGGAAGCGGTCTCCGCCCTCGACGGGTCCTATGCACTCGTCGGCGTGGACGGCATCACGGTGCGGCTCGCACGATCGCTTGACCGCCCGCTCCGGTACTTCCTCGCGAAGGAAAAAGACGGCCCCATCCTCGTCGTGGCGGACCGGATCGACACGCTCGAAAAGTGGCTCGCGACACACGGGCACGGCGATCAGTTCCACCCGAGCTACACGCGCATGGTACCGGCGCACCACATCGTCACGCTGCGCCTCGTCGGCTGTCCGGATCCCGCGCCGAGCTACGTGCGGACGTTTACGCCGGCGCGTAACGTCTTGCCGAAAGATCTCGACGAGATCGGACGCCTCTACGTCGGCGCGCTCGCCGACGAGATCGCGAAGTGGATCGAAACGGTTCCGATGGCCGAGCCGATCGGCGTCTGCTTCTCGGGCGGGATCGACAGCGGCGCCGTCTTTCTCGTGACGCATCACGTCCTCCGGCGCCTCGGCATCAGCCCGGCGCGTCTCAAGGCCTTCACGCTCTCGGCCGGAAGCGGCCCGAGCCCTGCGGGCCCGGATCTCGCGCAAGCCCGGCAGTTCCTCGGCGCGCTTGACCTCGGCTTTTTTCTCGAACACATCGAGGTCGATCCGGCGTCTCTCGACCCGAAAGAGGCCGTGCGGGTCATCGAGGACTACAAACCGCGCGACGTGGAGTCCGCCACGATGGCGCTCGCGCTCCTGGGCGGCATCCGCGCGCGCCATCCCGAGTGGCGCTTCCTCCTCGACGGCGACGGCGGCGACGAGAATCTGAAGGACTATCCGATCGAGGAGAACCCCGAGCTGACGATCAGGAGCGTCGTGAACAACCTGATGCTCTATCAGGAAGGATGGGGTGTCGGCTCACTCAAACATTCGGACACATACAGCGGCGGCCAGAGCCGCTCGTACGCGCGCACCTACGCGCCGCTTCGCGCATACGGTTTCTCCGGCTTCAGCCCGTTCACGCGCCCGCGCGTCATCGCCGTAGCCGAGGGGATTCCCTTCGACGCGCTCACGGAGGGAAGCGTCGAGAGGCTCTACGCGCTGAAGGGCGAGATCGTCGCGCGCGGGGTCAAGGCAATCACCGGTCTCGAGATGCCCGTCTACCCGAAGCGCCGGTTTCAGCACGGTGCGGGCGGGGAGGACGTCTTCGCGCGGCGCTTCCCGTTCTCCGAGGCGCAGTACCGCACCGCGTTCCTCTCTCGATACGTCGGCGCGGCGTGATCGAGCTGGGTGCCGCGGACCGCGCGGCGCGCGAAGAGTTCGTCCTCGGCCTCCGGCCCGCTCGGGACGCGGTCGATCCCTCGCGCCCCTATGGCTTTTTCGTCGAGGAGGAACCCCGCGGCGACGGCGGCACGCTCCGGGCCGCGACGATTCTGCTGACGAACCGGGAGTGCCCGTGGCACTGCCTCATGTGCGACCTCTGGAAGAACACGCTCGAGGCGCCGACGCCGAAGGGCGCGATCCCGCAGCAGATCCGCTTCGCGCTCGAAAGACTCCCGCCGGCGGACACCCTGAAGCTCTACAACGCGGGCAGCTTTTTCGACCGCGCGGCGATCCCGAGGGAGGACCACGAGGAGATCGCTTCCCTCGCGCGCGGTTTCGAGCGCGTGGTCGTGGAATGCCATCCCGCCCTCGTCGACGATTCGAGTCTGAGGTTTCGCGATCTCCTCGGAGGCCCGCGTCTGGAGGTCGCGCTGGGGCTCGAGACCGCCAACGAGGAGATTCTGAGAAGATTGAATAAGGGGATGACCGTCGCCGATTTTCGGACCGCCGCCTCTTTCCTTCTCAGAAACCGGATCTCTCTCCGGGTCTTCGTCCTCGTCGGACTCCCGTTTCTTCCAAGAAAAGAATGGGCGGCGGCGACCCGGCGAAGCGTCGAGACGTCGTTCCGAGCGGGCGCCGGAACCGTCTCTCTCATTCCGACGCGCCTCGGCAACGGAACCCTCGAGGAGCTCCGGCGGCAAGGTCAGTTCCAGCCCCCGACGCTTCGAGATCTGGAAATGGCGCTGGAAGACTTCTTTGAAGGTGAAGAAGGGCGCGCCCCCGCGACGGGCCTCGTCCTCGCGGACCTCTGGGACGCCGACGCGCTGGCCGCCCCACCGTGCTGTGCTGCGGCTCGCGTGAACAGGCTCCGCAAAATGAACCTCATTCAAAGAAATCTTCCTCTTCCTCCCTGCCCTTCGGGCTGCCGGCACTCGTGAGAGACGTCTTCGACCTGCCGGACCACGCCGCGCAGGTCAGCTCTTCTTGCGCGACTTCTTCGGCGGCGGCTTGACCGGCTTCGGCGCGGCCTTCGATGCCGGCGAAGGTACGGGGCCGTACAGCCCCGGCGGCGGGCCGCCGAAGAAAGCCACGACCGCGGACGCGAGCGAATCCGCGAGTGCGCCGCGGAAGCCGCGCGTCTTCATGAGCGCGCGGTCCTCCTCGTTGCCGAGGTTCGCGAGCTCGACGAGGACGCGGTTCGGCACGCGGTTGTACCGAAGAATGGCCGGCACCCACTCGCGGCCCGCGCGTATCACGTGTGTCCTGACCGGTGAGAAAGGGTGGACGGGCAGGCCGGCCTCGCGCAGCGCGGTGACGATGCCGTTCGCGAGCGCCGTGGAGGCGCCTTCCGATGCCACGCGCTCCTTGCGGTTGAAGGACACGACGGGCTGTTCCTTCACCTCGCGATAGGCCGCGTACACCGGTCCCGCCTTGCTGTAGCGGTCGCGCAAGTAGCGCTCCCCGGGCACGTACACCATCGCGCCGCGCACGGAGGGGTGCAGCGAGTCGGCGTGAAGGGAGACGAACACCGTTCTCTCCGGAGGCACCTTCGACCCGTCAGGCCCCGGCCTCCGGATCAGGCTGTTCGCGAGATACCACCTCAGGTTGACGCCGACCGTTGGGTCGACGAGGGAGTACGCCGGCTCCGTGAGGAGGACTTGCGCGCGCGTGTCGCGTAAACGGTCGCTCTCCGGCACTTTCCACCCGAGCACGGCGTCCCTCGTCGTCATGAGGACCTCGGCGTGGGTCTTTTCGGCGAGGATCCTTCGCAGGCGGCAGGCGACGTCATAGACGTACGTCGACTCCCAGACACCCCCGTGGAGCGTCCCCGTATCGCGGCCGCCATGGCCGGCGTCGAGAATCACGCGCACGCCCGCGAGCCCGCGGGCGATCTCGGGACGCGCGAACTGCGCCGATTCGGCCTTTTCCCGAGCGCGCTCCAGAGAACGCGGGTCGTCCTTCGGGAGGAACTCCTCGGACAGGACCTCCAGCGGGATCTTCACGGGAAAGCCCACGGGAATCGCGTGGACGTCCTCGATGTGCGAGCGCGCGGCGATCGTCATCGCGAGGTCGTTCACGTCGACGGCGAAGAGACGGCCCGTGAAGCGCACGACGACGGCCGAATAGAGCGCCTCGCCCTTGCGCAGACGGTAGACGGCGTACCGGCCCTTCTCGTCCCGGTCGAAGACGAGATTCGGCGGCGCCGTGTCGGGCACCGGCTCCGCGTCGCGGAACGGAGGCAAGAGAAGCTCCGCGGGAATTCGGACCATGGAGCCGGGCGGCACGACGTCGAGGGCGAACGCGTTCTCCTTCGCGAGGGCGGGCGCGTTCCCGCTCGCGCCGGTGAACCACTCGGCGACGTCGGCGAGGCGTTCGTCCTCGACGGCGATGTGGAGCCATCCCGAGGTCGCTCGCACGTCGGAAGGAAAGAGCGCCTCGATCGCGGCGCGCTTCGACTCGTCGGAGAGCGCCCCGAACGAGAGGACGGCGCTCCGTTCGCCGGAAACGACTCCGGTCACGGCGAGCACCTTCTGCGCGGTCGCCTCGTCTTTCGAGATGCGGCGGGCGAACTCGACCGGCGTCTCGCCTTCAAGAGGCCGCGCCTCGACGGTGATCGCGCCGTCCGCGCGCTGGACGGCGAAGTCCCGCGACACCTCGACGCGGCGGACGGAGCCCGGCGGGGACGACGAGGCGGCCGGAAAGAAAAGGGCGGCGCAGGCCGCGGCGGCAAGCGCTCGGTGTCCGCTCAACTCACCGCGCCCGGCGCGCGACGCGCGAGGGCGCCGGACGCGTCCTCGAGAACGCGCGCAAGCGCGAAGAGAAGCGGCTCCGAGTCGCCTGGCCCGATGAACTGCATCCCGATGGGAAGCCCGTCACGGGAGAAACCCGACGGCACCGAGACCGCGGGAATGCCGGCAAGGCTCGCGGGAACGGTAAAGACGTCCGCGAGATACATCGCGAGCGGGTCGTCCGTCTTCGCGCCGAGCGCGAAGGCGGGCTCGGGCGAGGTCGGGCAAAGGATCGCATCCACGTCACGAAAGGCGGCGGTGAAGTCCCTCGCGAGGAGCGCGCGGACTTTCTGGGCGCGGCCATAGTAAGCGTCGTGATAGCCGGCGGAGAGCGCGAACGTGCCGAGCAGGATGCGCCGTTTGACCTCGGGCCCGAACCCCTGAGAGCGCGTCTCGCGGTAAAGCGCGGCGAGCGAGACATCGCCCTTCCGCGCGCCGTAACGCACGCCGTCGAACCGGGCGAGATTCGACGATGCCTCGGCCGTGGCCGTGAGGTAGTAGACCGGAACGGCAAGCGCCACGCGCGGCACGGAAACCATCGTGACGGCGGCGCCGGCGGCGCGGAGCGTCTTGGCTGCCTCTTCGAAAGAGGCCTTCACGTCCGCATGGAGGCCGCCTTCGGCCGACGACGCCTCCGCGAGAAGGCCGATCCGCCTTCCTCCGGCGCCCGCGAGGAGCGCCGCGAGGACATCCGGCACCGGCGTCGCGAGCGCCGTCGAGTCCTTCGGGTCGGCGCCCGCCATGACGGCGAACGCGCGCGCCGCTTCGTCCACGGAGCGCGTCAGGGCGCCCGCCTGGTCGAAGGAAGACGCGAAGGCGATGAGCCCGTAGCGCGAGACACGCCCATACGTCGGCTTCCAGCCCACGAGACCGCAAAAGGAGGCCGGCTGCCGCACGGAGCCGCCCGTGTCGGTGCCGATCGCGAGGGGCACGGCGCGCGCGGCGACCGCCGCGGCGGACCCTCCCGACGACCCGCCCGGCACCCGAGCGGGATTCCAGGGGTTCCGCACCGGGCCGTAGGCCGAGTTCTCGTTCGAGGAGCCCATGCCGAACTCGTCGCAGTTGGTCTTGCCGACGACGACCGCGCCTGCGTTCACCAGGCGCGCGACGCACGTCGCGTGATCGGGCGACACGAAACCCGCGAGGATTTTCGAGCCCGCGGTCGAAGGGCGGCCCGCGACGTTGATGTTGTCCTTCACGGCGAGCGGAACGCCCGCGAGCGGCAGCCGCTCGCCCGTGCGCACGCGCCGGTCGACTCCATCGGCCTCGCGGAGCGTCTCCTCGGCGTTCGTCGACAGAAAGGCCCCGAACGCTTCCTGCGCCTTCCGGGCACGCGCAAGGGACTCTTCCGCCACCGCTCGCGCCGTGACGCGGCCGGTGCTGACGGCGTCCGCGAGCGCGGTGAACGGTCCTTCGAGAAGCTCGGCCGGAGAGGCTTCGGTCACCCCTTCAGTCCCTCGTGACGACGCGCGGCACCACGAAATGCCCGTGCGCGAAGGCCGGCGCGTTCGCCTCGACAAGCGCGCCGGGCGAGCCGTCGCGGGCGACGTCCGCCCGCAGTGGGGTCGGGAGCGCGGCCGAATCACCCGCGAGCAGCGACTCGGGAAGCTCCCTCAGCGCCTCGAAGTGCTCGACGATCCGCGTGAGCTGGCCCGCCATCGCATCGCGCTCAGCGTCGGAAAGCTCGAGAGCCGCGAGCACGGCCACCTTCGAGACGAGCGCGGGGTCGATCCTCATCGCGAAAGTATAGCGGCGCCCTTGACGGCCGCCGGGCCCGCCCGTACCGTCTGGGCCGTTGGGCGCGATCCAGCGAGCCTTCCGCGTCCTAATGCGCCGCGCCGACGCGGCCCTCGCCGCGGCCGTCGCGCAGCCGGACGAGCGCGTCCGGGCCGTGGGAGGAGCCGTACGCGACGCCTTCCTCGGCAGAAGCGGGGGCGACCTCGATCTCGTCGCTCCCAAAGGCCGGGCCGAAGCGTTCGCGAAAGAGCTGGCGGCACGAGCCGGCACGCGCGTCGTGCCGCTCGGCGCCCCGCCGAAGCGCATCCTCAAAGTGCCTTTCCGCTCGCATGAGATCGACGTCTGGGAGGAAACGGGAGATCGCGGGGCCGATCTCCTCCGGCGCGACTTCACCGTGAATACGCTTTCCTTCTCGCTGCCCGCCGGCACCTTCGCGAGCGCGCCCGGCGCGCTCGCGGATCTAAGGGCGAAACGGCTCGCTCCGCCTCGCCGGGGCGTCTTCTTGGAAGACCCGCTCCGGGTCCTCCGCGCCGCGCGCTTCCTCGCGGAACTGCCGGAATTTCGCGTTGCGCGCCCGGCAATGGCGGAGCTGCGGGAGGCCGGGAGGTTTCTTCGAAGCGTGCCCGCGGAGAGGCGGCTCGTCGAGTGGGACAAGCTTCTCGGCGCGCCGGCCGCCGGAAGGACGCGCGCTCTGCGGTTCCTCGAGCGCCTCGGCGTCCTCCGCATCCTCCTTCGAACCACCGCGCCGCGCACGCGGCGCGGAATCTCCCTCGCTTTCCGCCTTTCCTCGCCTGACTCGCGCGTCGCGCGCGCTCTCCTCCTGCTGCCACTCGGGAAAGAGAGAGCTGAGGCGATCCTTCGAGAATGGAAGACCAGCCGGGAGGAGCAGAGGTTGGCGAGTCATCTGCTTGCGCTGCCCTTGCGGCAGAAGGAACGCGCCGCGAAGCGCCCTCCGACGCGCCGCGAGATCGCGATCTGGTTGCGGCGTCTCTCTCCCTTTCTCAGAGAATCTCTCCTCTTCCTCTCTGTGGCCGGCGATGAGGGAACGTGCCGCCTCGCCGGCGCTCTCTCGCCTTATCGCCGCCGGCCCGCCGTGCTCCGCCGCATCCTGAAGCCGGTTCGCCCTCTTCTCTTCGCAGAAATCTCCTCTCTTCTCGGCCTGCCGGAGGGCCCCGAGCTTGGTGCGGCGCTCGAGGCGTTCGACCTCGCGCTCGCGGCAGGAGAAGTGCGCAGCGCGCGCGGCGCGCGGGCATGGCTTCGTCGCTTCCGGACGCCTCGCAGCGCACGCGCGCGCTGCTGACGTAAAATGCCCCGCGAGTCGACAGAAGATGGATCTGACCGAGCTTCTGAAATTCGTCACGAAGAAGGAGGCCTCGGACCTCCATCTGAAGCCCGGCCGTCCGCCGCTCCTGCGCGTCAACGGTCGGCTCGTCCCCCTGAAGACCGATCCGCTCGCGCCGAAGGAAATCGAGGACATGGTCCTCCCCATCCTGACGCCGTACCAGAGGGACAAGCTGCAGCAGAACTATGCCGTCGACATCGGCTACGGCATCACCGGCGTCGCGCGCTTCCGCGGCAACATCTTCCTGCAGCGCGGCACGTGGACCGCCGTCTTCCGCCGTATTCCCTTCCAGATTCCGCAGATTTCGGCTTTGAACCTTCCCGAGGTGATCGAGACGTTCGCCGATCTGCCCGCGGGCCTCGTTCTCGTGACGGGCCCGACCGGATCGGGCAAGTCGACGACGCTCGCAGCGATGATCAAGCTCATCACCGAACGCCATCCCGTTCACATCGTCACGATCGAGGATCCGATCGAGTACCTCTTCCAGGACAACATGGCCTCCGTCTCGCAGCGCGAGATGGGAACCGACACGATTTCCTTCCCGGAGGCCCTCCGCAACGTGATGCGGCAGGACCCCGACGTCATCATGGTCGGCGAGATGCGCGACTGGGAGACGATGGCGACCGCCATCACGGCCGCTGAGACAGGCCACCTCGTCTTCTCGACCCTCCACACGAACAACGCGGCGCAGACGATCGACCGCATCATGGACTCGTGCCCGCCGGCGCAGCAGAACCAGGTGCGCCGGCAGCTCGCGCTCGTCCTTCGGGCGATCGTTTCCATGCAGCTCATCGATCGCGTGGACGGCACGGGCCTCGTGCCCGTCGTCGAGGTTCTCCTCAACTCGCCGAAGATCGCCAAGCAGATCGAGATCGGCGAGACGAAAGAGATCCTCGATGAAGTCGAGGGCTCCGTCGCGTATTTCAAGATGCAGTCGATGAACCAGTCGCTCATCGCGCTGCTCGTGAACGGCGCGATCGACGTGAATGCCGCGATGAAGCTGTCGACCTATCCCGAAGACCTTTCCCTCAAGCTCCGGAAGCTCTTCCCGAAGATCGAGGAGCGCGGCCGAGGAGGAATCATGTCCCCATCTGCAAACGACTTCTCCGCCATCACCGAGCTCATGGACATAAAGCGCCTCTACGAGGAGCAGGAAGACAAGTGGCGCCAGCGCCTCGTCGAGAAAGACGAGCTCATTTCGTCGCTCGAGGCCGAAGTCGCCGAGCGGGATCGGATGATCCAGGCCAAGGCTCAGCAAGGTGCCGACGCCGAAGGCGAGATCCAGAAGGCCCGCGCGGACGCCGAGCGGCAGCGCCAGGAGATGGGCGCGAAGGTGTCCCAGCTCAACGAGCGCATCCGCGACTTGAACCAGAAGCTTCTCGGAACAGGCGCGACGCCCAGCATGCCGGCCGCAACGCCTTCGGCGGGCTTTTTCAAGCGCTGACGCGCGCCCTAAGCCAGCGCTTCCTCACGCGCCGCGCGCCGGCTCGCTCGTCGCGTGCTACGCGTCGAGGAACGCGAGGACCCGCCGCGCGAACGCGACCGGCCGCTCCGTGGGAGGCACGTGCCCGCAGCGCGGCAGGATCTCGAGGCGCGCGTTCGGCAGGCTCCGCGCAAGTCGGCGGCCGGCCGCGAGCGGGAAGATCCGATCGCGGTCTCCCCAGAGAACGAGCGTCTCGTTCGAGATCCTCGCGAGATCCCTGGGCTTGACCGCGTCCTCCCCCGCCGCCATCGACGCGACGAGCTTCATGAGCTGCGACCGGTTCTTCCGGCGTCCCTTGTATAGCGCAGCCGCGAGCGCGACGAGCGGATGTCCGAGGAGACGCGAGTTCACGCTCGAGGACAGCAGGCGCCGCGCGTCTTCGTAGCTGCGCGGGACAAAGGGAAGCGAGGCCGCGAGAACGTCGACCGTCTCTTCGACCGGCTGCCCCGCCGCATCGACGAGGACGAGCCGCCTCACGAGGCGGGGGCAACGGCGCACGATGTCGAGCGCCACGGCGCCGCCGAGCGAGTGGCCGAGAAGATCCACGCGCCGCGGCCGGTCCGGCAGCGCTTCGACGGCGCCCACAACCGCGTCCGCGAGCAGGCGGATGCGGTACGTGACGCCGGAGCCGGCGGGCTTGTCGCTTCGGCCGTGCCCGAGGAGATCCATCGCGAGGACGCGCCTCCCCCGCGCGAAGAGCGGCAGCGTCAGCGCCCATTCGCCGCGGTCCGCGCCGATGCCGTGCAGGAGGACGAGCGGCGGCGCGCCCGAAGGGCGGGAAAAACCCGCGTCGAGGCAGCCGACGTGGAGACCGGACGGAAGCGGGAGACGGTGGAACTTCAGTTAATACTTCCTCATCAACCCGACGACGACGCCCTGCACCTTGAGATCACCCTCATGCACCCAGATCGGCTTCATGCGCTCGTTCGCGGGCTGCAGGCGAATGCGGCCGTCGGCCTCACGGTAGAAGCGCTTGAGCGTGGCCTCACCGTTCAGGAGGGCGGCCACCATTTCTCCGTTGGCCGCCTTCTCGCGCCGGTTCACGACGACAAAGTCGCCGTCGTGGATTCCGTCGTCGATCATCGAGCTGCCGTTCACGCGCAAGACGTAGTTCTGGCCCCTGCGCGTGAGCACCTCGGGAACCGCGACGGTCTCGCCCTCAGGCTCGGCTTCGATGGGCTGCCCGGCTGCGATGCGACCGGCGAGAGGGAGCTCCACGGCCCCAGCTGCCTTGTCCTCCTCGGCCAGGACAAGCGAGCGCCGTTTGTTCCAATCGCGCACGAGCACGCCTTTCTCGAGCAGCAGCTTGATGTGCTTCTGGAGCGTGCCGAACGAGGAGTAGCCGAACTCCTCGCAGATCTCACGCTGGGTGGGGGAAAGGCCCCTCTTCTGCCGGTACGCACGGATGAAATCTAGGATTTCTTTTTGCTTCGGAGTGAGCGTAAGTGCCATAAGAAATAAGGCCTTCTATTAGAAATGCCTAATTTTATTAGAAAGAACCATCGACGTTGTACAAAAAATGTTGCGACGCGGCCCGATACGACGCATTAGGCGTAAGATAGACGTAAATCGTGGAAGCGTCAAGGGAAAAATGCCCTAGACTCCAGAGCCGTGTCCGAGGAAAACGCCCGCAAGCTGGCGAAGCCCGTTGGCGGCCGCATCCTGCGCACGGCTCTCTCCGTCGCCGTCGCCGCGTTCCTCATTTTCGCAGGCATCCTCTACCTCTTCAACCGGCCATTCAGCGCCAACCCTGAGCCTCTCAGCGCCTCGCGCCTGACCTTCGGCAACCTGCTTTTCCCCGTGCAAGTCGCGGTCTTTCCCGAACGTGTCGCGCGCTACAAGCCGCGTTTCCTCGGCCACACCGAGGATTCGATCTCGACCGATCTCATCGCGTCCGTGAAGGTGCAGGCGGGCGTCGTCTTCGCGGACGTGGTCCTCGACACCGCAGGCGGCTCGCCGCCGATCGTGATCCATGGCCTCTGGAAAAAGGACGCGGAGCGGCTGCGGCAGCTCATCGGCGCCGCGCAGGATTCCCGGCGGAAGCGCGCGAAATGAAGCACGTGCTCCATTTGAAACCCCCGCTCTATTGGAGAAAATCTCCCGACCGAGAAACAGGAGTAAATATGGAGGAATCGAAATGAAGAACGCTCTTAAGATCACGGGCGCGGCTCTCTGCTGCTTGGCGCTCGTCGCCTGCAGCCAGAAGGGCCCTGCCGAAGCCGCTCTCAAGACAGCCGAAACCTCGATGAACGAGGTCAAGGCCGAAGGCGCCAAGTACGCTCCGGAACAGACGAAAGGCCTGATGCTCTCCTACACCACCGCTCAGGACGCCTTTAACAAGGGCGACTACAAGGCCGCGATGGAAGTCGCCCAGGGAGTTCCCGCCAAGGCCCAAGACGTCACCGCGGCCGTCACCGCCAAGAAGGGCGAGCTCACGAAGACGTGGACCGCGCTCGCCGCCTCCGTTCCGGGCATGGTCGAGCAGATCAAGTCGAAGGTCGACGCCCTCGCCGCGATGAAGAAGCTCCCAAAAGACATGGATGCCGCGAAGGTCGACGCCGCCAAGGCGAGCCTCGCCGACATCACGAACTCCTGGGGCGAGGCTTCCGAGGCGTTCAAGTCGGGCAACCTGATCGACGCCAACGCCAAGGGCAACGCCGTCAAGACGAAAGCCGCTGACGAGATGGGCGCTCTCGGCCTCACAGCCGGCGCTCCTGATCCAGCCGCTGCCGCCACCGCTGCTCCTGCTCCCGCGGCGAAGAAGTACTAACCCCTCGAATCCCGGAACGACGAGGCCCGCGGGAAACCGCGGGCCTCGTTTTTTGTTCTTTTCGCTCAGCTCCGGTAATCCGCGTTCAGCGAGACATAGTCGTGTCCGAGGTCCGAGGAAAGCTTCGAGGCCGTGGCCACGCCGGCTCCGAGATCCACGACGACGGGAACCCGCTCCTTTCGAAAGATGCGCACCGCGTCCTTCTCGCGATAAGGCGCCGGAATGCCGTTCTTCACGAGGGTCAGCGGCCCGAGGCGGAGCGAGACGCGCTTCTCCGAGAATCGGGCTCCGCTCCGGCCCACGGCCGCGAGGATGCGCCCCCAGTTCGGGTCGCCGCCGTGGAGCGCCGTCTTGACGAGGGGCGACGTCGCGACGGCGTGAGCGGCCCGCTCCGCGTCAGCCCTCGAGCGCGCGCCGGTCACCGTCACGTCGAGGACGCGTGTCGCGCCCTCGCCGTCGCGAACCATGAGCCAGGCGAGCTGCCGGCAGACCTCGGTCAGCGCGCGCCGGAAGTCCGGCGCGTCGTCCGGGGCCGACATCGCCGGGCCGCCGAGGGCGCCCGACGCCATGAGGAGGACGGTGTCGTTCGTCGAGGTGTCGCCGTCCACCGAGATCGCGTGGAAGCTCGCGTCAGCGGCCTCCCGCAGCGCGGACTTCAGGAACGCCGGCGTCGCCTCCGCGTCCGTCATGACGAACGCCAGCATCGTCGCCATGTTTGGGTGGATCATGCCCGCACCCTTCGCGAATCCCACGACACGGCCCCGGCGGCCCATCCACGTGAAGGCCGCGTGCGCGATCTTCGGGCCGACGTCCGTCGTGAGGATCGCGTGCGAAGCGGCCTCGAGCCCCGATGCCGAGAGGCGGTACTTCGCATCGGGCAGCGCCGCGCGGATCTTCGCGTCCGGCAGGACGACGCCGATGACGCCCGTGGAGGAGACGATCACCTCTTCCTTCGGCACCCCGAGGAGCGCCGCGGCGCCGTCGCGCACGCGGCGCGCGGCGTCGAGACCGGGCTTTCCCGTCACGGCGTTCGCGCAGCCCGCGTTCACGACGACGGCGCGGACGCGGCCCCGGCTCCGGGCGAGGTCGCGCTTGCCGAGGACGACGGGCGCGGCCTGGAAGCGGTTCTTCGTGAACAGGGCCGCGGCGTTCGCGCCCTTCTCGGCGACGAGGAGCGCGAGGTCGGGACGCTTCTTGCGGATGCCCGCGCGCACCCCCGAGGCGAGAAAGCCCTTCGGGAGCCTCATGCCGCGCCTCTGGTGAGGCGCCGCACGGCGGCCTTCGCGGCGCGCGCCACCTGCCGGGGCGCGGCGCCGCCCGTGATGTCCCGCTTGCCGAGCGCGCGCCCGACGTCGAGCGCTTGAAGATCCTGGGACGTGATCTCCTTCGTGGGCCCGAGAGCCGCGAGCGTCGAGCCGCGCGCCTCGGCCTCCGCGATGCGGCGCCCGATGATTTCGTGCGCCTCGCGGAACGGCATTCCCCGCTTCGCGAGCGCGTCCGTGAGCTCGGTCGCGAGAAGGCGGTCGTCCGAGGCTGCCAGAGCCATCCGCTCGCGGTCGAGATGAAGCCCCTCGACAAGGCCGATGAGCGCCGGGAGAGCGGCGGCGAGGACTCCGCGCACGCGAAAAACCGGCTCCTTGTCGAGCTGGAGGTCCTTGTCGTAGGCAAGCGGCAGCCCCTTCAGAAGCGCCAGCAGGCCGGTCAGCTCGCCGATCGCGCGCCCGGCGTGGCCGCGCGCAAGCTCGAGGACGTCGGGGTTCTTCTTCTGCGGCATCCGCGACGAGCCTGTCGCGAGCGCGTCGGGGAGCGCCGCGAAGCCGAACTCGTCGGACGTGAAGGCGATGAGGTCCTCCCCGAGGCGCGAGAGGTGGACGAGGAGAAGCGTCGCGGCGAAGAGGAATTCGGCGGCAGCGTCGCGGTCGGACACCGCGTCGAGCGAGTTCGCCGTGGGCCTGAGGAAGCCCAGGCTCCGCGCGAGGGCCTCACGATCGATCGGAAGCGGCGTCCCCGAAAGCGCGCCGGAGCCGAGCGGGCATTCGTCCGCGCGCGAGGCGGCGTCGTCGAAGCGGCCCGCGTCGCGCCGCAGCATCTCCACGTAGGCAAGACACCAATGCCCGAACGTGACCGGCTCGGCGCGCTTCAGGTGCGTGTAGCCCGGCATCGGGGTCGCGGCCTCGGCCTCCGCGCGCCGCGCGAGCGCGAGCGCGAGTCCGCGCGCGGCCGCCGCTCCCTCGGCGAGAGCGTCCTTCACGTAAAGACGAAAGTCGGTCGCGACCTGGTCGTTGCGCGACCGGCCCGTGTGGAGCTTGCCCGCGAGCGGTCCCAGCTTCGCGGCGAGGCGCGCCTCGATGAAGGAGTGCACGTCCTCGTCGTCCGCGTCGGAAGGCACCCCGGTTTTCGCGACCTCTGACCCGATCTCCTGGAGGCCGGTGACGAGCTTCTTGACGTCTTGGGACGACAGCACGTCGGCCGCGCCGAGGGCTTCGGCCCAAGCGATCGAGCCGCGGATGTCCTCGGCGAGAAGCGCGCGATCGAACCCGAACGAGTCGTTGAAGGCCCGAAGGGCCTGCGCGGGGGGCTCGGAGAACCGCCCTCCCCAGAGCTGGCGACGGGTCAACGCCTCACCCCTCCCCGGACACGACGGCCTGGTAGGTCGTCCCGGCCTTGAGGCGCAGGCGCCCCTTCGTGGGCAGGCCGAACAGGCGGATGAAGCCGGCCGCGTCCGCCGGCGTGTAGCCACGCATGTCGAACGAGGCCAGGTGCGCCGAGTAGAGCGCGTGCGGCGACGTGCGTCCCACCACGGACGAGGCCCCCTTGAAGAGCTTCAACGTGACGTCGCCCGTCACGGTCGGCATGAGCGCGTTCATGAACGCGTCGAGCGCCTCGCGCAGCGGGGAGAACCACTGCCCGAAATAGACGAGCTCGGCGTAGCGCGCGGCGAGCTTCTCCTTTTCGTGCACGCTGTCGCGGTCGAGCGTGAGCGTCTCGAGCGCCCGGAGCGCCTGGACGAGCAGCGTACCGCCCGGCGTCTCGTACACGCCCCGCGACTTGATCCCGATGAGGCGGTTCTCGACGAGGTCCACGCGGCCCACGCCGTGGCGGCCGCCGAGCGCGTTGAGCGTCTGGATGAGCGCCACCGGGGCGAGCTTCTTCCCGTTCACGGCCACCGGCAGGCCGGCCGCGAACGAGATCGTCACGCGCTCGGGCGTGTCGGGCGCCTTCTCGGGGTCGACCGTGAGCTTGAACATCGACGGCTCGGGCTCGAAGCCGGGCTCTTCGAGGGGGCCGCCCTCGTGCGAGATGTGCCAGAGGTTGCGATCCCTGGAGTAAGGATCCTTCTTCGTGACAGGAACGGCGATGCCTCGCGCCGCCGCGTAGTCGATCGCGTCCTCGCGCGAGACGATGTCCCACTCACGCCACGGCGCGATGATCGCGAGCTCCGGCGCGAGCGCCATGTACGCCAGCTCGAATCGGACCTGGTCGTTTCCCTTTCCGGTGCAGCCGTGCGAAAGGGCGTCACAGCCCGTGGCGAGCGCGACCTCTACCTGCTTCTTGGCGATGAGCGGACGCGCGGTGGCCGTGCCGAGCAGATAGTCGTGCTCATACGCCGCGCCGGCCTTCAAGACCGGGAAGAGGTAGTCCTTCGCGAATTCGTCCTTCGCCTCGACGAGGAAAAACTCCGAGGCCCCAGTCTTCTTCGCCTTCTCCTCGAGGCCGGCCGTTTCCTCGGCCTGGCCGACGTCGACCGCCACCGCCACGACCTCGCAGCCGTAATTCTCCTTGAGCCAGGGAATGATGACGGACGTATCGAGCCCGCCCGAGTACGCGAGCGCGGCCTTCTTGATCTTCGGCTTCACGGGACTTTCTCCTTCGGCGCCCCGCGGAGGATCTCCTCGAGCGCCTTGACGAATCCGGACAGGGCCGGCCGGGGGACGACGTACGGAGGCAGGAGCCGCAGCACTCTCGTCCGGGATGTCCCGACGACGAAGCCCTTGTCGAGGAGCGCCTTCTGCACCTCGACGGCATCGCGATCCAGCTCGACGCCCCACATGAGTCCGCGGCCGCGGACGTCCACGATGGCACCCTTGCTGCGCTTCTTCGCGCTCCGGAGCTTGTTGCCGAACCACTCCCCCGTCTCGCGGATCGTCTCGAGAAGGCCGCCGTCGACGATCTCGGAGAGCGTCTCGAGGCCGAGCCGGCACGCGATCGGGTTGCCGCCGAACGTCGTGCCGTGGTGTCCGGGCTTCACGAGCGGCGCGATCCGCTGACCCACGAGGACGGCTCCGAGCGGCAGCCCGCCGCCTAAGGGCTTGGCGAGCGTCACGAGGTCGGGCTGGACGCCCAGATCCTGGAAGACGAAGAGGAAACCGGTCCGCCCGAGACCCGATTGCACCTCGTCGAAGACGAGGGCCGCGCCCACGCGGTCGGCCGCGGCGCGCGCGACTTTCACGTACTCCGGCGTCAAGGGCACGATCCCGCCCTCGCCGAGGATCGGCTCGAGGAAGATGCCAGCCGTGTCGGGCGTCACGGCGCGCTCGAGGGCCACGATGTCGTTCGCGGGAAGAAACACCGTCTCGCCGACGAGCGGCTCGAACGGCTTGCGGTACGCCTCGTTTCCCGTGAGCGCGAGCGCGCCCATCGTGCGCCCATGAAAGCTGCCCTCGAGCGCGATCATCCGGCTTCGCCCGGGCGCGGCGAGGCGCGTGAACTTCACCGCGGCCTCGATCGCCTCGGTGCCGCTGTTGCAGAAGAAGACCCGTGGCATTCCCGAGAGATGCGTCAGGCGCTCGGCGAGAAGGCCCTGCGCCGGGTGATAGAAGAGGTTCGAGACGTGGAGAAGGTGATTCGACTCCTCCCGAAGAGCTTTCACGAGACGTGGATGCCGGTGGCCGAGCGCGTTCACGGCGATGCCGGCGAGGAGGTCCCAGTAGACCTTTCCGTCCGCGTCCACGAGCTTCGCGCCCTTGCCCGCGCGCGGGTGGAACGATGTGCGCTTGTATGTGTCGAGGATGTTCTCGGCGTCGCGTTTTTCGACGAGAGACGGGGCTTCAGGCGGCGGCTGACGCAAGGCGGGTTCCTCCAATGCCCTCGGACAGCGCCGAGGCGTGACCGTTCGGTCCAGCAATGACGACCTGGGAAACGCCGGCCTTCACGGCCTCGAGGCAGGCGACGAGCTTCGGCCGCATCCCGCCGCCCACGGCGCCGGACGACAGCAGCGCCCAGGCAGAATCGGGGTCGAGGTCCGGCACGAGCTTCCCTTTGGCATCGAGGAGACCCTCGACGTCGGTGAGAAAGACGAGCCTCTCGGCCCGGAGCGCCACGGCGAGCGCCGAGGCGGCCGAGTCGGCGTTGACGTTGAGGAGTGTGCCCTCGCGCCCGAGCGCGACGGATGCCACGATGGGCAGCAGGTCGGCGCCGAGGATCGCGCTGATGAGCTTTGGATTGGAGAACGTGACGCGCCCGACGAACCCGAAGTCCACGCCGTCGAGGCGGGGATGGAACTCGGCCCACAGCGTTTCGCCGTCCGCGCCCGAAAGGCCCGCCGCCGTGATGCCGAGCGACCGAAACTCGGCCACGAGCGACTTGTTCACGAGGCCCGAGAGAATCGAGACGACGACGTCGAGCGTCTCGGGATCCGTGATGCGCAGGCCGCGGTACGTCTTCTTCGGAATCTTCAGCGCCTGCAGCGAGGCGTCGATCCGCTTGCCGCCCCCGTGCACGACCACGATGCGCTGCCCCGCAGTCCAACGCGCCGCGATCACGGTGAGCGCGCGTGCGCGAAGCGCGGGCTCCTCGAGGAGGCTCCCTCCCAGCTTGACGACGACGGGGCGTCCGGTGCGGGTGGCGCTCACGCGAGACCTTCCGTTTCCGGATGGCCGAACACACGGTTCATGTTCTGCACGGCCGAA
Source organism: Acidobacteriota bacterium (assembly GCA_003152095.1). Taxonomy (GTDB): domain Bacteria; phylum Acidobacteriota; class Thermoanaerobaculia; order UBA5066; family UBA5066; genus Fen-183. Next base: position 14,199 of record PLZI01000013.1, on the reverse strand, counting down.
GACGCCGCGCCTTTGAGGAGGTTGTCGATCACCGAGACGAGAACACCGCGCCTCCCGCCCGGCAGGAGGGCGAAACCGATCTCCGCACGCGGCGTGCCGACGACATCGCGCAGCTCCGGAAGCTCCCCCGCCGCCCGCACGCGCACGAACGGCGTCGCCGCGTAAGGTTTCTCGTAGGCGGCGGCCAGCACATTGGGCGTCTGGGGTTGCGCGAACGAGACGTGAAGCGTCGAGAGAATTCCGCGCACCGTCGGAAGAAGGTGCGGCACGAAGACGAACGGTGCGTCCGCGGAAAGGCCGAGGTCCTGCCGCATCTCCGGCTCGTGCCGGTGAACGCCGACGCCGTAGGCCTTGAAGTTACCCTCGACCTCGGAGAACGAGTACGCGACATCGCTCTTCTTGCCGGCGCCCGACACGCCGCTCACGCTGTCGCAAATGACGGCCTGGCCCTTGGCGAGGAGAGGGAGCACGGGCTTCAGCGCGAGCAGGATTGATGTCGAGTAGCAGCCCGGGTTCGCGACGAGCCGCGCGCCCGAGAGCTCGCCGCCGCACCACTCCGTGAGGCCGTACACGGCTTCGGCGAGAAGCCACGGAGCGGGGTGCTCGAACCCGTACCACTTCGGATAAGCGGCCGCCTCGCGGAGGCGGAAGGCCCCGGAGATGTCGATGACCTTCGCGCCCGACTCGAGGATCTTCGGTGCGAGCTCGGCCGAGGTCTCGTTTGGCGTGGCGAGGAAGACGACGTCGGGCCGCGTGGCCTTGAGGCGCTCGAGGGAGAACGGCTCGGCGTCCGGCCCGGTCGAGCCCCCCAGCAGCGGATGAAGCCGCGCGAACCGCACGGCGCGAGCGTCCTTCCCTCCGGAAGAGAACAGGGAGACGATTTCGACGTGGTGATGGCGCGCGAGAAGAGCGCACAGCTCCGCCCCCGAGTACCCCGTGGCCCCCACGATCGCGGCTCGCGTCACACGCGCCCCCGCCGCAGGCGTCCCGGCGTGAGGCCCGACTCGAGCCGGCGGGCCAGTCGCTGCGCGACGGAGTCCGTCGCCGCCGCCAGGAAGATGGTGTCGTCCCCCGCGATCGTGCCGACGACGTCTTCGAGCGCCGCCTCGTCGATGGCGCGCGCCACGGGGTGGGCTGCGGCGGGAGGCGTCTTGAGGACGACGAGATTCCCCGCCGTCTCCACGCCGAGGACCCACTCGCGCAGCGCGCGCTCGAGGCGCTCCTCCCGGCGGGCCTTCAGCTCACCGTCCGTCGCCGACGCTTCCGCTCCGGGCACGACGTAGCCGGAGGCCGTCTTCGCGAGGCCGAGGTCCTTGAGATCCCGCGACAGAGTTGGCTGTGCCACGTCGATCCCGCGGCGCGCGAGGCGATGCTGAAGCTCCTCCTGCGAATGCACGGCGCCATCGCGGATGAGCTTCAGGATCTCGTCGCGACGCCGCAATGCGGTCGAATGACTATTCACCAATGCGAATATTCATTCATTCCGGCCGCACGTCAAGCATTTTCTTTCGTGAAGCATGGCACGGCGAGGCGGGGGCGTTGGGGGCTAGAATTCACGCATGTGGCGCGACGTCTCCCACCGGCCGGGCCTGTGACGATTCCGACGCGCTTTTTCGACCCGTTCGACACCGAGCTCGGGCGGCTGCCGGAAAAGCTGAGGCGCTTCTTCCTGTCGCGCGGCGTGCGTACGGAGGACGACGCCCGGGATCTCGCGCAGGAGACGCTCCTCCGCGTGCTTCAGCGGCTCTCGCGAGGCGAGCTGCTGGACTCGCCCGAGGCGTTCTCGCTCGGCGTCGCGAAGAACGTCTTCTTCGAATACTGTCGGCGCGTGGCGAAATCCCACGCCCACGACGGCCTGTCCGGCGCCGTGCAGCTCGCCGGAGGCGAGGACCCCCTGACGGACGCGCTCGCCTCGAGCCAGGCCCTTCGCTTCCGCAAGGCGCTCGAGCTTCTGCCTGAGCGCATGAGGAGCCTCCTTCTGAAGCGGTTCGTGGAGGAGGTGCCGTCGCGCACGATCGCGCGGGAGGAGGGGATCTCGACGGACGCGATCGACATGCGCGTGTACCGCGCGAAGCGCGAGCTGAAAAAACGTATGGACCGCGAAAAGGCGGCGCAGAGAGGTGAGGCTCCACCGCCGGGCTCGGACTCCGTTTCGTGAGCGCGTCGTCCCCCGACTCTGCGGAGATCCGCGATTACCTGCTCCGCCGCATGGCCGACACGACGCGAGGCCGCTTCGAGGAAGCCTACTTTCGCGACGACACCCTGCTGGACCGGATCGAGGCCGAGGAGGATGCCCTCGTCTCCGACTACGTCCTCGGCCGGTTGAGCGACGGTGAAAAGCGTCTCTTCGAGGACTCGCTTCTCGGAACGCCGTATTACAAGCAGCGGGTCGAGACCACGAGCCGGCTCCAGCTGAAGGTCGGCTTGCCGGGGCTCTTCCAGAAGGCCGCCGCCCCGCCTGTCGGCGACGCACGGCTCTTCCCGGGCCGCACCGGAGTCGGCGTGGCGTTCTCTCTCCTGACTCTCCTCCTCGTGGCCGCCTTTCTCTCGGCGATGCGGCTCAAGAGCGATCTCACGCGCGCGCGTCTCGAGTTGGCCGCGCGGCCCGCGCCCTCCGCCAATCCCGCCGCCCATGCGGGCGTCGTCCCGCTGGCGCAAACGGTCGTCCTCGGAGAGAGCCGCCCGGCGGGCCCGTCACTCACACGCGTCAGGCGTGCCCCGGGGGGCGCGCTCCTCCTCTGCTTTCCACGTTCGCTGCTGGACGGCGGAAACGCGACATGGACCGTGGCGCTCTCCGATGGAAAGAGAGTGGCGTGGGAGTCCGCCGTTTTTCCGTCGAAGGGAATCGAGGAGGGCGACGTGTCGCTTCGCCTGCCGCCGGGTGTGCCGCCCACGGGCGTCTACGCGGCCCTTCTCAGGACTCCGGGCGTGCCGGACCGAGCCGAGACGCTGCTCGGTGTCCTCGAGATCCTCGACCGCTAGAGGGGACGATCATCCGCCGCCCGTCGCGCGCAGGCCCTCGAGAAAGATCCCCGCGAACTCTTCGCCGATCTCGTCCGCGGACGATCCCCCGCCCGCGCGGTACCAGCGGGCCATCCAATTGATCGCGCCGAGGATCGCGAAGGCCGCCAGCTTCGGGTCGACCGGCCGGAAGACCTTCCGCTCCACGCCCTCGGCGATCACGTCGCGCAGACTCCTTTCGTAGGCATCGCGGACGCCCACGACGCCGGCGCGCCGCCGCGCGTCGAGCGCGTCGAACTGGAGCGCCAGGGCGGTTCCGTAGAACTTATCCACCATCACGCGCGCGTGCTCGACGACGATCCGGCGCAGCGCCTGATCGGGCGGCAACGCGGACGCACGCACGCGCTCGGTCACGTCGAGCATCGCCTCGAGCGCCGTCTCGTGGCAAAGGGCGAGAATCTCTTCCTTGTCTCGGAAGTAGTAGTAGAGGCTGCCCCGCGTGAGGAGCAGCTCCTCGGCAATGTCGTCCATGGAGGTGCCGTAGAACCCCTTCGCCGCGAAGCTGCGGACGGCACTCTCGAGAATCTGCGCGCGCTTGGCCTTGCGCTTCGTCTCGACATGCGCCGAAGGGGCCCGGCGCCGGGCCGTGCCTCCGCCGCGCGTCCCCGCGGCCTCCTTTCGAGCCATGGCGCGGAATCTTAGGCCTTCGCACTCCCGGAACGAAAAGGCCCCGCTCGGGAAGCGGGGCGATGCTGAGGAAATGGTCGGGGCGAGAGGATTCGAACCTCCGACCCCACGGTCCCGAACCGTGTGCGCTACCAGGCTGCGCTACGCCCCGAGGAGCGCGGACGATACCATCCCGGCGACCCTCGCCGCCAACGGGTGGTTGACGCTCCGCGATCGGCTACGGTCCGGCGGCGGCTCCATAGCCGCGCGGGTCCGCGACGCCCGTGAGCGTTCCGTCCTTCTCGAAGGCGATCGCGTGGACCCTCCCGATCGTCCCTTGCGTGACCCTCGGGGGCCGCTCGTAAACGACGTGGCCTTTTGCGCGGAGCGCCGCTTTCACGCTTTCGGGAAACGCCCCGGTTTCCATCTCGATGCGGTCGGGCAGGTGCTGGTGATGGAAGCGTGGCGCGGCGACGGCCTCCGCGAGCGTCTGCCCGCGGGGGCCGGCGTTGAGGAAAACCTGAAGGACCGTCGTCGGAATGGTGGAACCGCCCGGCGAGCCGAGGACGAAGCGCGGCCGGCCATCCTCGAGGACGATGGTCGGCGCCATCGAGGACAGCGGGCGTCCGCCCGCGCGCACGGCGTTCGCCTCCCCTTGCACGAGGCCGAACAGGTTCGCGGCTCCCGGGACCGCCGAGAAGTCCTCCATCTCGTTGTTGAGGAGAACGCCGACGCCCGGGACCATCGAGCCATTTCCGAACGTGTCGTTCAGCGTATACGTGAGCGCCACCGCTTCTCCATCCGCCGTTGCCGTGGAAACGTGCGTCGTCTGGTCGCGTTCGCCGGGCCAGTCTCCGCCGGCGATCGCGGAAGAGGAGGTCGCCCGGGCCGGATCAATCGAAAACCCGAGCGCGGCGAGTCGCGCGGGCGCGAGAAGGCGCGCAAGCGACACGTCCACGCAGTCGGTGTCCCCGAGAAAACGGTTGCGGTCCGCGTACGCATGGCGCTCGGCCTCGGCGATCAGGTGGATCGATTCGGCGGCGTCGCGGGAGGAAGTGTCCCCGCGCACGAAGCGGAGCTGCCCGAGGATGGAGGCGAGCAGGAAGCCTCCCGCCGAGGGAAGAGGCATCGTGACGAGGCGGAAACGCCCGTAGTCGAAGGCGAACGGCACTCGCCAAGAGGGAGCGTAACCCGCGAGGTCGGCCTCGGATAGAACGCCTCCCGTCGCGGCGACGAACGCCGCGATCCGGCGGGCCACGTCTCCCCGGTGAAATCCGTCCGCTCCCCGCGCGGCGATCGCCTCGAGCGTCGACGCGAGGTCCGGCTGCACGAGAAGCGCTCCTTTCGCAAGCGGCTCGCCGCCCGGATAGAAGAGACGCTGGGCCTCCGCGTCGCGCGTCAGTTCCCGGCGGGAATCGGCCAGCTGCCGGGCGAGGCCCGCCGGCACGCGAAATCCCTTCCGCGCGAGGGAGACCGACGGCGCGACGACCTTGGACCAGGGGAGGCGGCCGAGCTTTCGGTGCAGCGCTTCGAGGCCTCTCACCGTGCCGGGCGTCGCCACGGCGAGGCCGCCGTACCGCGACGCGTTCGGGCGAGGGGTTCCGGTCGCGTCGAGGTACGTGTTTCGCCAGGTGGCGGCCGGAGCCACCTCGCGAAAATCCAGCGCAAAAAATCTCCCGTCCTTCGTGCGCACCACCGCGAAGCCTCCGCCCGCGAGGTTGCCGGCCTGCGGATACGTCACGGCAAGGGCAAATGCGGTTGCGATCGCGGCGTCGACGGCGCCGCCTCCCGCCGCGAGGACGCGGGCGCCCGCCTCGACCCCCTCCGGAGTCGCGGCCGAAATCATGCCGCGGCTTGAACGCGCTGTCCGCGCCTCGCCGAAGGGCGCGGAGGGCGGCGGCGCGGGTCCGCCGGCGAGTGCGACGGTGGACACGGCGATGACGAGGCCGGCGCCGAGGCGCGTGCGCATGTGACTAAACCTAACGCAACGTGACCGTGAGGCTCTTTGCGGCATCCACGTCGAGCGTCAGCGTCCGGCCGTCGCCGCCGAGTGTCAACGTGACGACCTTGTACTGGTTGACGCTGCGATCCGTCGCGATGACCCAGGCCTTGAACTCGGCCGGTCCGGTCGGCAGGTCGATCTCGCCGTCGAGGCTCCCTCCACCCGACTTGCGGCCGAAATCGAACGTGCGCCGGAAGACCTCGACGTCGTTGCGGCGCACCATGACGTATCCCTGCGGCGCCGGCACGGTCACGGCAATGCGCAGCCGGACGCGAGTTGGCGTCGGCGCGGGCGAAGGTTCGGGCTTCGGCGCGACGGCAATTGGCTCGGGCGCCGCCGTCGGCACGGCAGCAGGGACTTTCGAAGAAGGTTTCGTCTGGCGGGTCTTCTGAACGGCGTTTTTTGGGGACCCTCGCCCTTGTTTGGCGACTTCCTCCAGAGCGGCGGCCTTCAGCTCCGTCGCCTCGGCGGAATCGGGGACGAGCGCGAGGACCACATCCGCCTCGGCGACCACGCGGGGAAAGTCCTTCGCGTCGCGAGCCTCGCGAGCGACCGCGAGACGCGCGCCGACCTCCGCGAGGCGGCGGCTCTCCTCGTCCTTTTTCACAAGCGCTGCCTCGGCCTTTTCGAGGGCCGCCTTGGCCGCCATCGAGTCGGGAGCCTGCCGCACCAGCTCGAGGAAAGCGGCGCGCGCCTCCGCCGGTCGGCCCTCGGCCAGCATCCGGGACCCGTCCTCGAGAAGCTTCCTTCGCGCGAGCGTTTCCCGCGCGGCCGCCTCGTCGGCGGCCCTTCCCGCGATCGCGCGGCTCCGCTCCACGAGAACGCCGACGACCACGAGCGCCAGAAGCACGGCTCCGATGACGATCAGAGCGACGAAGCGGCGGTTGACGTCGCGCTTGAGGATGTTGGGCACTCTCTCTTTTTCCAAGGGAAGCTGCGGGCCCGGAGCAAGGCTCACTTTGCCTGACGTCGGCGGTCCGGCGCGAGGCGGGATCATCGCGACAGGTCCCGTGATGTCTCGGCCCGGAACGCGGGGAGGGCTCGCGGGCCGTCCCGTGAGCGGCCGGGCGGGTGGCCCCACCGGACCCGCCGGGCGCGCCGGCTGGATCGGCCCGGTGATGTCCCGGCCGGCCTTGGCGACGCGAGGCGGCTCGCCCCTCGACTCCACTGGCGGAGCGGGCGATTGCGGCTTTGGAAAAGTCGGCGCTGGGGGGACGGCGGGCGAGACAGGCGATCCGGCTCTCGCGGGCTTGATGCCTCGCTGCACGTCGGAAATGAGCGTGCCCGGCGAGGACGCCACAACCTCGCGCGGCGCAGCATTCTCGCGGCCTTTCGGCGCCGGATTTGGCCTCAAGGCGTCCGTGTCCAGGCTCCATTCGGGACCCGAAAACCCACCGCTTAGCGCGTGCTGCGGCATCGCGGCCAGGGACGGATCGAGCTCGCTTCGCCCCCGGCGGGCGAGGTCCTCGATGGACGTGGATCCTCCGCCGAGGGGTCCCGAGGCTCCCGGACGCGCGAGAGGCACGAAAGGCGCGGGACTCGTCGCCGCAGGTGACGGCTTCGTCGCCGCAGGCCCCGGGGAGATCTCCTTGGATTCGACCGCAGAGACCGGCCCGAGCCGCTCGGCCTGCGCGACCATCTCGCCCAGATCCTTCAGCATTTCCATCTCGGCGTGCCGGCCGCGAAACTCGGAGAGGGCCCGCACGAAGTCTTTTCCGCTCTGAAAGCGGTCCGCCGGGTCCTTTGCGAGCGCGCGCGCGAGGATCGGGTTGAACTCGGCCGGGATCGCCGCGTCGTAGGTCTGCGGAGACGGGAATTCCTCGTGGACGATCTTGTAGGAGATCGACGTGAGGTTGTCGCCGGCGAACGGTTTCTTCTTCGTCAGGAGCTCGTACAGGACCACGCCAAGCGAGAACAGGTCGCTCCGCCCGTCCACGGCCTCGCCCGTCACCTGCTCGGGCGACATGTAATTCGGCGTGCCGAGGAACTGTCCGGTGGCCGTGAGACTCGAGCTCTCCATCTTCGCGATCCCGAAGTCCATGATCTTCACCGTGCCGTCGGGCGTGAGAATGATGTTGGCCGGCTTCACGTCGCGGTGCACGATGCCGCGGCGGTGGGCGTAGTCGAGGGCGTCTGCGACGGCATTCACGATCTCGGCGATCCGGTCGTACGACAACGAGACCTTGTCCTTCAGGATCTGCTTGAGGTTCTCTCCCTCCACGTACTCCATCGCGATGAAGGACGTCCCGGTCTCGACTTCCTCGCCGACGTCGTGGATCGTGACGATGTTCGGGTGGGACAGCGTGCCCGCCGCCTGCGCCTCGCGAAGGAAGCGCTCCGCGAACTCCCGCGCGTCCGGGTCGTCCTCGATGCTGGGCCGGATCGTCTTCAGCGCGACGCGGCGGCCGATGACGGGGTCGCGTCCGAGGAAGACGACGCCCATCGCGCCTTTGCCAAGCTCGCGCTCTACCTCGTAACGCGCGAATTTTCTGGGCAGATGGGACGACCCCGGTTCGAGCGGCAGACAACCTCCATGCCTGCGCGGTCGCGCAGGCGACCGGGCGGATCCCCGGGGACCGAAATTCTAACAGCCGCACGTCGAGTCGTGTGCGCGGTCCTCACATCGCCTGTGCGCTCTTCCTGCGCAGTGTCGCAGGTATGAAAAGATCCTGCCGCAGCCGGACGGGCCCCCCTATAATTCCAGCCCCGAAACGAAAATCCGGAGGGTCGCCGAATGAAGGTTTACCCCGCTTCCGCCATCCACAACGTCGCCGTCGTCGGCCATAACGGCGTCGGCAAGACGACGCTCGTTTCCGCTCTCCTGCACGAGGCCGGTGCGGCGCCGCGCTTCGGGCGTGTGGAGGATGGCAACGCGCCGACCGACTTCGACCCGGAAGAGATCGAACGGAAAATCTCGATCTCGCTCGCGGTCGCGTCGCTCGAGTGGAAGAAGAAAAAGGTGAACCTCATCGACACGCCCGGCTACGGGATCTTCGTGTCCGAAATGATCTGCGGCCTGAAAGCGGCGGACGCGGCGCTTCTCGTCGTGGACGCCGTCGCGGGGGTCGAGGTCCAGACGGAGAAGGCCTGGAAGCTCTGCGACGAGCTCGGCCTCCCACGCCTCGTGGTGGTCAACCGCATGGACCGCGAGAACGCGGACGGCGGCCGTGTCATGGATCAGCTTTCCCGCAAGTTCGGCCGATCCTGCATTTGTCTCGAGGCTCCCATCGGGCGCGAGAAGTCCTTTCGGGGCGTCATCGACCTCGTGGCCATGCAGGGCTACCTGACCGACGCCTCCGGTAAAACGGTGCCGGGACCCGTCCCGGACGAGTTCGCGAAGGATACCGCGACGCTGCACGAGTCGCTTGTCGAGATGGTCGCCGAGGGCGACGACAAGCTCATGGAGACGTTCTTCGCGCAGGGGAACCTCTCCGAGGAGCAGATGAAGCCCGCACTCACGAAGGCCATCCGCGATCGCAAGATCACGCCGGTCCTGTTCGCGGCGAGCGGCGACCACGAGACGGGAGTCGAGAAACTCCTCGACGAGATCGTCGACCTGCTCCCCGCCGCCGACTCCTTCCAGACCGTCGCCAGCAACAAGGCCGGTGCCAGCGAGGCCCTCGCCGCCGACGCGAGCGGCCCCGCGGCCGCATTCGTCTTCAAGACGATCTCCGACCCTTATGCGGGGCGTTTGACGCTGTTCCGCGTCGTCTCGGGCACATTCAAGAGCGACGGCACGTATTGGAACCCCGCGCGTGAGACGGCCGAGCGCTTCGGTCAGGTGTTCTCGCCCCTCGGCAAGGCGATGCAGAACGTGGCCGAGATCCCCGCGGGCGACATCGGCGGCGTGGCGAAGCTCAAGGAGACGCTTACGGGCGACTCCCTCTCCATGAAGGAGAAGCCCTTCATCTTCGCGCCTCCGGCGTTTCCAGAGCCCGCGATCGCCTTCGCCATCGAGCCGAAATCCAAGGGCGACGAGGACAAGATCTCGGTCGCGCTGCACAAGCTGATCGAGGAGGACCCGTCCCTCCGCTTCTCGCGCGACGCCGACACGCACGAGTTCCTCCTCGCGGGCGCGGGACAGCTCCACGTCGAGATCGCGGTCGCGCGCATGAAGAGAAAGAGCGGCGTCGAGGTCATCCTTCACCCGCCGAAGGTTCCGTACCGCGAGACGATCACGCGTCCGGCCGAAGGGCACGGCCGCCACAAGAAGCAGACGGGCGGCCACGGCCAGTTCGCCGACTGCAAGATCCGCATCAAGCCCCTCGCGCGCGGCGAGGACTTCCAGTTCGTCGACGACCTTTACGGCGGCTCGATTCCGCGCAACTACGTGCCCGCGGTCGAAAAGGGCATTCAGGACGTGAGAAAGCGCGGATTTCTGGCCGGTTTCCCGATGGTGGACTTCAGGGTCGAGCTGTACGACGGCCAGTACCATGACGTCGACTCGTCGGAGATGGCGTTCAAGATCGCGGGTTCGCTGGCCTACAAGGATGCCATGGAGAGGGCGAAGCCGACGATCCTCGAGCCGATCATGAAGATCGCGATCCGGGCTCCGCAGGAGTACATGGGCGACCTCATGGGCGACCTCACGTCACGCCGGGGCCGGCCCGCGGGCATGGAACAGGAAGGCGAGGACTCGATCATCCGCGCCGAGGCCCCGCTCGCCGAGATGATCTCGTACGGGTCGATTCTCAGAGCCATCACGCAGGGGCGGGGCTCGTTCCACATGGAGATGGGCCACTACGAGGAAGTCCCGCGTCCGCTCCAGGAGAAGCTCATCGCCGAGCGGGCCAAGCACCGCAAGGTGGAGGTCGTCGAGGAGTAGACCATCTCCGATTCGGCTCACGGGAATCCATCGCGGGGCATTCCTTCTGCGCGTTGACATCGCCCTCAGGAACAGATGAGCGGCACGCTTCGTGCTGAATGGTGTTTCATGACCAGACGGCCTTTCGCGAGCGTTCAAATACTGGCCTTTTTGATGGTCGTCTCTGCCCGCCTATCTGCTGGGCAAGCCAGCTCGCCACTGGCCAAAATGCCCGGCCTATCGGAACAAGAGATTCTCGGACTCCTGTTGCCGGGATACGTCGAACCGCCACCGAGGTCGGAGGACCCCAACGGGGAGCCTGAGTGGAACGTAACCCGCGCCCGCGTAACCGAGTCCCTCCTCACAGACTTCGGCCTCGGCAAGGATCGCTTCGCGCTGGTGCTCGTGAACGGCACGACGGGCGCCTGCACGCAGTGCGGGTTCACTGTCGTCGGCATCCTCGACCCCGGAAGGCATCGCGTTGTCTGGCGACTGAAGCCGGAAGGTTACTCGGGCCACCAGCTCGAGACTCTTAGCCTTTTCGAAGGAGACTCGCGGCTGTCGTTCACCTTCCGATACGACGCCGGCGCTCATGAACACAATTCATACCTTCGGCAAGTGATCTATCGACCTCGCCGACTCAAGGGCGGCGCCATCGACTTCGACCTCGTCTGGTCGGACCTCATCTCCTCGGGAGGCGCCAACGGAGTCATGTGGCACTCCCGCTGCGCATCGATGGTCCGCGGACAAGCGCGTACCGACTGGCTTTACCGGCGCCGGTCGTTCTTCGGAGCTTGGCTCGACGACGGAACTGAGGGCGAGGCCGCGACAGCGCCGCTCGGTCTCCCCTGCAAGGACGGGGAAGGAGAACAGCGCGTGGAAATCCGCAGGGTCGAGAGATGGACGGTTCAGCCGGCCACGGGTCTCCTGGCAAGGGCGTCGGTTCGGAGCGAACGCATCGACCGAGCTCCTTCGGCGAGGTTCCCATTCTCTCTTCCGATCCGTTCGAACGCATGGGCGCGTGTCGACCCGAAAGGACCCGCGGTCGCAGAGCATAAAGCCGAGTTGCACTCGCCGACCGAGAGGTTCCGAATCCGGCAGAGCCACCAGTCCTATGGCAAGGACGAGGTCGCACTTCTGGACAGGACGGGAGACGGCATTCGCTCGCTCAAGGACTGGCACTCTGAGTTCTTCGAAGGAAGCATCGAGGCGCTCGGTTGGGCCGAAGATGAGAGCCGCTTCTTCGTTGTCGTCGTCTTCGAAGGTGAACGTGCACTTCTCTCCTTCAGCGTCGAGGGGTCGAATGACTACTGGGAAGAACTCCTCGACCCCTATGACACGTCGTGGCACGACGGGTTCGTGATGCGGTCAACGCGGGCAGCCCGCCAGCAGTAATCGGCATCCACCTCAACGGAGGCGCGTGATTCCGGGATACCCGTCGAACCCGGCGTCGAACGTCAGAATCTCGCTCACCCCCTGCTCCTCCATGACCGCGAGATGCAAGGCATCGCGGGCCGACAGTCTTCGCCGAGCCAGGACGATCGCCTTTGCTCGTTCGACCGAGGACCGTTGGACGGAAAATACGTCGTCGACGACGGCGAGCAGCGCGTCAAAGGCCGGCTGGATCGCCTCCTTGCGATCGATGGCAGCGTAACGGTGCAGGATCTCCTGAAAAACCTCAGCGTCCGTGACGAGGCGGCGTCTCTCCGAAGAAAGTTGCTCGAGAAGCCTCTGCGTATCGACTTTGCGCGGATGAGGCGTCCCGATCAGGTACATCGGGATGTTGGAGTCGACGAAGATCAAGGTTCCTCGGGGCCCCCTGACCCGTAGCCCTTCTCGATCTCCGCGAGCATCTGTTCGATGTCGCCCGACGGGAAGGAGTGTCGCGCAGCCCTTCGAATCGCGGCGATCTTCTCCGCGACGTCCCCAAGCGGCTCGCGGCGCCGCGCATCCCGAAGAGCGCCGCGCACCCACTCGGCGACGGTCATGCGCTTCGCACGCGCGGCGCGCTGGATCTCGCGGATTTCCGGCTCGTCGAGAAGGACCTGAAGACGCTTACTCATCTCGATGAGTCTATCAGACTTCTCATAAGACTCTCACCTCGGCCGATGCCCTCGTCCCCAGGCTGCACCACGTTCGCATTTCGCCCTGATCAGCCCGCATCATGGCGGCCGGGCACCCTAGGCGCGACCCTTGCTCTAGGGGTGTGCCCATGTCGATCGTCACGGCCGGGGAAAATCCTCTCGGCAGTCGGATCGCGGACGGGACCATCGCGCGCCCGTCCGCTCCCGCCCCGGAAACCCTTTGGAGCCAGCGTTTTGCCCAGCGGACGCAGCGCATCACGGCCTCGATGATCCGCGAGCTCCTCAAGCTCACGGAGTATCCCGACATCATCTCCTTCGCCGGCGGCCTGCCCGCGCCCGAGACCTTCGAGGACATCGCCCTGCCGGTCCCGCCCAGAAGCCTGCTGCAATATGGCCCCACCGAGGGCGAACCGGAGCTCAGGGCGGCCATCGCCCAGGAGCTGGCCGCCATCGGCCTGGACTGCCCGGCCGAGCGGGTGATGGTGCTGTCGGGTTCCCAGCAAGGCATCGACCTGGTCGCCAAGCTCTGTATCGACGCCGGAACACCGGTGGCAGTGGAATCGCCGGCCTACCTGGCCGCCCTGCAGGTGTTCCGCTTTTTCGGGGCGGATTTGCAGGCCATGCCCCCCGGCGGCTGGGGCGATGGGCCTGCGCCGGCCCTGGCCTATGTCACCCCGACATTCCAGAACCCCACCGGACGGTGCTGGAGCCTTGAGGAGCGGATGGCTCTGGCCGCGGCCTGCCAGGCCCAGGATGTGGTGCTGTTCGAGGACGACCCCTATCGCGAGCTGGCCTATGAGGATTGCGAGCGGCGGCCGATCGCCAGTTTCATGACCGGCGGTTCCTGGGTCTATCAGGGCTCGTTCTCCAAGGATTTGGCGCCGGGGCTGAGGCTCGGATTCCTGGCGGCGTCGGAGGACCTGTTCACGCCCCTGTCGCGGCTGAAGCAGGCGGCGGACCTGCACACCAGCCGCGTCGGCCAATGGGCGGCGCTGCATTATCTGAACGATCCGGGCCGCCCGGCGCGGCTCGGGCGCCTGGCCGAGCACTATCGCACGCGCCGCGACCGCTTCGCCGAGGCGCTGGAGCGGCATCTGGGCGGATTGGCGGAATGGGATGTCCCGCCCGGCGGGTTGTTCTTCTGGGTGCGGCTGGCGGCCGGCCTGGAGCCTCAGGCGCTGCTGGCGCGGGCGATGCAGCAAAAGGTGCTGTTCACGCCGGGCGAACACTTCCTGGCCGATCGGGCCGGCGCCTCGCCGGCCCTGCGGCTCAACTTCTCCAATGCCAGCGTAGAGGCCGCGGAGCGCGGCCTCGAGATCCTCGGCGGGATCCTCCGCGAAATGGCGGCGGATGCGAACGACCCGGCTTCGGCCGCGCACGCGGCTTGACGAGCCGGGGCGTGTCCCCCAGACACTCGCGCCCAATGAGGGCCGCCCCGATCCGCTGCAGATGACCACCGTGCTGGTGACCGGCGGCGCCGGCTATATCGGCAGCCACGCGGCGAAAGCGCTGAGCCGCGCCGGCTACCGGGTGGTCGTCTTCGACAATCTCGTCGCCGGCCATCGCGAGGCCGTCCGGTACGGCGAGCTCGTGGAGGGCGACATCGCGGACACCGGCGCCGTGCGGGCGGCGCTCAAACGCACGGGCGCCTTCGCCGTGATGCACTTCGCGGCGTTCCTCGA
>PLZI01000023.1:52115-96418 GCA_003152095.1 Acidobacteriota bacterium | reverse complement strand
AAGAGCCAGGTCACGGTCGAATACGAGGGCGACCGGCCGGTGCGCGTGGAAGCCGTCGTCATCTCGACACAGCATGCAGAATCGGTCCCGACGCCGGAGCTGCGCGAATTGGTCCGCGAGGAGATCATCCGGCCCGTCGTGCCCGCGGCGCTCCTCGACNNGGCCGCAAGATCATCGTCGACACCTATGGCGGTTACGGGCGCCATGGCGGCGGCGCGTTCTCGGGGAAGGACGCGACCAAAGTGGACCGGTCGGCCTCGTACATGGCGCGATACATCGCGAAGAACCTCGTGGCCGCCGGCCTCGCCGACAAGGTGGAAGTTCAGCTCGCTTACGCGATCGGCGTTGCGGATCCCGTTTCGGTTCTCGTGGAGACGTTCGGGACGTCGAACGTGGATCCGGCGGCGCTGTCGAAGCTCGTGCGCGAGCACTTCAAGCTCACGCCGAAAGAGATCATCGCGGCGCTCGACCTGAGGCGTCCCATCTTCCGCAAGACGGCGGCGTACGGACACTTCGGCCGGCGTCTCCCCGAGTTCACCTGGGAGCGCACGGACAAGGCGGAGTCCCTCGCGGCGGCCTTCCGTGCGACGGTGCCCGCGACCGCCTAAGAAGAGATTTCTTCGTATCACGTCAGCATGATGATGTGATATTGTCTCCCGGTGCTGGAGGCCGTCACCGCCCTCTCCGCCCTCGCCGATCCTCTGCGCCTGCGCGCGGTGCGTTTGCTCTCACGCGAGGAGTTGCAGGTACGGGAGATCCAGCGGGTCCTCGGCGCCGCACAGTCGCGCGTGTCGAACCACCTTGCGATCTTGCGGCGTGCGGGCCTCGTCGAAACGCGGCGGACGAACGGGGCCGAGCGCTACGCGGCGACGGGCGACGGGCGGAAGCTCTGGTCTTCGGTCGCTCCGGCCGTCACCGACGCCGCGTTCTCGTCGGATGACGAGCGGCTGACCGACGTGCTCGAGGAACGGGTGGCCTCTCTTCCCGAAGGGAACTTCGACGCGGTGGCGGGGGAGTGGGACCGGTTTCAGGGTCCGTTCTACTCATCGGGAGTCCGCGAGGCCGCGCTCCTCCGGCTCCTGCCGCGCGGACTCAAGGTCGCCGACATCGGCTGCGGCACCGGGCTCCTGACGCTCGCTCTGGCCGGCGTGGCGGAGACGGTCGAGGCCGTGGACGCGAGCGACCGGATGGTGCGCCTCGCGCGGGAGAAGCTCCGACGCGCGCGCGCGGCGAACGTGACGGTACGCCGCGCGAGCGCCGAGACGCTGCCGTTCGACGACGGCACGCTCGACGCCGTGTTCGCGTTCCACCTCCTCCGGCATCTCGTCCGGCCGGCGGATGCGCTCACCGAGTTCGGGCGCACCCTGAAGCCGGGCGGCCGCGTCGTCCTCGTCGAGCTCGAGCCCCACGGCCTCCGCGCACTCAGGGCCGCGACGGGCTCGCATCACCTCGGTTTGCCGCGCGAGACGATCCGCGCCGGCCTCCGGCGAGCGGGCTTCGCCGACGCGCGTTTCTCGGCTTTCGCTCCCTACCGCGTCCCCTCGGATTCCGGGGAGGTCGCTCTCTCTACGTACATCGTCGACGCCGTCCGGGAGTCCGCGCACGGCCAGAAGGAGATCGCATGACGACCGCCACCCTCCCCGCCCACGACGTCAAGGACCTTGCGCTCGCCGCCAAGGGACGCCTCCGCATGGAATGGGCCGACCGCTCGATGCCCGTGCTGGCCCGGATTCGCGAGCGATTCGAGAAAGAAAAGCCGCTCAAGGGCGTGCGCCTGTCGGCCTGTCTCCACGTCACGAGCGAGACGGGTAACCTCGCGCGCGCGCTGAAGGCCGGCGGCGCCGAGCTCGTGCTCTGCGCTTCGAATCCCCTGTCCACGCAAGACGACGTGGCCGCCGCGCTCGTGGCCGAGTTCGGCGTCTCGACGTATGCGATCAAGGGCGAGGACCACAAGACCTACTACGCCCACATCCAGGCGGCGCTCCAGCACAAGCCGAACATGACGATGGACGACGGCGCCGACCTCGTGTCGTCGCTGCTCTTCATCGCGCTTGGCAAGGAAGGACAGCTCGAGCCGACTCTCGCGGCGTGGGCGAAGGGCCTTTCGGCCTCCGAGAGGAAAGCGCTCCTCGAGGGGATCATCGGCGGCACCGAGGAGACGACGACGGGCGTGATCCGCCTCAAAGCCATGGAGAAGGAAGGCGTCCTGAAGTTTCCGGTCGTCGCCGTGAACGACGCCGAGACGAAGCACTTCTTCGACAACCGCTACGGCACGGGTCAGTCCACGATCGACGGCATCATCCGCGCGACGAATCTGCTCATCGCCGGCCTGAACGTCGTCGTCGCCGGCTACGGCTGGTGCGGGAAGGGAGTCGCGATGCGGGCGAAGGGGCTCGGTGCGAACGTGATCGTCACCGAAATCAACCCCGTCCGCGGGATCGAGGCCGCGATGGACGGCTTTCGCGTCATGCCGATGTCCGAGGCCGCGAAGATCGGCGACATCTTCGTCACCGTCACGGGCAACAAGAGCGTCCTTGGCGACGAGCACTTCGCCGCGATGAAGTCCGGTGCGGTCATCTCGAACTCGGGCCATTTCAACGTCGAGATCGACATCCCATCGCTCGAGAAGCGAACGTCGTCGCGGCGGATGATCCGCGAGTTCGTCGAGGAATTCCGTCTGAAGGACGGCCGCACGATCTTCCTGCTCGGAGACGGGCGGCTCATCAACCTCGCCGCGGCCGAGGGCCATCCGGCCTCGGTAATGGACATGTCCTTCGCGAACCAGGCCCTCGGCGCCGAGTTCATGGTCAAGAATCACAAGACGCTCGGTAACAAAGTCCACTCGATTCCGGCCGCGATCGACGCCGAGATCGCGCGCCTCAAGCTCGCGTCCATGGGAATCACGATCGACGTGCTGACGCCCGAGCAGCAGAAGTACCTGGCAGGATGGGAAGAAGGCACCTAAGAGAAGATCTCCGGTCTTCTCTTACGTCCTCACACCCAAAAGCCCCCACGCCGCCCCGAGCCCGAAGAAGACATTCGGCGCCCAGGCGGCGACGAGGGGCGGGATCGCTCCCTGCTGCCCGAACGAAATGAGGAGCGCCGACAGGAAGAGATACGTCAGGCCGAGGAAGAGCGCGACGCCGACGCCCGCGACGGCGCCGCGCTTTCCGTATGCGAATGCGAAGGGGAGTCCGATGAGCGTCAGGAGAAGGGCCGAGGCCGCGGCTGCGGTCTTCTCGTGCAGCCCGGTCGCGAGCGCCGCTGTGTCGGCGCCCGCCCGACGGCGCGCGTCGATGAATCGCGAGAGCTCTCGATAGGTCATCTGACGCGAGTCGGCCCGCCCGGCGACGAAGCCGGCTCCGGCCTCGGGCGCCTCGATGAAGAACGGGCCGTCGCGCCGAATGGCCAGCGCGTTACCCTGCGAGAAATTGCGGATCCAGCCGTTCTCCGCGAGGAGACCCTTGCCCGGCACGAGGCGCGCCCGAGCCGCGTCCTGGCGCGAGACGAGCCGCCAGCTCGATGGGTCGACCTGGAGGACTGTGACGCCGACCGCGACTCGGGACGCGGGATCGTACGCATCCGCGGCGTAGAAGCGCCCGCCTTCGCCGCGGAACCATGAACCCCCGGTGCCGCTCTGGGGCGGACGCTGTCCTTTCAGAAGGAAACGGATGCGGTCGGACTCGGAGGCTGCCGTCGGAACCACGCGCTCGGCGAATACAAAGAGACCCACTCCGGCGACGACCGCGAGCACGAGAATCGGGGCCGTCGTGCGATAGAGCGAAATGCCGTGCGCGAGAAGGGCCGTCGTTTCGGAGGAGCGCACGAGACCGGCGATGGTCACGAGCGCCGCCACGAGAAAGGCGAACGGGACGATCTGGAGGACGATGGGGGAGAGGAAGGCCTGGTAGTAACGGAGGATGAGGGCCGTTGGGGGCCGGTGCCGGGCGATGTCGTCCGAGATCTCGAGGTAATCGATCAGAGCATAGAGTGTCGCGATCGAGACGACGACGAGCGCGAAGACACCCAGGAATTGCCGGGCAATGTAACGGTCGATCAGGAGAAGCCCGGAAAACGGAGCTCGCCGCGCCGTGGGGCTCCGTTCTTGCGCCTGGGCGGTGGCGCTCGGGCCGCCGATGATCTCTTCCGTCGAGGCGGTGGAAGGTCCGGCCTTCACGGGCAGCGCGAACACAGGCTTGTCGCGGCGCACGCGGTAAAGGGCGAACGCGCCAAACGCGAACAGGAGGATGTTCGGAAGCCACATGGCGAGCGCGGGAGACATCCGGCCCTCGATCGCGCGGGCCTCGCCCGTGGCGAGGAGCGCGTAGTAGAGGAGGACGATCGCGACGGACACGGCGAACCCGGCGGCGCGGCCGCCACGCCGGTTGACGATGCCGAGGGGGAGTCCGATGAGGCCGAAGACGAGGCAAGCCGCCGGAAGCGCGAACTTCTTGTGGACCTCGGTAAGCGCGAGCCTTCGGTCCTCCGGCCGCCGCTTCTGGGCGGTCGCGCGTGCCAGCAGCTCCCGGAGCGTCTGCTCCCGGATCTGCTTCTCCGTGACGCCGAGTGTCGGGCCGTTGTCCTGCAGGACCATGCGCTGCTGCGAGAACGAGGTGACGTCGTACCGCCGCCCGTCGTCGTCGATGTGGTGCCGCTCGGCGTCTTCGATGCGCAGCCAGAGCCGGCCCTGATCTTCCTCGAGCTCGAGCCAGCCGCGCCGCGCGAGCGTCAGTTGCGCGCCGTTGGAGTTGGAGCGGTCCGAGATGATGAGCCCGGTCAGTTCGCGGCGGTCGGCAGAGGCACCTTCAGCGTAGACACGGAGGCCTGCGATCTCCGGGCTGAAGACGCCCGGCTGGATCCGTTGCGCGAACGCAAAGCTCGAGAGCCGAAGCTTCATCGCATACAAGAGGTGATTCGTTCTCGGGACGACCGCGAGCATCAGGGCGAGGGTGACGCCTCCGATGGCGACGGCAAGGACCCCGATCGGGCGGTAAAGCACGAGGAGGTCGACGCCCGAAGCCCTCAGGGCCGTCAGCTCGGAGTCGGTCGACAATCGGCCGATCCCGATGAGGAGACCCAGGAGAAACGCGATCGGGAGCGTGAGGACGACGATGTGCGGGAGCGAGAGCGCGACGACGAGCCCAGCTTCGGCAATCGGCTGCTCGCTCTGAACGAGAAGCTCGGAGAACTGAACCAGCCCTCTCACCGCCATGAATCCGGTGTAAGCGAAAAATCCGACCAGCGTGGGCGCGAGGACTTCCAGGAAAACGTACCGGTTCAGCCGAGAAAGCACAGTGGATGGTAGCCGAATGCCCCGCATTCTGAGGCCAATATGCAGAGTCCGATAATATTTATTATGTTAAATATTGGACAAGGGTTGCCTTAAATCATTCGGGTCGGAAAAAACTGGCTGCGCATTTCGAGCAAGGGTCCGTCTGGGCACCGCTAGACATTCCTAGAGTGTGACGCTCCCCGCCTCTCGGGTTCGCGCTTCACCGATGCCCGCCGCCATCCCCGGATTCAGCCTTCTAAGAAGATTGGCAGACCGTTTCGGGAAGCTGCGGCGGTACCTATTTTTTAGGTTTCACCTTCACGAAGCGACCCTGCGCCTCAAGGTCGATGTCCCCAGCCTCGATCCGCCTAGCGAGGTCTCGAATGGCTTCGAGGATTTCGTCTTTCTTGTGAATGCGGCCCTTGAGAACGAGGGTGACTTTGTAGCGCTTGTCCTCGGGAGCGAAGTCGAGCGTGTACGCCCTCCGCAGCCCGCCGAGCTTTAGAGGCGTTCCGCGGCGCGCATCCTTCTTTACTTCCCTGAGGACGTCGCGGCCCAGCGTTTCGCCGTTCGTCATGGCGACGATCGCGGCGAGCATGAGGTCTTCGTCCTTCAGTCTTCCGAGCTCCAGAAGGAATGATCGTGACCCAATGTCGGCGCGCCGACATTCCGCCTGGACGCGGTCGGGAAGCCGTGAGATCGACAGCGCCTCCGTGATCGTGACGCGCGACTTCCCTACCGCATCGGCGATTTGTTCATGCGTGTAACCATGACGCTCCTGGAGTGCCTTGTACCCCTCGGCCTCTTCGAACGGGCTCAGGTCTTTGCGCTGAAGGTTCTCGACGAGCGCGATCTCGAGCAGCTCATTGTCCGGCACGTCCATCTCGATGCACGGGATCTCCGCGAGACCCGCGTCCATGGAAGCGCGAAAGCGCCGCTCGCCCGAGATGATCGTGAAGCGTCCGTCGCCGCGAGGGCGTACGAGGATCGGTTCGAGGACGCCCTTGTCGACGATCGACTTCGTGAGCTCCGAAAGGTCTCCCATCACGCTCCGCGGCTGGTTCGGATTCGCCTCGATGAGATGGATCGGAATTCGACGCCCGACCGGCAGTTCGTCCGCCCGAACGAGCTGGTCGACGAAGTGCGAGTCGTGGCGCATCCGCGAAGTCTCGGGCAGGCCGCGGCGCTTAGACACGGGAGAGGATCTCCTCGGTTAGGCTGTAGTACTCGAGCGCGCCCGACGATCGCGGAGCAAACGTGAAGATGGACTCTTGGTACGCCGGAGATTCCTCGAGGCGAATGGACTTCGAGATGGTGGTCTTGAAGAGCTTCCCCTTGAAGACGTCCCCGATCTGGCTCTGGATGTCCTTCCCGAGGGTCGTGCGCCGGTCGTGAAGCGTGATCACGACACCTAGAATCTGGAGGTTCGGATTTGGCCGGCTCTTGATCTTCTCGATCGTCTCGAGGAGATCATCCGTGCCCTCGAGCGCAAAGTAAGAGGACTGGATCGGAATGAGAATGTGCGTGGACGCCACGAGTGCGTTCACGGTGATCATGCCGAGCGTGGGCGGCGTATCGATGAGGATCGCGTCGTACTCCCCCGACTCCCTCACGACCTGCAGCTTGTCTTTCAGCCGGAAGTGGCCGTCGATTTCCCCGAGGAGCTTCGACTCGACCTTCGCCAACGAGATCCGGGCCGGGGCGACTTTGAGATTCGGGAGCTTCGTCGGCATCACGACGTCGAAGACCGACACGTTCGGATCCGTCAGGACCTCGTACATCGACTTTTCCACATTCTTGCGGTCCACGAAAGACATCGTGGAGTTGCCCTGGGGATCTAGGTCGATGAGGAGCGTGCGGAGGCCCTTTTGCGCGAGGGCGGCGGCGAGGTTGATCGCGGTCGTGGTTTTTCCCACGCCGCCTTTTTGGTTTGCAACGGTGATGATCATGCGCCGGAGACGCGGATGATACGGAGGGTGCAGAGAGGCATCAAGGACGAATCGCGTGCCCGCGGAAAAAAACTACATCCGATACTTTCCAAGGGTATCCGGATCGGCCTCCTCCAGCCACCTTCTCAGGCGCTCCGAGTTCTGCGCGTCGGAGGTGTCTTCGCCGCTCCGGCTCTTTTCGAGAACCGATTCCTCCACGAAGACGGGCGCCTGGAGCCGGAGCGCGAGCGCGATCGCATCTGAAGGCCGGCTGTCCACCAACACGTCCCGGTTCGCGACGCGGAGGTGGATCTGAGCGTAAAACGTGTTCTCCCGCAGGTTGTTGATGACGACTTTCAGGACGTCGCCCTCGATCTGCGTGATGAGGTTCTTCAACAGATCGTGGGTCATCGGCCTCGGCGTCGTGACGCCTTCCATCTGAAGCGCGATTGCGTTTGCCTCGAACACTCCGACCCAGATCGGCAGGAAGTTCTTCTCCTCCGCATCGCGCAGAATCACGACCGGCATGTTCGCGATCGGGTCGACGATCAGCGCTTTTACATCCATCCTGACGCTCAATGCAGCATCTCCTCGATCCAATCTAGGTAGGAAACCGGGATAAAGCAAGGCAGAGGCCGCAATACACAGGGCATTGCTCGCCATTAACTCGTTTTCTTAGAATGAATTAGAGGATATTCCGAGCGGGCGAGCCGCACCCGGATCGGGCAGCGTTTGCCGATCGCCCGGGTACCCATTCGCAGAATCTTTATCTGTTTCTTGCTCTCGTTCTTGTTCTTGTGTTCTTCCGAGCAACGAATTCGGAAAGCCCCGCTCGATCTGCACGTTCACGAGCGTGCCGGGGGGCAGCGCGGACTCCCCCGCGATGTTCACGACGCGATTGCAGCGCGACCGGCCCGAGCTGAAGCGTCGCTTGCGGTCGAGCCCTTCGACGAGCACCTCGAGAGTCTGCCCCTCCAGCGCGCGGTTCAGCTCCCGCTGGATATCCTGCTGGAGCGCCTCGAGGCGCGCGAGGCGTTCGGAGGCCTCGGGCGGAGTGATGTCGTGCTCCCATCGCAGCGCCGCCGTCTGCGGGCGGGGCGAGTACGTGAACGAGAAGACTCCGGCAAACCGAACCTCTTCGAGCAGGGAGAGTGTGGCGGCGAAGTCGTCTGCCGTCTCGCCCGGAAAGGCCACGATGACGTCGGTCGAAAGCGCGAGGCCCGGGATGGCATCGCGGAGCTGCGCCACGAGGTCGAGATACTCCGCGCGCGCGTACTGGCGCTTCATGCGGCGCAGCACGGCATCGGATCCGGACTGGACCGGCAGGTGGAGGGCCGGGACAACGGCGGGGGTCTCCGCCATCGCGGCCACGAGGCGCCTGGAGAAATTGCGCGGGTGCGACGTCACGAAGCGCAGGCGCCGGAGTCCCGGCAGCGCGCCGACCGCATGCAAGAGGTCGGCGAGGTCCGCACCCGTCTCCGGATCGCGGAACGCGTTCACGGTCTGTCCGAGGAGCTCGATCTCGAGAGCGCCCTCGTCGATCAAGCGGTGGGCCTCGTTCACGACGTCGCGCAGGCGGCGATTACGCTCGCGCCCTCGCGTGCGGGGGACGACGCAGAACGTGCAGTTCTTGTTGCAGCCTTCGATCACCGTGATCGCGGCGCGGTGCGGGACGGCGCGCGCGATGGCGCCCGGCGTGTAAACGACTTCGTCCAGGTCGAAGCCGGTCTCGCAGGGGCGATCGCCCTCTTCCTCCACGCGGCGGAGAATCGAGGGCAGGGCCTCGATGCGCCCGGTGCCGAGCACGAAGTCGACGTGCGGAAGGCGCTCGAGGAGGCTCTCCCCTTCCTGTTGCGCCACGCAGCCGCAGACGCCAAGCACGGTGCCCGGGTGGTCCCGCTTCAGCTTCGCGAGGCGCCCGATGCGGTCGTAGACCTTCTGCTCGGCCTTGTCGCGCACGGAGCAGGTGTTGAGCAGAATGAGGCCGGCCTCTTCGGGCGACGAAGCCTCGACGAATCCCTCGCGCGCAAGAAGTCCGAGGAAGCGCCGCCCGTCCAGCACGTTCATCTGGCAGCCCCACGTCTCAACGAAGACGCTGCGGGGTCGGCGGCGGAACGGCGGCTCGCTCACCTGGGCGAGCTTAGCAGGCGGCCGGAGGGCTATCGCAGCCAGCCGGGAGGCGCGTTCGACTTTCGCGCATCCTCGGAGAGGTCTTCGACGGTCTTGCGCGCGTCCTCGAGCTCCTGGCGCGCCTTCGCGAGATCGTCGCGCGCCTTGTCCCAGGCGGGCTTGACGACGGCGTCGCGCCGGTTGCCGTCGCTCATCGCGTAAAAATCGTTCTCGAGCTGCTTCGCCTTCGTCTCGAGGTCCCGCACGCGCGCTTCGCTTTCCACAAGGACCGCTTTCGAGTGGTTCACCAGGCGCTTCCAATCTTCCTCGCTCCGGCCTTTGTCGTCGCGCGGAACGTAGGCTTTGGCCGGCGTCGGCGCCGGAGAAGAGGCATCCTTCGAGGCGGTCTTGCCTGAGACACCCTTGCCCGAAGCCGCCTTGGGCGTCGGAGTTGGGGAGGCGCCCTTTCGGACGTTGTCGTTCGTGATCGTCCCGAGGGATTTTTTCGACGGCTGATCCTTGCGGGCCTCCTTCGACAGCTTGACCACGTCCGCGAGGGAGCCACCGCGCCCGACGACCCCCGAAGGATCTGTCTTTTTGGTGGAGAGGGCCGGCGCGGCGGGCGTCGGGACCGGTGTGAAGGACGTCGCCGACGCCGGAGTGGGTTTCAGGGACAGGCCGGAGAGCGCAGGCTCCTGCGCGGCGCTGGCCGCGAAGGCCGAGAGAGAGACAAACGCCGCTCCGAGGATTCTCTTCATGGTTTCGACGTCCCTTCGCGGCCGTAGCGGTCGGAGAGCCGCACCACGTCATCGAGCTCCGGCGTCGAGACCTCGACCACGAGACAATCGGTCTCCGGGGCATACATCCGGTGCCGCGTCCCGGGGGCCACGTGAAAGCTCTGTCCCGGGGCAAGGCGGAGCTCGGCCTTCTCGCCGGCCCGGTCCACCTGGAGTCCGAGCGTTCCCTCGAGGACGTGCACCGTCTCTTCTTTGCGGTCGTGGTACTGATACGAGAGCGATTCGCCGGCCCGGATGAGGATCAGCTTGCCGGCGTAGCGCCCGGTCTCCGCGAAGATGCGCTCCTCGCCCCACGGCTTTGGAACGATTCGGGGCCGGCGAGCGCCGAGGGGTTCGCTCACGCCCGCATCGCCGTTCTCGGCGCGCCGTCTCCGGCGAGATCGCGCAGCTCCTGCGCGAGGAATGTCGAGACCTCGTCAGCGGTCGACAGCGAGAGCGCGGCGCGCGCGACACGCTCTGCATCCTGGGTCGAGATGCCGCGCAGAAACTCCTTCATCATCGGCACGGTGCGCGGTCCCATCGAGAACTCGCGGATCCCGAGCCCGAGGAACAAGATGACGAGCGCAGGGTCCGCCGCCATCTCGCCGCACACGGAGAGCGGCTTTTGCGCCGTGCGGGCCGCCTCCGCGACGCGCGCGACGAGGCGCAGCACCGCGGGATGCGTCGGCCGGAACAGATCCGAGACCGTCTCGTTTGCGCGGTCCACGGCGAGCGTGTACTGGATGAGGTCGTTCGTCCCGAGGGAGAGGAAGTCCACCTCGGGCGCAAGCAGGTCCGCCGTCATCGCGGCCGACGGGACCTCGATCATGGCGCCGAGCGGGATGTCATCGGGGACCGAAATGCCCCGCTCGAGCACGTCCTCGCGGGCCTTCTTGAGGAGCGTCCGCACGCGGCGGATCTCCTCGACCCCCGACACCATCGGGACGAGGAGGCGCAAGTTGCCTCCGGCCGCGGCGGCCAGCAGCGCCCGGAGCTGCGTGGAGAACATCTCGGGCCGCGCGAAGCACAGGCGCACGCCCCGAAGTCCGAGGACCGGATTCGACTCGTCGGAGCCGACCAGATGACGCGCGCCCTTCTTGCCGCCGAGGTCGTACGTGCGGATCACGACGGGGCGCGGCGCGAGCCCCTCGAGAATCTCGCGGTACGCGGCCGCCTGCTCCTCCTCGGAGGGAAACTCGACGCCTTCCTTGGAGAGGTAGAGAAACTCCGACCGGAACAGGCCGACGCCGTCGGCGCCGTATTCCACGACATCGCCGATCTCGCTAAGGAGCTCGATGTTCGCGCGCACGGCCACCTCGGCGCCGTCCCGCGTGCGGGTGATGCCGCCGAGGCTGCGTTCCTTGAGCGATCTTTCGCGGCGCGCCTCCTGGTTGCGGCGCTCCCTGAAGAACGCGACGACATCCTCGGACGGCTCGCGCCAGACGAGCCCGTCCCGGCCGTCGACCACGACGCGATCGCCCTCCCCGACTTCCGCGAGGAGCTGCGGTACGCCGACCACGGCGGGAAGGCCAAAGGAACGCGCCAGGATCGCGGCATGTGAGGTGCGGCCGCCGCGTTCGGTCACGAAGGCGACGACGCGGTCGCGCGGGATGCGCACGGCATCGGAAGGCGTGAGCTCGTCCGCCACGAGGACGATCGCCTCGCCCGCGAGGTCCTCCATCCTCAGGCGCGAGTTCTCCTCCCCGCCGAGGTGCCTCTTCAGGACGCGCCCGACGTCGTCGATATCGGCGGCGTTGTGCGCGAAATCCTCGTCCGGCAGGCTCCGGAAGCGGGCCATGAGGTCGGCGGTCGTTGCGGCAACCGCCCATTCGGCATTGACCCTTTCGTGCGCGATCCGGCGCTCGATCGGGCCGAGAAACGTGCGGTCTTTCAGGAAGAGGGCGTGCGCGTGGAAAATCCCGGCGTACTCGGGGCCGAGGCGCTCTTTCACGTGCCGGGCCGTGGACTCGGTTTCCTGGACCGCGGCTTCGGCGGCCTTGCGAAATCGCTCAATCTCCGGCTCGATCTCCTCGGGCTCGAGCGCCCGTTTCGGCGAGGAATCCTCTCGCGACACCCACAGCACGGCTCGTCCGATCGCGACGCCGGGAGAAACAGGGATTCCGGTGAGGGAGAGGGGACGCTTCACGCGGTCATTTTACCCGCGAGTCAGTCGACCTCATCAAATTTGCGGTCCACGAGATCCCGGAGGGCGGCCAAAGCTTGCTCCTCGTCGTTTCCCTCCACGCGCACGAGGAGCGGCGTGCCCTTGCCGGCCGCGAGGAGCAGGAGGCCCAGAATGCTCTTGCCGTCCACATCGTCGCCGTCCCGCGAGAGCGTGACTTTCGCGTCGAACGACGAGGCGGTGTGGACGAGCTTCGCGGCGGCGCGCGCGTGCAGGCCGAGCCGGTTCTTGAGCGTCAGGGTCGCCTCCTTCACCGTCGAGGCCCCCCTAAAGGGCCGTCCACGAGCTCGGCGGCGGCGACGATGGCACGGCGTCCGCGTTCGACAAGCGTGTGCGCGATATCGCGCGGGCTCACGCCCTCGCGCGCGAGGGCGCGCGCCTTCACCACCATCGGAAGGTTCATGCCCGAGACGATCTCGATCGTTCCCGGCTCGAGGAATGCGAGCGCGAGGTTCGACGGAGTGCCGCCGAACATGTCCGTCAGGACGACAACGCCCTTCCCGCGGTTGCTTTCGGAA
This sequence comes from Acidobacteriota bacterium, assembly GCA_003152095.1. Classification (GTDB taxonomy): domain Bacteria; phylum Acidobacteriota; class Thermoanaerobaculia; order UBA5066; family UBA5066; genus Fen-183. The sequence continues at coordinate 83,633 of PLZI01000023.1, read as the reverse complement.
ATCGCCTTCTCGAGCCGCCGGCTCGCCGGCTCCGGTGACTCGTCCCACGCGAGCGAGAGGGCGCTGAGGTCGTCGGGCTCATCAGGCTCGAGCATGTGCACCGTCTCGCGCAGTGCGTTCGCGAGCGGTCCGTGTGACAGAAGGAGGAGGCCCACGAAGGGGCCGGCGGGCGTCGTCGTCATGTTCAGTCGAGCGCTTCGTCCCGGTGCGAGACTCTCACGGGATAGCCCAGCGTCGCGAGATCGTGCGCGAGGCGCTCGGCGACGTAGACGGAGCGGTGCCGGCCTCCCGTGCACCCGATGGCGATCGTGAGGTACGCCCGGTTCTCGCGCCGGTAGTTCGGAAGACAGAAAGCGAGGAAATCCTTGAGGTGGGCGTAGAAGGGCTCGGTCTGCTCGCCGGCCTCGATGAATCGCGCGACCTCCGGGTCGCGCCCCGACCGGGCCCTGAGGCGCGCGTCGAAATGCGGATTCGCGAGGAAGCGCACGTCGAAACAGAGGTCGAGAGCGGCGGGGTTTCCGTGCTTGAAGCCGAAGGAGACGAGCGACACGGCGAGAACTCCGGGATCTCCCGGCTCCCGGAAATGCTGGGCGACCGCGGCCCTCAGCTCGTGAACGGTCATCGCCGTCGTGTCGATCACCAGGTCGGACTTCGCTTTTACTTCGGCCAGCAGGCGTCTCTCGAACGCGACCGCCTCCTCAAGGGAGCGTCCGTCGGCGAGCGGGTGCGGCCTCCGGGTCGCCGAGAAGCGGTTGAGGAGCGTCCGGTCGTCACAGTCGAGAAAAAGGACCGTGATCGGGAGTCGTTGGCGAAGCTTCTCGAGAAGGCCCGGGAAACGCTCGGCGAAGTCGGGGTTGCGGACGTCGAGGACGACGGCGTTCTTGCGGCGCGGCACCCGACCCGCAGCCACCTCGCCGGCGAACTCCTCGAGGAGAGAGAGCGGCAGGTTGTCGACCGTCGTGTAGCCGATGTCCTCGAGCGCATTGGCAACGTAGGATTTCCCGGAGCCGGAAAGTCCTGTGGCAACGACGAGGCGCGACGCGTTCCCCGTCACCGGGTCCTCTCGCGGGCAGAGAGCTTCCGTCGGGTCCGCCGCCCGACCGTGAAGCGATCGGATGCCGACTTCCGCGCGATCTCGTCGTGGACTTTCGCGGCGATCTCGCGGGCCGCGTTGAACCCGCGCCGCTTGAGAAGATGGTTGCGGGCCGCGATCTCGACGAGGAGGGCGACGTCGCGGCCCGTCGCGACCGGCATCCGCACGCGCGGCACGGCGACGCCGAGGATGTCCTCGAACTCCTCGTCGAGCCCGAGGCGGTCGATCTTCTCCTGGGAGTTCCAGTCGGTCAGCTGAATGACGAACTCGACCGTATGCCTCTCGAGAACGGCGGCCACGCCGAAGAGCATCGGGACGTTCACGATGCCGAGGCCGCGCAGCTCCATGTGATGACGGATGAGCCCGGACGAGGACCCGATGAGGACGTCGTTCGGAAAGCGCTGCACGACGACGAGGTCGTCCGCCACGAGCCGGTGGCCACGCTGGACGAGGGAGAGCGCGCACTCGCTCTTGCCGACGCCCGAGTCGCCGAGGAGGAGCGTTCCGAGGCCGCCGACCTCGAGGAGGGTGCCGTGAAGCGTCGCGCGCGGCGCGAGCGATTCCTCGAGAAATGCCGTGAGACCTTCGATGACGATGCTCGTCATGCGCGAGGTCACGAAGAGCGGGATGCCGCGCCGGCGGCAAAAGCTCGTGAGGATCGATCCCGGTTCGATTCCCTTCGTGACCACGACGCAGGCCAGCGAAAGCGCGGTGAAGGCGTCGAGGCGCGCGCGGGCGGTGCTGACGGGAAGCGTCTTCAGGAAGTCGAACTCGCTCTGGCCGAGGATCTGGACACGATTGGGCTTCACGTAGCCCATGAAGCCCGCCATGGCGAGGCCGGGCTTCTGCACGCGCGGCCAGTCGACGGGCCGCTCAAGACCGTTGTGGCCCGCGACGAGCTGGAGGCCGAGGGACGCGAGCAAGGGCGATCGCAGGTCGCCGGCGCGCACCGAAGGTTTCGTTTCGGCCGGGTCTCGCATTTTCTACTCGGGGACGACCAGGCCGAGCGTCCCGTCGCGGCGCCGGTACAGAAAGCGCAAGGCGTGATCAGAGGCCGGATCGCGGAAGACCAGGACCTCGCGACGGGAGGCGGCGAAGGCGGTGAGGGCGTCCTCCTCGAACATCGCGCGCGGCGAAAAGGTCTCGCGCCGGTGTCCGGCGGGCGGCGCCGGCTCGGCTGGCTGATTCGCGGTCCAGACCGCGGGGCGCCGGACCGCGGAAGAGACGCGCTTTTTCACGCTCTTCACCTTCGCCTTCGTCTTGACGGCCTGCGCCGCGATCCGGTCCATGACGTCCTGCGCGGCGCTCGGCTGGTCGGCCGCGCGCGCCGTGGCGGTGAGCGTGCCATGGCCGCCCGTCACGCTGACCTCGACCTCCACGTCCTTGCGGCCCGCCGTCACGACGACGTGCGCCTCGGCGCGGCCCGGCATCGTTCGCTCGAGCTTCGCGAGTTTCGCCTGGACGATCTCGCGAACGCGTGGGTGGAGCCGGATGTGCCGAGCCGTGAAAACGGTCTTCATGGTTCCTCCTCTGGGTCGGCATGGGCAGGGTGTGGCACGCCGACCTGCTCGGGTTCCGCCGGGTTCGCCTCGGCGGTGGGCACGGGCGCCCCGACGCGGCGGATCGAGCTCGCGGGAATGCGAAGCTCCTCGCGGTATTTCGCCACCGTGCGGCGCGCGATGCGAATCCCGTCGCGAAGAAGCAGCTCGGCGAGGCGCGCGTCCGAGACCGGATGCGCGGGGTCCTCCGCCTCGACGAGGGTCCTGATCTTGCCTTTCACGGCGAGCGAGGACACGTCCTCCCCCACTGACGAGGCAATCGCCGAATGGAAGAAGAACTTCATCGGGACGAGGCCTCGCGGAGTCGCCATCCACTTGTTCGACACGACACGCGAAACGGTCGACTCATGCATGCCAATGTCCTCGGCCACGTCGCGGAGGACGAGCGGCCTGAGGTGGGCGACGCCGTAGTCGAAGAAGTCGCGCTGCTTCTTCACGATCGACTCGGCGACGCGAACGATCGTGCGCTTTCTCTGGTCGAGGCTCTTCAGGAGCCATTGCGCGGCGCGCATCTTCTCTCTCAGGTAGCTCTTCCCCTCGGTGTCGAGGGCGCCGTCCCGCGCGAGCAGCATGCGCCGGTAGAGCGCCGACACACGCAGCCGCGGCAAGCCGTCGTCGTTGAAGAGGACGACGTACTCCTCTTCGACCTTCACGACGGCGACGTCGGGCTCCACGTAGATCGTCCGGGATGAGTCGTACGCCCGTCCCGGCTTCGGGTCGAGCCTTCGGATCCACTCCAGCGCCTGCTGGATATCCTCGAGCGGCACGTTCATCTGGCGCGCAAGAAGGGCGGCGGGCTTCGAGCCGAGCTCCGCGAAGCGCTGCGTGACGAGCTCCACGAGAAGGGGCGTCGCGATGTTCGCCGCCCGCGCCTGTAGGAGAAGAATCTCGGAGAGATCGCGGCCGCCGACCCCGCACGGGTCGAACGACTGAAGCAGCGCGAGGGCCTTCTGAGCCGTCTCCATCGCGCACGGCACGGCGGAGCAAACCTCCTCGAGCGTCAGTCTCAGGCAGCCGTCCGGGTCGACGTTCCCGATCAGGAATCCGCACGCCTCGCGCACGCCCGGAGGCGCGTCCGAGACGCCGAGCTGCTCCGTGAGATGCGCCTCCAGGCCGGGCGGCGCGCCGGCCCGGTTTTCGAGCGAAAACTCCTCGGCCTGCTCGCTCATCCGGGGCGCTGTCGCGGTGCCGTCCATGTAGTCGCCGAAGTAGGTCTCGAGGTCGATGTCGCCGAGGGCGTCCTGCAGGGTTTCGGACGGGGCGTCGACGACCGGCTCGGGAGCGGGCGTTTCGGCGGGGGCGGCGGCGACAGGCTCCGAGGTTCCCTCGGCCTCCTCGGGCGCGGCGTCGACGTCCCCCATTCCCGTGTCCGGTGTTTCGGCGAGCTGCCGCTCGCGCGTCTCGGCGGCGCCGGAATCGTCATCGGGCGTGCCCGGGTTCTCGGGATCCTGTTCTTCGAGCACCGGGTTCGAGACCAGCTCCTGGTTCACGACGTCCTGCAGCTCGAGGCGCGTCATCTGCAGCAGCTTGATGGCTTGCTGTAACGTCGGCGTCATAACGAGCCGCTGCGAGAGCCTCAGCGAAAGTTTCTGTTCGAGTCCCAATGTTTTTCCGGAGCTCCCGTCAGCCGGGGGCCATGTTGATTCTAGCCCCGCGCGTCAGGACTCAGTCGAGCCGGAAGCGCTCGCCGAGATAGACGCGGCGCACTTCGGGGTCGGAGGAGAGCTCGGCGGGAGATCCCGTCCGGAAGATGGCGCCGGCGTGAATGATGTAGCCGCGGTCCACGATCGCGAGCGTGTCGCGTACATTGTGGTCCGTGATGAGCACGCCGATCCCGGCGGCCGCGAGGTCCCGGATCACCTGCTGAAGGTCGAGCACGGTAATCGGGTCGATGCCGGCGAACGGTTCGTCCAGAAGCATGAAGCGAGGCGACAAGGTGAGGGCGCGGGCGATCTCGAGTCGGCGCCGTTCGCCTCCCGAGAGCGTGTCGGCCACCGCGTGGGCGAGGTGAGAGAGCTTGAAGCGGTCGAGAAGGCTCCGCGCGGTCTCTTCGCGCGCCGTCCGTTCTCCGGGAAACGTCTCGAGGATCGCGAGCAGGTTCTCGAGGGCGGTCATCTTCCGGAAGATCGACGCCTCCTGAGGCAGATAGCCGAGACCGCGCCGCGCCCTGCGATACATCGGGAGCGTCGTGATGTCCTGCCCGTCGAGAAGGACCGAGCCGGCGTCGGGTGCCACGAGCCCGACGACGATCGAGAACGTCGTGGTCTTTCCCGCTCCGTTTGGGCCGAGGAGACCCACGACTTCGCCCGCCGTGACGAGGATCGACACGCGATTCACGACCGTGCGACCCCGGTATGCCTTCGCGAGGTCGCGTGCCTCGAGGACCGGCGAAGCCGCGCTCATGAGCCCTCCGGTTTGAGAATCGTCTCCGTCGGCACGGTCCCGCCCGTCTCCACGTCCACCTGCGAGCGCCCCTGCCGAAACGTCAGAACGGCACCCGTGGAGCGGTTTCCCTTGCCGTCGAGCGCGGTCGCCGGCGAGCCTTCCAGCGTGACGGCCTCGGTCTGGGGCCGCCAGATGGCCTTCGCACCTTCTCCCCTGCGATGGTCGGCGCGGTCCTCCACGACGACGGTGCCCCGCGCCTCCGTGTATTCGATCGTGCGATCCGGTGCGAGGCGGATGTCCGTGACGTCAGAACTCAACGTAAAGACTCCGGACGTCATGGTCGCATGCCCTTCGAGGCGAACGAAGCGCTCCGCCTCGCGGTGCACGAGAACGTCTCCCGCCGCGTTGACGGTCTCGCTCGCGCGTCCGCCGGGGGGCGGCGTTTTCCCCTTCACCGGAGTCGTCTCACGCCGGAAGAAGGCCTGGACCTTCTGCTCGGCGCGCAGCGTCTTTGCCACGTCGTCGAGCTCGAGGGAGCCGCAGCGCAGGACGTTCTCGTTCTGCCAGGCGCGAACCGAGCCGCTGAGGAAAAGCTTCGACACGCGGGTCATCAGCCGCAACGTGTCGGACTCCGAGAAAAAGGGGCTCTTCCCGTCTCCCCCAAGGAAGCCCGGCTGTCCGGCGCCGGGCGCGTACGAGGCTTTCACGGCTCCAGCGGCGTCGACGCGTTCGTCGCGGGCGCTCCACGAGAGCGTGCGGGCCGTGATCGCGCCGCGCTCGTCGCGATAGCGCGCGGGAACACCGGAGTCGCCCGAGAAGACTGCGGTCTCGTCGCGACCGCGCAGCGTGCCATGCGGCGCTTTGAGGGTCGCCCGCGTGCCGTCGGTGGATTCCACGCCGTTCTCGAAGGTCGCCGTCTCGATCGAGCGCCCGTCCGGCTGGAAGAGAACGCGCGCGAAACCCGCCACCAGCGTGCGCAGCCCGGAGCCAGGAGGTCCCCCGACCCGGCCGGTTTCGGCCGCGTCGAGGTGCTCCGGCACGGTGAGTTCGCGGATTCGGCCGTTCTCGAATCGGCCCGAAAAGCGCGGCGCGCGGGCACGGCGGGCTCCCGCCAGAACCGAAGGCCCGATGTCGAGGCGGGCCAGGCCCGCCGCGGCTCCCGCAGCCTCGAGGGCAGAGGGCTGCCCCGCCGCATCCACCCGGATCTCGAGAACGTCACCCTGCGCGGTCGTCGCGGCTGGCGGTTGATTTCCGTCGCTCAGAACGAGAAGGAACGCGTTCCCCGCCGCTTTGAGCCGGCTCCCGTCGACCTCGGCGAGCCGGGAGACGGATTCGCTCCGGACGACGAAGCGGTCCGTCTTCAGGACGGCGCCACCCGTGGCCTCCAGCTTCCCGTCGCGCGAGATGACGACGTGCGGGGCGGCGAGGTCGACGGCGCGTCCGCCATCCCCCCGCCCGCGTATGCGGGCGCTTCCGTCGAGGACGAGACGTCCGTCGCGGACGTCGAGCTGTCCCGAGGCGGCGCGGGCGACGAGTCCGCCGCGGAGCGCGGCGACGGGGCCCTCCGAGGCGAGAACGCGAAGCGTGGGGTCGTACCGGAACGACGCCGCGCTGAGACTCGTTTCCTCGCCCTCGACCCTGACGCCGTCGAAGACGCGGAACGCGCTCGAGCCTTCGACGAGTTCCGCGCGCGGCGCCCGAACCGCGACGACCCGCTCACCCGCGTCCTCTCTCGACTCGAAGACGACGTCCTTGAGGCGGAAGATTTTCTCCCCCTTCTCCTCGAACTTGACCGCCTCGGAGGCGCGCACGCGGTAGCGGCCCTCGGTGGCCCGCGTCTCGTCGTACTGGAAGTCGCGGAAGCGCATCGTGTCGCGCTTCCCTCCTGCCTCGCGGAGCAGCGTCTCGGCCACCGGGTCGCGGGCGCCCTCTGTCCGCGCGCCGGGCTTGTGGTACGAAAAAAGGACCAAGAGCGTGAATCCGGTCGCGAGGGCGGCGACGAACGTGCGGGCGATCCGCCGGAAGCGCGTCAAGGAGCCGCCGGGGCGAGGTCGACGATCGTGAGGGAGGGCCGGCCCGTGTAGGAGTCGATCGCGAGGTTCGCGGCCACGTCCACGCATCCGGCGCGGGCGGCCGGCGGGATATCGGCAAGCGTCCAGCCCACGGCTTCCAGGCACCGCCCGTTCGAGGCGAGCGAGACGCGCAGGCCCCGCTTGCCGACCGCACGGCCACGGCCGTCCCACTCGAGGCCGCGGAAGCCGAGGAGCGGCCTCGGGTTCTCCTGGCCGTGCGGTTCGAACCGTTCGAGGGCGCGCGCGAGGGAATCGTCCGCTTCGGGCGCTTCGACCTCGGTGTCGACGACGATCTGCTCGGCCCACTCCTCTTCGTCGCGGGCCTCTGAGAACGCCGCGCGGAGGTCGTCGCGAAAGGCCTCGAAAGACACCGCCGGCATCGTGAGACCGAGCGCGGCGGCGTGGCCCCCGAACTCGGATGTGTAGCGCCGTGCCACAGGCGCGAGCCGTTCGAAGAGCGGCGTTTTCCCGTGCGTGCGCCCGCTGCCCGACACGACGTCTCCTTCGCGGGCAAGGAGAAGCACGGGGCGCGCCAGCTCCTTCGCGACACGCGATGCCGCGATCCCGAGCACGCCGCGGTGCCAACCGTCCGACGCCTCCCCGGCTTCGACGACGATGGCGTCGCGAACCGGATCGAACCGGTCGGCGAGGCGCGTCAGAACGGCGTCGACGACGCGTTCTTGAACCGCGCGGCGCTCGTCGTTCGCGGCTTCGATCTCGCCGGCGAGGATCTCCGCCCGGGCGGCATCGGATGTCGTGAGGAGCTCGAAGGCGCGCGCCGCGTGGTCGAGGCGCCCCATCGCGTTCAGGCGGGGGGCGATGCGGAAGGCCACCTCACGCGTCGAGGGAGCGCGGCCCGCAGGGACGCCGGCGCGCCTGAGGAGCGCGGCGAGCCCGGGAGCGCGCGGATCCGCGAGGCCCGAAAGGCCCCACGAGACGAGGACGCGGTTCTCTCCGGTCAGAGGCACCATGTCGGCCACGGTCGAGAGGGCCGCGATCTTCGCGAGAGAGGCGAGCCAGCGGCGGCGCCCGGCCGTGTCGACTCCCACGCGCTCACCGGAATGGATGAAAAGAGCCTCGGCCAGCTTCCATGCGATGCCCGCGCCGCAAAGCTCCTTGAAAGGGTATCGGCAGCCCGGCACCTTCGGATCCACGAGCACGGCGCCCTCCGGCAGGGCGGCGGGAGGCAGGTGATGGTCGGTGACGACGACGTAGACGCCGCGGCTCGTCGCCTCGGCCACGGTCTCCACGGCCGTGATGCCGCAGTCCACCGTCACGACGCCCTCCGGATCGTGCTCCTCGAGCGCGCGCCGGAGCGTCGGGGCGCGAAGCCCGTAGCCGTCCTGTAGCCGGTGCGGGATGAAGGGCCGCGCATCAGCGCCCAGCTTTCGGAGCGCCGTCACGAGGATCGCGAGCGCGCCCACTCCGTCGCAGTCGTAGTCGCCGAAGACGACGACGCGCCCGCCGCGCCGGGCCGTCGCCGCGAGGAGCTCCACGGCGGCGGGGATGCCCGCCATCGCAAACGGGTCGTGAAGCGCATCCGGAGCGGGAGCGAGATGAGTGCGCGCGGCCTCGACGTCTTCGAACCCGCGCGCCGCCAGGGCGCGCGCCGCGGCCGCGGGCAGGCCGAGCTCCCGGGAGAGGCGTGCCGCCGCGTCCGGATGCTGAGGCCGAAGGTGGCGCCGCACGAGGCGCGGCGCGCGCACCCGCGCGCTCACGCGCTCTCCCAGGCCCCCATGGCGCGGAATTTCGCGTAGCGCGCCTCGAGGAGCGTCTCGACAGGCAGACGCGCGAGGCGCTCCAGCCGCTCGTCGATCGCCCGGCCGACGGTATCGATGGTNNGCGACGGGGTCCGCGTGCGCCCCGCCCGGAGGCTCGGGCAGCACCTCGTCGATGACGCCCAGCGCCTTGCAGTCCGCCGCCGTCAGTCGCATCGCTTCGGCGGCCTCCTTGGCGCGGGCCTGGTCCTTCCAGAGAATCGCGGCGCAGCCCTCGGGCGAGATCACGGAATAGACCGAGTGCTCGAGCATGAGGACGACGTCGCCGATTCCGATCCCGAGCGCTCCGCCGGAGCCGCCCTCGCCGATGACGGACGTGACGATGGGAGTCCTAAGCGCGGACATCTCGAGAAGATTCCGGGCGATGGCCTCCGCGACGCCCCGCTCCTCGCTTTCGAGGCCGGGGAAGGCGCCCGGCGTGTCGATGAACGAGAGGACGGGCTTGCCGAACTTTTCGGCGAGCTTCATCACCCTGAGCGCCTTGCGGTAGCCTTCGGGGCGCGGCATCCCGAAGTTGCGCCGGATTTTTTCCCGCGTGTCGCGGCCCTTCTGGTGTCCGATCACGGCCACCGCGCGCGCCCCGAGAAACCCGAAGCCCGCGACGATCGCCGGATCGTCCGCGAACGCACGGTCCCCGTGCCACTCCACGAAATCGCGGATCAGGACGCGCACATAGTCGAGCGTGAACGGCCGGTTCGGGTGCCGCGCGACCAGCGTCTTCTGCCAGGGCGTGAGGTTCTCGTAGATCTCGCGGGAGAGCTTCTGGACTTTCTCCTCGAGCTTCTCGACCTCGCGATCGCGCGCGGGGCTCTCCGCGAAGCTCTTCAGCTCCTCGAGCCGCCGCTTCACACGGTGGATCGGCTCGTCGAACTGGGCCTCGTTCGCCATCCTGAGACTGTAGCAGAGGCCCCTCGGCGCCGCTCTACGGAGCTCCTTTGGGATCCTGCGCCGACTTGGCGTCCTGGTCTTGGCCGACTTGTACGGCAGCCGCGACGATGCGGCCAAGGATCTCATTCCCGGCGTCCGTCAAGTGACAGATGTCCCCGAAGTGTTCGGCGTCGTGCGGAATCGCCTCCGCGACGTGAGCCAGCGGAAGTCCGAGGCGCTCTGCCAGGGCCTCGATCACCAGATTGTGCGCCCGCACGCCCGCAAGCGTCGATGGAATGTTGCCCCAGAAGTGGCGCATGACGCTTTCCTCGGAGCGAATCCGCAGGAGAAGAGCCTCGTCGGAAGTTGGCAGCGCGATGGCAAATGTGGCCAAGATGGCGCTGGCGTTCCGCCCACGGGCGATCTCGACGATGCGCCGGACGTTCTCCTCGTAGATCGCCGGGCTCCGCAGCGGCCGGGTCTTGAAGTCGGGCACGGACCGAAGCGCCTTATCGACCAAGTGGTAGCGCAGGAGATCGAGGAAGACCGAGGAGTGGAGGGACCTGGCGTCGAAGTACCCGATAGCCGGCGCTCCGTCGAGCCAGGGAAACGAGTTGTAGATGTTGTCGTTGATCCCCTCGTAGTAGACGATGACGTCAGGGGACCACACCGGGGCATTCCGTTCGAGGTTCACCCGGTTCACCCAGGACGTGTAGCGGGGTCTGCCGCAACTCATGACGCGGAACCGGCTACCCGGATGCATCGCCTGTAAAGACTCCTTGACGGAAGAGACGTACCGCGCGGAGAACGATGTCGAGCCACCGAGGAGGAGGACGCGGGTCTCGGCGCGGCCGCCCTGGGCGTTTTCCGGGAGAGCGTCGTCTCCGATGCAGCCGACGTCGTTGAGAACCATGTCCTGGATCCGGGTACGCGGCGCGTAGGTGTAAAGGATCGGCTCCTCGAACCGCATTCCAAGCGGCGTCCGCCGCCCGACGAGAATCCGGCTCGCGGCCTCGACGACGAGGAACGACAGGAGGGTTGAGACGCTGAGCGTCAGGAGGTTCTTCGCTCTGTCGTTCATCCGCCCCCGCGCCCGATGTCCATCAAAGCAGGTTCTGCGGGTCGACGTCCAGCTTCGGCGGATCGGGCAGCGCCGCGAGAAGGCGGCCGGCCTCCGCGATGGCTTCGCGGCGTTCGGCCTTGACGACGAGGTGGTAGCGCCAGAGGCCCTTCAGCCTTTCGAGTGGCGCCGGAGCCGGGCCGAGGATGCGGATCTCCCGAGCGACTTCGGCTGACGCGAGCGCCGCGAGCGCGGCGCCCGCCGCATGGTGAGCCTTCGGCAGCTCGACGTCTGCGAAGAGCGCGAGGAGGAGATGCGTGTAGGGCGGATAGCGGAACGCCTTGCGAAACCGCAGCTCGGCATCGGCGAACGAGGGATGGTCCTGCTTCACCGCGGCACGAATCGCCTCGTGATCGGGCCGGGACGTCTGAACGGCGACGACACCGGGCCTGTCGCCCCGGCCCACGCGCCCCGCGGCCTGTGTCACGAGCTGGAACGTCCGCTCGGCCGAGCGGAAGTCGGGAAACGAGAGGAGCGCGTCCGCGTCCAGTACGGCCAGCGCCGTCGCGTTTGGGAAGTCGTGCCCCTTCGCGACCATCTGCGTGCCGAGGAGCGCCTGCGCGCGCCCCGCCTCGAAATTCATGAGAACGCCCGCGGCGCCGCCACGACGGGCCGCCGCGTCGCGGTCGAGAACGGCGTAGGAGATCCCCGGAAAGCGCTCCTCGAAACGTTCTGCCAGACGCTCCGTTCCAAAGCCGATGGGCTGAAGCGCGTCTGAGCCGCACTTCGGGCAAGCCGGCGGGCGGCGGATGTCGTCCCCGCAGTAATGGCACAGCAAATTCTCGCGCCGGCGGTGGTACGTGCGGGCGACCGAGCAGTTTCCGCAGCGGAAGTCTTCGCCGCACGCGCGGCAGAGCAGGCTGGGTGAGAACCCCCGCCTGTTGAGGAGGAGGATCGCCTGCTCTCCCCTTTCGAAGCATTCCGACAGGATTTCCGCGGTGCGCGCCGCCAGGAGGATGCGGCCATGATCTCCTTCTCGCGGGTTTTCCTTTCTGAGATCGACGACTTCGACCGTCGCGCGCGCGCGGGCCCCCGGCCTTTCGGGCAGGACGAGACGCGGCAGACGACCCTCGCGAGCGGCGCGCTCCTGCTCCATCGAGGGAGTCGCCGAGCCGAGGACGAGCGTGGCGCCCTCCTCGTGCGCGCGCACCCGGGCCACGGCGCGCGCGTCGTATCGCGGCGATTCCCCCTGCTTGTAGGCAGCGTCGTGCGCCTCGTCGAGGACGATGAGGCCGAGCTCGGGCAGCGGCGCGAAGACCGCCGAGCGAGGACCCACGACGGCGTCCACCTCCCCGCGCCGCGCGCGTTCCCATTCGGCGGCGCGCTCACCATCGGACAGGCCACTGTGGAGAAGCGAGACCCGGTCGCCGAAGCGCGCCACGAGCCGCCTCACGAGCGCGGGCGCGAGCGCGATCTCAGGCACGAGGAGAATGCCGCGCCGGCCCGCCTCGCGCGCGGCCTCGAGCGCGGCGAGGTACACCTCGGTCTTGCCGCTGCCGGTGACACCATCGAGAAGGAACTCCTTCGAGCCATGCACGCGGACGCTTTCCGAGATGGCGTCGATCGCCACGCGCTGCGCGGCTGTCGGGATGGGCCTGCGGTCCTGGGAGGCGCCGCCGACGTGTCGCGTGATGTCCGCGCGGCGCTCGGTTTCGACGGGGGAAACGAGCCGCGCCTTCACGAGGGCGCCGAGAACGGCGGGCGAGCCGCCCGCCAGGCGCAGCTCCTCGGACGAGACCGGTCGGCCGAGCGCGAGGAGGTGCGCATGGAGCGAGCGCCTCTTCGGCGCGCGTTGGAACGCGGGATGGTCGGCCGGCGCAGGACGCGCGACCCAGGCCCGGTCCGACGGAGCCGAGGCGGCACGGAGGTTCTCGGAACGGATGCGGACGAGGCCGTCCGCGAGGAGCTGCTTGAGCGCCGAGGCGAGACCCTTTCGTCCCGCGCGAGCGGCGAGCTCGGCGAGGCGGGCCTCCCCCGCTTCGAGGAGCGTGCTCAGGATCTCGCCGGCGACGCCCTCGAGAGGGGCACCGACGGCGTGAGGCGTGGGCACGTAGACCGCCTCGGACGCTCCGAGCAGGCGCGCCGGAACCGCGGCCCGGAGAAGCTCGCCCGGCGGCACGATGTAGTACGCCGCGGCGCGCACCAACACCTTCACGAGGCGCTCCGCGAGAAACGGCGCGTCGTCGAGCGCCGCCACGATGTCGCGCTCCACCGCGCCTTCGGGGGGAGGCGGCGGATCCAGCGAAACCACCAGGCCCGTCGCGAGCGCGCTTCCGAACGGCGCCGCGACGCGCGCGCCCGGGACGAGGGACCCGACGTCCTCCGGCACCCGGTAGCTCGGCAGCCCGGGAAAGCGGTTGGGAAGGAGAAGCGCGACGCGCGTCAGACGCGCGCCCTCGGCCTCTGGTCCGGCGTCTCGTCGGGCGCGTCGTCGTCGGCCGGGTCGTTCCGGCGTGAGACCTCGTCCGCGTCGACGAAGCGCTTCTCGGCCGGCTCCCAGCGCCAGCGGCGCGCGGGATCGAGGCCGAGATCGGGCGTCACGATGAGGAGCGAACGCTCGATCGTGAGGTCGCCGGCGGCCAGCGAGATCGCGCGCTCGACCCAGATGGGCTTCTGGAACGAGCCGTCGCCCGTGCCGAAGAAAACCGCCACATGGAACCAGGGGCCGCCGGAGCCCTTTTCCACGAACGCCTGCGCGAAGTCGAGGCGCCCGTCGCCATCGAGATCCCCGCGAACGAAAAACGGATGGTAGACCCCGTAGACATCCTCGAGGTCCCGGTGCTCGTCGGATTCCGGGGCGTCGCCGTCCTCGGCGGCCCGGAGAAAGAGCCCTTCCTTTTTGAAGGCTTCGAGGGCCTCCTCCACCGCGAAGCGTTCGGCCTTTGTCCGGCCCGACGCGTCGAGGCCGTGTCCATCGGCCAAAGACGCGGGCGGCGCGGTGCGGGCCGGCTTGCGGCCTTGCCTCGTCAGAAGGAGAGCCGCGGCCGCGATCGCCGCGGCCACCGCGAGCACGAGGAAGACGTGGCGAGCGCGGAGGTTCACGACGTTTTCCCCTTGCGCGTCGGGGCCTCGATCCCGAGCCTCGCGAGCACGGCGAGCAGATCCGCCCACGCCTCCTTCTTCTGGGCCGGCTGCCTCAGAAGGTACGAGGGATGAAGTGTTGGCATGACAGGGATGCCGCGATAGCTTCCCCACTTGCCGCGGAGGCGGGTGATGCCTTCCTCGGTCTCGAGAAGAAAATGGGCTGCGAACTTGCCCAGGGCGACGAGCACCTCGGGCTTCACGAGGTCGATCTGGCTTTCGAGGTAGCCGCGGCAGGCGGCGATCTCGTCGGGCTCGGGATTTCGGTTGTCGGGCGGCCGGCACTTCAGCACGTTCGCGATGTAGACCGACGAACGCGGGAGGCCCATGCCGTCCTCGATCATCCTCGTGAGGAGCTGCCCCGCGCGGCCCACGAACGGCACGCCCTGCGCGTCCTCGTCGGCGCCGGGTGCCTCCCCGACGAACATGATCCGGGCTCCCGGCGAGCCGTCGGCAAAGACGGTCTGCTTGCGGGTCTTGCAGAGCCTGCATTTGAGGCAGCCGGAGACTTCGTGAGCGAGAGGCTGGAGCAGGGCGGCAACCTCTGAAGCAGGTCGTTTTGGAGGATTAGAAATCTCTTCGTGCTCTTCGAACCTTTCATCGAGATACAGCTCCGCCACGCCGAGGTCGCGGTAATAAGCGAGGGTTTCCCTGAGCGCGTCGGAGCCTGGGCGGGGCCGCGCGGGGGTCACCCGAAGATCACTCGGTCGGGAGCGGATCGGCGGCCGGGACCTCTTCCGAGGCCGGCTCGGGCGATGAGAGCTGCCAGCGCACGAGATCGGCATTCACCTCTTCGAGCGCGATACGCGTCACCTTCGCGTGCTTGCTCTCGATCTTCGGGCGCGCGCCCTGGACGAGCTGCTCGGCGCGCCGGGAGGCGATGTGGACGAGGCGGAACTTCGACTCGACGTTCGGCGGAAGCTGTGACATGAAGAGAATGTCCTCCGTGAGGTTCAGGGCGCGAAGCTCCTGAGGATTGCTTCGAGGCGCTCGCGCCGGCGGCTTTTTCCCGCCCGCCGCGCCACGAGGATCGAGCGAAGCTCGTCCACCGCGGCCTCCAAATCCTCGTTGATTATCGCATAGTCGAACTCGCCCCACTCTTCCATCTCCTTGCGCGCCGCGGCGAGCCGGCGAACGACGACCTCTGGCGTGTCGGAGGCCCGGGCCTTGAGCCGCGCCTCCAGGACTTCGCGGGAGGGTGGGAAGACGATCACTTTCACGGCCTCGGGCACGTGGGAACGCACCTGGCGTGCCCCCTGGACGTCGATGTCGAGGAGAACGTCCAGGCCTCTTTCGAGGCGCGGCTCGACCTCCGCCCGCGACGTGCCATAGAGGTTGCCGTGCACGACGGCCCATTCGAGGAATCCGCCGCGGACTTCGATCGCCCGGAATCCGGCCCCGTCCACGAAGTGGTACTCGATCCCGTCACGCTCGCCGGTCCGCGGCGGGCGCGTCGTGTGGGATACCGAGAAGTGCAGCGTGCCGCCGATCCGCGGGTCGTCGAGGACCCGACGGATGAGGGTCGTCTTCCCCGCTCCCGAGGGCGACGAGACGATGAAGAGGTCACCCCGGCTCACGGCGCGCCTTTCATTCGACGTTCTGAACCTGTTCCTTGAAGGCTTCGAGATCGGCTTTCAGGTCGAGCACGAGGCGGATGGCGCCCGTCTCCCGGACTTTCGAGCCGGAGGTGTTGACCTCGCGGTGAATCTCCTGCGCGAGATGATCGAGTCGGCGGCCGATGGGCCCTCCCGCCGCAAGAAGGCGCCGCAGCTCGGCGAGGTGGGTCTTCAGGCGGTCGATCTCCTCGGTGATGTCGGCGCGGTCGGCGAGGAGAGCGACCTCCTGTTCGAGCCGCCCGTCGTCGAGCGCCACGCCTGCGGCCAGCTTCGCGATGCGCTCGCGAAGCGAGGCGGCGATTCGGTCCGAGATCCCCGCCCGTGCCGCGTCGAGCAGCGAGATGCCCTTGTCGATTCTTTGAAGAATTTCTTCGAAGGTAAGAAAGAGAGCCGCGCCTTCGCGAGCGCGCGTCTGGTCGAACTCGCGCAGCGCCTTATCGACGAGATCGAGGAGAGACGCTTCGAAGGAAGAGTCCCCGTCCGCGTTCTCCTCGGCGCGTAGGACGCCCGGCAGACTCAGGAGGTCGCGCGCCGTGAGCTCCCCCGGCAATCCCCTTTTCGAAGAATCTTCTCTCCACTCCCTCGCGTATCTTTCTGCCGCATCCATGTCGATCTTGACGCCGGCCCCCGCCGGCCGCGTTGTCCGCACGAGGACGTCGACGTGCCCCCGTGCCGCGACCGCCGCCACGGCCTTTCGAATGGCCGGCTCGAGCGCGGCATATTCGTCACGCAGCTTGAGGGCGACGTCCAGGAAGCGGTGGTTTACGCCGCGCACGACGACGTTCGCCTCGGTGCCATCCGGCAGCGTCGCCGCCGCGCGGCCGAAACCGGTCATGGACTTCATTCTCTGCTCCCCGCCTTCGTCGCCTCGGCCGGCGCTTCGAAAACCTGAAGGTCGTGGAGGCGACGATACAACCCTCCGGCCGCGAGGAGGTCCGCGTGCCGCCCGCGCTCCACGATTCTGCCTCCGTCGAGGACGACGAGCTGGTCGGCGCGGCGCACGGTGGAGAGCCGGTGCGCGATCACGAGGACGGTGCGTCCAGCCATGAGACGCTCGAGAGCCTCCTGCACGGCCCGCTCGCTCTCGGCGTCGAGCGCCGATGTGGCCTCATCGAGGACGAGGATCGGCGGGTCCTTGAGGATCGCGCGCGCGATCGCGAGCCGCTGGCGCTGGCCGCCCGAGAGGCGTCCGCCTCCTTCCCCCACCCGCGTGTCGAGACCGTCGGGAAGGGCGTCGACGAACGCGATGGCGTTCGCGGCGCCGAGGGCGTCGCGGACGTCCGTCTCGGCCGCCTCGGGACGGCCGTAGGCGACGTTGCGCCGCACGGTGTCGTCGAAGAGGACGACGTCCTGGGTGACGAGGCCGATGCGCGCACGGAGCGAAGCAAGCGTCACGTCGCGAAGGTCGATTCCATCGAGGGTGACACGGCCGGCCGTCGGATCCATGAAGCGCGGGAGAAGCGCGGCGAGCGTGGATTTTCCCGCGCCGGAAGGGCCCACGAGCGCGGTGACCGAGCCGCGGCGAAGGGTCAGATCCACGCCCGCGAGGACGGGCTCGCCATCGCCGTACGCGAAGGAGACACCCTCGAAGAGAATCTCGCGGGCGATGCCCACGATCGGTCTGGCTTCGGGCCGATCGACGACGTCGTTCGGAGCGTCGAGCACCTCGAAGAGGCGGCGCGCTGACGCCAGCGCGTGCTGAAGGGCGAGGTTCGTGCGCGTCGCGCGCTTGAACGGCTGGTACATCATTGCGAGCCCCACGCCGTACGAGATGAACGTGCCGAGCGTCATCTTGCCCGCCGTGATGCGCGTCGTCGCATAGCCGAGGAGGAGAAGGAACGCGAGGACGGAGGCCGTCTCGACGAGGGGCGACGAGAACGCCATGACGCGCGCCCCCTTGCGCGCGAGACGGAACGTGCGCTCGTTCACCTCCGAGAAGCGCTCGCTCTCCCACGCCTCGGCCCCGTACGCCTGGACGACGCGCGCCCCCCGGATCGTTTCCGACAGGACGCCCGTGAGGTCCCCCATGCGCTCGCGCGCCGCGCGTGAAAGGGCGCGAAGGCGCCTGGCGATGAGGACGACGGGCACGACGATCGCGGGCGTGATGAGGAGTGCGACGAGCGTGAGCTGCGGCGAGAGCGAGACGACGACGACGACGAGGACGGCGAGCGTCGCGAGGGACTGGACGAGGTCCGCGAGATCGGTCCCGAACAGGCTCTGGATGCGGTCGACGTCGCCCGTGACCCGCGCGATGAGGTCGCCGGAGGGGTTCCGTGCGAAGAACGCGCCGGACTGGCCGAGGATCTTCTCGTAGAGCGTCTTCCGGAAGTCCCTCACGAAGGCGAGCCCGACCGCGTTGAATCGGTACTCGGCGACGAAAGCGCAGAGGTTCTTCAGGAGGAATGCCGCGAAGAGGAGGAGCGGCAGGACGAAGACCCGCGTCTTCGGCGTGACGCCGAGCGCCGCCTCGAGGGATGCGAGGCCCGCGTCGAGCGCCTTCGCGACCGGCGTTCGCCTCACGACGGACTTCTCGCCGACGACGGACCCCAGGCCGGGCGTGCCGCCGGCGTGCGCCATCACGGCGCTCCTCGCTTCGGGCGTGAGGACCTGATCGAAAAGCGGGCCGAAGAGGTAGGTCAGGAGTCCCGTGAAAACGGCGACGCCGACCATCGCGAGAACGGCGGCGAGCGCCGCGGACCGGTGCGGGCGGAAAAGGACGAGGAGCCGCCGGAGGTCGCTCACGCAGGGTTCCCCAGGACCGCCGGCCGGAGCGCGGCAAGAACCGCTTCCGCAGTCCGGCCCGGCGCGCCGGGCGGCCCCAGCTCCTCGAGGCCGCGGGCGAGGCGCGCACGCGTGCGCGCGGCGCGGGCCGCGTCGTCCAGGTACGCGGCCGCCTCGGCCGCGATGCGCTCCGGCGTGGCGTCGCCCTGGAGGAGCTCGGGCACGGTGCTGGCGCCCGAGCCGTCGTCGCTCACGAGATTCGCCATCGCAACCCAGGGCACTTTCACGAGCCGGCGCGCGAGCCAGAACGTCAGCGGATGGACGCGATAGACGACGACCATCGGAACGTTCGCGAGAAGCCCTTCCACGGTCGCGGTTCCGGACGCGACGAGGACGACGTCCGACGCGGCGAGGAGCGCGAGGTGCGGGCCCGTCACCACGCGCCAGGAGTCGAAGTCCTGTCCGGCCGTTTCGCGCAGGAGGTCCGCCGGGATCGATTCGGCCTGGACGAGGATGATCTCGAGATCGGAACGGCGCTTTCGGAGGAGACGCACCGCTTCGGTGAGGACGGGCAGGTTGCGGCGGATCTCCCCCGAGCGCGAGCCCGGCATGAGGACGACGCGGCGCGCGCCCTCGGGCGGCGGCGCGGCCGGCCTCGCAAGCTCTTCGGCGGCCCGGTCGACAAGCGGGTGGCCCACCCACGTGACCTTCTCCCCGAGCCCGCGGGCGTCCCACCAGCGTTTCTCGAAGCGGAAGAGAACGAGAATCGCGCGCCCCAGCCTCGCGATCGTCTTCGCGCGCGAGCTTCGCCACGCCCATACCTGCGGCGAAACGTAGAAGATGACGGGAATGCCGGCCTTCGCGAGTCTCCGGGACAGCGGAAGATTGAAATCCGGAGAGTCGATGAGAATGGCGGCGTCGGCCTTTTGTCGGGAGCCCTCCGCGGCGAGCGAGGCGATGAGCCGCCGCGCGAAGCGCAGCTTCGCCAGCGCCTCGACGAGGCCCACGACCGCGAGGTCTTTCTGATGCGCGAGGAGGTGCATCCCCTCGCGGCGGCAGCCCTCGCCCCCAACGCCAAACGATTCGAGCGCAGGGACGCGCTCCTTGAGGGCCGCGAGGAGAGCGCTCGCGTGCTGGTCGCCGGAGACCTCCCCCGCGACGACGAGAAGCTTCATCGCGACACCGCCTGGAAGAGGAATCCCAGGGCCACGGCTCCGCCCACGAGCCCGAGGAGGGCCTTCAGGAAGAAGCGTCGTCCATCGGCCGGGTCTTCCTTCCAGAGCAGCGCGAAGAAGGCGGCCAGGAGCGCCGCCAGGAGGACGAGAAGAGGAAAGTGATCGGAGAGGAGACTCACGCCCGCCTTCCGGATGCGCGCTCGAGGACGTCGAGCACGAGGAGGAGCTGCATGATCGCGGCGACGAGGAGATAGGTGCGCCCGTATTCGCACGTGGCCGAAGACAGATTGCTCGGCTCGAGCGAAAGGCCGACGAGCCCGGTCGCGAGGACGAGAACGAGAAACGCGACCCCACGCGCGCGGCGGCCGAGCAGGACGTGCCCGAGCCCGGGAACGGCGGCCGACGCGAGCACGAGGAGGGCGAGCTCTCCGCCCGGACGCCTCACGAACGGCGGGCGAACGCGGCGGCGAGTCTCTCCCGCGTGGCCGCGAGCTCCTCGGGAATCGTGCGCGTGGCGCCGAGGACCGTCAGGAAGTTCGTGTCGCCGTCCCAGCGCGGGACGACGTGCAGATGCGCGTGAGAAGCGACGCCTGCGCCCGCGCTGCGGCCGATGTTGAGACCCTCATTGAACCCATCGGGACGGTACGCCGCCGCGAGGATCTCCTCGGCAGTCGCGGCGAGGTCGATGAGCTCGTGCCGCTCGGCGGCTGACATCGCGGACAGGGAGCCCCGGTGCGCGAAGGGCACGAGCATGAGATGCCCGTTCGTGTAGGGGTACCGGTTCAGCGCGGCGAACACCGACACGCCCCGGTGGACGATGAGCCCGTCCTCGTCCGTGCGGCCCGCAAGCGCGCAGAAGAGACACCCCGTGACGATCTCGCCCTCGCCGGCGAGATACGCCGCGCGCCACGGCGTGTACAGGC
Organism: Acidobacteriota bacterium; assembly: GCA_003152095.1. GTDB lineage: Bacteria > Acidobacteriota > Thermoanaerobaculia > UBA5066 > UBA5066 > Fen-183. The sequence continues at coordinate 63,243 of PLZI01000023.1, read as the reverse complement.
TCTCCATCAGCCCGGGCCGGCTCCCGGAACCCGGTCGTCCGCGGCGGCGGGCGCGGCGGGAGTCGCCTGGTTGATGAGCTCCTTCAACCTCTTGCCCGGCTTGAAGTACGGCACCCGTTTCGGCGGCACCATGACCTTCACGCCGCTGCGCTTCGGGTTGCGCGCGATCCGCGCGCCTCTTTGGCGGAGCCGGAAGCTGCCAAAGCCCCTGAGCTCGATCTTCTCCCCGGACCTCAGCGAGGCGATGATGCCGTCGAAAACCGAATCGACGATGACCTCGGCCTGCTTCTTCGTCAGGTCGGTGACGTGGGCAACCTGCTCGACGAGATCCGCTTTCGTCGTCGTGCCTTCGGCACGGCCTACCACAGAAAGAAGACGTTCCATCCGCCCCCCACCGGTGCGCCGGAAAGAAGGCGCCCCGCAAACGTCGATTCGGAAGGTCCACCGAAGAGCAACTCGAGGAGACCCGGGCGCATTGGCCGCGGGTGCCAGACGTTCGCGGGCAAGCTCATGTGAGCCATGCGCGCGGCCCGGTCCACGGCGTCGCGGTAGTCGCCGATCTCGTCCACGAGTCCGAGCGCGAGGGCTTCCTCGCCCGTCACGACGCGCCCGTCGGCCATCTTCTCCATCGCGCCCGCCTTGAGCTTCCCCTTGCGGCCGTCCGCGACGGCCTCGACGAACTGGGCGCGGAGTTTCTTGATCAGGTCCTCGAAATAGGCGCGCTCGTCGTCCGTGATCGGGCGCGTCGGGTTGCCAGAGTCCTTGAGGGCGCCGCTCTTGATCGTGACGGCCCGAATCTTCGCCCACTCGAGGAGGTCCCCATAGTTCATCCACTGCATGATCACGCCGATCGAGCCCGTGATCGTGCCCTGGTTCGCGACGATGTGGTCGGCCGCGACGGCGGTGTAGTAGCCGCCCGAGGCCGCCACGGACTCCATCGAGACGACGACGGGCTTGCCGGTCTCGCGGCGGAAGCGGCGAATCTCGCTGAACAGCTCCTGCGAGGCGGCCACGCCGCCGCCCGGCGAGTTGATGCGCACAACGACCGCCTTGACGTTTGAGGCCGTGCGGAACTTGCCCAGCGTCTCGCGAAAGCGGTCCGCCGAAAGGATGATCCCTTCGACGTCGACCACGCCCACGCGCCCGCCGAGACCGAGGGGCCCCACGCCGCCGCTCGGCGCGAACACGAGGGCCACGGCGCAGACGAGCAGGACGAGGAACGCGAACGCGACGGCCGCGACGGCCCATGCGACGGTCGAGCGCTTCACGCGGTTTCCTCCGTGACGCCAATCACCGTCGCTCTCCGCCTACTCGTGTGGGTCGGTCCCGGCCGGGACGGCCTTCTCGTCCGCTTCTGTCGTCGTGGAGACATGCTCCACCGTCGCGTCCGTCTCCTCCGCATGCGGCGCGTGACGAACGGGCTGCTCCACGTCGCGGGACGAAAGGCCGATGCGCTGCTCCTGCGGCTCGATCCGAAGGATGCGCACCCGGACGGGATCGCCCTCTGCGTAGTGAGAGGAGGGCTTCTCCCCACGTGGAAGCTCCGTCTCGGAAATGTGCATGAGGCCCTCGAGCCCTTCGGGCAGGCGCACGAAGACGCCGAACTCGGCCACCTTCGCCACCGTGCCGTCGACGACGTCACCGGGCTCGTGCTTCGTCGAGAACTCCTCCCATTCGTTCGGGCGGAATTCCTTGATCGAGAGGCTGATGCGCCTGTTCTCCACGTCGATGGCGGTGAGAACGGCCTGCACCTCGTCGCCCTTCTTGAGGACCTCGGAAGGGTGCTTCACGCGGCGGCCCCACGACATATCCGAGACGTGGATCAGGCCGTCGATGCCCTCTTCGATCTCCACGAATGCGCCGAAGTCGGTCAGGTTGCGCACCGTGCCGTGGACGCGGTCGCCGATGCGGTACTTCTCGGCGAGCTGCTCCCACGGGTTCGGCTCGGTGGCCCGGAGCGAGAGGGAGAGGCGGCGCGTCTCGGGGTTCACGTCCGCGATGACCGCCTCGATCGTGTCGCCGATGTTCAGGAGCTTGGACGGATTCTTGACGCGCTTCGTCCAGGACATCTCGCTCACGTGGATGAGGCCCTCGACGCCCTCCTCGAGCTCCACGAACGCGCCGTAGTCCGTGAGGGAAACGACCTTTCCGCGCACGCGCGCGCCCACCGGATAATGGGCCGGAAGGTCGTGCCACGGGTCGGGCTTCAGCTGCTTCATGCCGAGCGAGATACGGCCCGTCGCCTCGTCGAAGCGGAGGACCTTCACGTCGACTTCCTGCCCCACGTGCACCGCGTCCGAGGGGTGCGCGAGTCGGCCCCACGTCATGTCGGTCACGTGAAGGAGGCCGTCGATGCCTCCGAGGTCCACGAAGGCGCCATAGTCGGTGAGATTCTTCACGACGCCCTTGAGAACGCGGCCGTCCGCGAGGGCCTCGGCGGCTTCCTTCCTCTTGACCTGCGCCACCTCATCGAGGATGGCCTTGCGCGACAGCACGATGTTGCCGCGTTTCTTGTCGAGGGAGACGACGCGGAACTCGAGCTCGCGGCCCTTGAGGACGTCGAGGTTCTTGAGGGGGCGCGAGTCGGCGATCGAACCCGGGAGGAACGCGCGCACGCCGATGTCGACCGAGAGCCCTCCCTTCACGCGCTCGAGAACGCGGCCCTTGACGGATGCGTTCGTCGCGAAAGCCTGCTCGACGATATCCCACGCCTTTCCGCGGCGGGCCTTCTCGTAGGAAAGCACGACGTAGCCGTTCGGACCCTCGGTGCGTTCCAGTATCGCTTCGATTTCCTGCCCCGGATGCGGGAGGCGGTCTGCTGGAACGTGGTTGAATTCAGAGCGGGGAATCATCCCTTCCGACTTGTAGCCGATATCGACGAGGATCTCGTCATTCGTCACCTGAAGCACACGGCCCCGGATGAGCTCTCCCTCCTTCAGAGAGCGCTCGCTCTCGGCGAGAAGGCGCGCAAACTCGCCGTCCTGCGCGCCGTCATCGGCCTGCTGGCCGCCGTCGTTCTTCGGGTCCCTAGGCGACATGTAGTCGTGCTCCTTCGCGGCTTGAAATGGGGCCGCCTAAACCGTCGCGAGGCAGACGCTTAAGCAGCCGGAACCGTCGATGTTAGACGGGCGGGGGGAGGCCGGTCAACCGGGCGGCTGAGGTGGCCGCCCGACTGCCGCGAGAATACGGTCCACGACCTCTTCGATCGAGAGTGCGGAGGTGTCGAGCCGAGTGTACGTCCCGTCGTCCGTGAGAGGCGAATCGGCCCGCGTGGAATCCGCACGGTCGCGCGCCTCCATATCCGCCAACACCTGCGCGAAGGTCTGAGGCGAACCTTTTTCCTGCAGCTCCGCGAAGCGCCGCCGCGCCCGCACTTCGGCCGACGCCATGAGGAAGATCTTATGAGGCGTCTCGGGGACGACCCTCGTGCCGATGTCGCGTCCCTCGAGGACGCCGCCGCCCCCGAGTGCGAGGCTGCGCTGCATGCCCGCGAGGCGCCGCCTGACTCCCGGTACCGCGGAGACGGCCGAGGCGTACGTCGTGATCTCCGGCGTGCGGATCTCCTTCGAGACGTCCTCCCCGTTCAGCCAGGTGCGCGCGTCCGCGGCGCTGCCCGTCACGCGCACGTCCACGCCGGAGGCGATCGCGGCGACGGCGGAGGGATCTTCAAGAGGCAGCGCGATTCCCTTGCGTTTCACCGCGAGGCCGACCGCGCGATACATGGCGCCGGTGTCGAGGTAAGGCACTCCGAGGCACGCGGCGAGCGCCTTTCCCACCGTGGACTTGCCAACGCCGGAAGGCCCGTCGATCGCGACGACGAGGTCCTTCACGTCTTCTCTCCCGCGCGTGCCCGCGAGCGCGGCGGCGCGCGTCGGATCGCCCGAAGCGCGGCGACTTCTACCGGAGAGAGATCGCGAAACGCGCCGGGAGGCAGCTGGGGGTCGCGGATCGGGCCGATCGCCACGCGGCGCAGCTTCGTGACGGGGTGCCCGACGAGGTCGAACATCCGGCGAATCTGGCGCGAGCGTCCCTCGCCGAGGATCACCTTGAGCCATGCGTTGCCGCCGGCGCCGTTCTTCTCGGGCGTCGTCTTGACGAGCTCGATCTCGGCGGGCGCCGTCCGCGCGCCGTCGTCGGGCAGCGTGACACCCCGGCGCAATCTCTCGAGTTGCGGGGGCGTCGGTACGCCCGAGACCTTCACCTCATACTCCTTGCGACAGCCGCCGGAAGGATGCGTGAGCTTGTGCACGAGCGCGCCATCGTCGGTCAGAAGAAGGAGACCCTCGGACTCCACGTCGAGCCGCCCCACGGCCACGACCCGTTCCCCGACGCGGCCCCTCAGCAGCTCGAAGACGGTGGGGATGCCGCCGGGATCGTCGCGCGTGACGATGAGGCCCTTCGGCTTGTTCATGAGGACGTACCGCCTCGCGACGGAGACGCGCACGAGCTTTCCGTCGACCTTGACGTGGTCCTTCGCGAGGTCGGCTTTGACCCCGAGCTCTTTCACCTTGTGGCCGTTCACGGTGACCCGGCCCTCGAGGATGATCTGCTCGGCCGCGCGCCGCGACGCGATGCCGGCGGCGGAGAGGATCTTCTGGAGGCGCTCAGCGGCCATTCGAAAAATCCCCCTCTTCCTCTTTTCCGACTTCCTTTTCCTCGTTCTTTTCTTCAGCGGGATTCTCTTCCGGGAACAGCTCCGTCTGCGCCGTGTTCGTTTCGACGCCGTAGAGCGCGTCGAGATCCTCGGGGCGCGGGAGGTCCTTCAGATCAGTGAGGCCGAAGTGGATGAGGAACTCCTTGGTCGTCTTGTAGAGGAATGGTGTCCCGACGACTTCCTTGCGGCCGGCGGTCGTGATGAGCTTTTTGTCGAGCAGGGTGCGCAGCGAGGAGGCCGAGTTCACGCCACGCAGCTCGGCGATCTCGGGCGCGGTGACGGGCTGGCGATACGCGACGATCGAAAGCACCTCGAGGCTCGCGATCGAGAGCTTGTTCTTCCCCTCCAGGCCGAGCAGGTTGCGGACGGGCATGTCGTACTCGTTGCGTGAGACGAGGCGCGCGCCGCCCGCGACGCGGTCGACGCGCACGCCCCGCCCGTCGGCCTCGCACGCCTGCTCGAGCGCCTCGAGCGCGGCCTCGACCTCTTCCTTCGAAATCTCGGCGGCCTCGGCGAGGCGCTCGACCGTCGCGGGCTTGCCCGACGCGAAGAGGAGCGCCTCGAGGAGCGCGACGTGCATCGTCACCGGTATGCCTCCTCGTACCCATCGAGCGACGTTTCCTCGCCCGTCGGGTCGAGGTAGATCTCGCTGAATTCGCCCTCCTGACGCGCCTTGACGACACGGAGCCTGAGGAGCTCGAGGACGGCGAGGAAGATGGCGATGGCTTCTCCTCGGCCCGAGAGAGAACGGAACACCTCCGACAAAGGCAAGGGGCCGGTCCCGGATTTCACGCGCGCGAGCATCTGCTCCATCTTCTCCCTGATGGAGAACTTCTGGTGTTCGATCTCCATCGACGGCGGGTGCTGCGCCCGGTAGCGGTCGAGCGCGCCCTTGAAGAATGTGAGCAGGTCGAAGAGCGAGATCTCGGAGAGGTCGGCCTCTTCGGCCTCCCCTTCCGGCGTCTCGAGCTTCGCCGGCGCACGGCTCCAGAGCCCGAGCCGCACGGCTTCCATCTCGTGCAGCGTCTCGGCGACGCCCTTGTACTTGCGGTACTCGAGGAGGCGTCTCACGAGCTCGTCGCGCGGGTCCTCCTCGGGCGCGTTCGCGGTTGCGCGCGGCAGGACCATCTGCGACTTGATGTGCACGAGCATCGCCTCGACGTAGAGGAACTCGGCCGCGACTTCGAGGTCGAGCTCCTGCATGAGGACGAGGTACTCGTGATACTGCCGGCAGACGTCGGCGAGGGGCAGGTTACGGATGTCGAGCTCGTTCCTCCGGATCAGGTGCAGCAGCAGGTCGAGCGGCCCCTCGAACTGCGGCAGCTTCACCGGGTAAGGCTGCATGAGCTCGGCACCGGCGGGGACGGGGATGCGGATGCCTTCAGCCATTTCTCAAAGCAACCTCATCGCATTGGAGACCTTCTCCATCGTCTCCGAAGCAATATCTCTCGCTCTCTCGTTGCCCGCCTCGAGAACATCCTTCACGAACCCCGGTTTCGCCGTGATCTCCGCGCGCTTCTGCCGGACAGGCTCCAGCGCGGCGTTCATGTTGCGGATGAGGTGCTTCTTGCAGTCCACGCAGCCGCGCGCCGCGGTGCGACACTCGCGGTCGACCTGCTCCTGCTCTTCTTTCGGTGAGTAGAGGATGTGAAACGGGTAGAGGTTGCACTCGTCTGGGTTGCCCGGGTCCGAGCGGCGGGCGCGCTTCGGGTCCGTCACCATACCCATGACTTTCTTCTCGACGTCGGCCGCCGAGTCGGAGAGCGCGATCGTGTTGTTGTAGCTCTTCGACATCTTCCGGCCGTCGAGCCCCGGCACTTTCGGCGTGGCCGTGAAGAGCGCCTGCGGCTCGGGGAAGACGTCCCCGTAGAAGCCGTTGAAGCGCCGCACGATCTCGCGGCAGATCTCGAGGTGGCTCTCCTGATCCTTGCCGACGGGCACGTAGTGCGCGCGGTAGAGCGCGATGTCGGCCGTCATGAGGACCGGATAGCCGAGGAAGCCGAACGTCCCGAGGTCCCGCTCCCGGAGCTGCTCGATCTGTTCTTTGTACGTCGGCACGCGCTCGAGCCAGCCGAGGGGCGTGATCATCCCGAAGACGAGCGCCAGCTCGGCCGTCTGCGGCACGCGAGATTGCACGAAGATGACGGACTTCTCCGGGTCGAGGCCCACCGCGAGCCAGTCCGTCACGGCCTCCACCGTCGCCTCGCGAATCGCGGACGTGTCGGCGTAGTCGGTCGTGAGTGCGTGGAGGTCTGCCACGAAGTACCGGCAGTCGTAGCCGGCCTGCAGGTCCACCCAGTTCTTGACGGCGCCCCAGTAGTTCCCGAGGTGGACGCGGCCCGTGGGGCGAAGGCCCGAGAGAACGATTTTTTTAGAAGGATGAGGCATCAGGATCTCAGCCAGCGGATCACCAGATCCTGAACGGGCCGCATGATGAACCCGAGGATTCCGGTGAACATCGCGACAACGAGGATGATGAAGCCATAGCGCCGCAGGAAGATGACCGCCGGGAGGGCGGCCGGAGGAGCCAGGCTTTCCACGACGCCGAAGCCGTCGAGCGGAGGAATCGGAAGGAGATTGAAGATCGCCAGCGAGGCATTCACGAGCACCGAGCTCCCCGCGATGAGAAACAGCGGGCGAAAGATGGCCGGATCACCTTCTAAGAGAAAAAGGCGTTTGAGAATGACGATGACGATGCCAAAGAGAACAGCCAGCAGCACGTTCGACAGCGGACCCGCCGCCGATACGAGAAGGTTCGCGCGGCGCGGATTCGGAACTCCCCGCAGCGAGACGGGCACCGGCCGCGCCCATCCGAAGATCGGCAGGCCCGAAAAGGCGAGCATCGCCGGGAACAACAGGCTTCCAATCGGGTCGAGGTGCTTGAGGGGATTCATCGTGATGCGCCCGAGGTCGCGCGCCGTGTTGTCGCCGCACTTCATCGCCACGAACCCGTGGGCCGACTCGTGAAACGAGACGGCGAACAGCAGGACGACGATCTGGATGACGATTTCGAGCGTTTTTTCCGGGTTCACGGCGCCTTCGCGCGCAGCGTCGCCGCGCGGCGGCGGATGTTAACCCGGAACGCGACAGCCTCAGTCGGCCGCGGGCAGGTCGGCGGCGCGGAGCAGGAAGGGCGTGCGGAAGGGCGCGTCCGCGCCCTCGGCGAGGAGCCGCCGCGCCTCGTCCCGCGCGCGTTTCATCCAGGCGACGTCGCGCATGAGGTCGCCCACGCGGAAGAGAGGCACGCCGCTCTGGCGCGTCCCGAGAGCATCGCCGGGGCCGCGGCGCTTGAGGTCCTCCTCGGCCACGACGAAGCCGTCGTCCGTCTGCTCGAGGACGAGGAGCCGCTCGCGCGATTCCGGCGAGGCCTTCGTGCCGAAGAGCAGAACACAGCGCGACGCGCGTCTCCCGCGCCCGACGCGTCCGCGAAGCTGGTGGAGCTGTGCGAGGCCGAAACGCTCGGCGTTCTCGATGAGCATGTACGACGCGTTCGGCACGTCGATGCCGACCTCGATGACGGTCGTCGCGGCGAGAACGTCCAACCGCCCGGCCGCGAACTCGCCCATCGTGCGCTCGCGCTCCTCGGGCGGAACGCGGCCATGCACGACGCCCACCCTTCGGGCCGGCAGCGCCCGGCGGATCTCCTCCGCATGCTTTTCGACGGCGCGCGCCTCGATCTTGTCGGACTCCTCGATGAGCGGCACGACGACGTAGGCCTGGCCTCCGTTCCGAATCTCGGCCTCGATCTCGCGAAAGGCGGTGGCGCGCTCGGACTCGGGGAGAACGCGCGTCGCGACCGGTGTCCGTCCGGGCGGCTTCTCGTCCAGCGTCGAGACGTCGAGGTCTCCGTAGAGAGTGAGCGCCAGAGAGCGCGGAATGGGCGTCGCGGACATGACGAGGAGGTGCGGCTTCTTCCCGGTTCCGTCGGCCTTCGCGGCGAGCGCCGTGCGCTGCGCGACCCCGAAGCGATGCTGCTCGTCGATCACGACGAGCCCGAGCCGCAGGAACTCCACGGGATTCTCGAGGAGAGCGTGCGTCCCCACGAGGAGGTCGATGCGCCCGCCCGCGAGCTGGTCGAGGAGCGCGGAGCGCGCCTTTCCTTTCACGCGGCCGGTGAGGAGCGCGGGCACGAGGCCGGACTTCGCGAGCAGGCGGAAGATCGTCGCCGCGTGCTGTTCGGCGAGGATCTCGGTCGGCGCCATGACGGCGGTCTGGTAGCCGCAGGCGGCGGCGAGGACTGCCGACAGCACGGCGACGATCGTCTTGCCGCTGCCGACGTCACCCTGCAGCAGGCGCCGCATGGGCGTGCCGCGGCGAAAGTCCTCGCCGATCTCCCGGATCACCCTCTTCTGCGCGGCGGTCAGGGAAAAAGGCAGCACGGCTCGAAGTCGCGCCCGGATCTGCTCGTCGGCCGCGAGAATGGGCGCAGGGTCGGCCGCGCGCTCGCGGCGCCGCTTCTGCAGTCCGACCTGGAATTCGAGGAACTCCTCGTAGACGAGGCGGTGGAGATACGGCGACTTCCGCTCCGTCCACGCCTCCGCGTCGGCCGGGCCCCCGGCGCAGCCCGGGAAGTGGGCCTCTCGCAGCGAGTCGGCGAGAGAGGGGAGTTTTTGCTCCCTCTCACCGATGTCATGGAGTCGTTCCGGGAGACGGTCTGCGAAGTTTCTTAGAAGGTAATGAACCGTGCGCCGCCGCATCCGCGGCGTGAGTCCGGGAAGCCTGCGGTAGATGGGAACGACGCGGCCCACGGAAAGGGGATCCGCTCCCTCGCCCGCTTCCCCGCCTCGGCCCTCTCTCTTTTCCCCTTCTAAGAATTCTTCTATTTGCGGGTTCTCCATGACGAGGCCGCGCCTGAAACGCGCAGCCCGGGTTGCGATCCCATAAGCCCAGAAGACCTTCTTCGGAAGCAGCCACCTTTGGAGATACGGCTGGTTGAAGAAGACGAGGCGGAGCGGGCCCGAGCCGTCGTCGAGGATCGCCTCGAAGATCGTGAAGCCCCGCCGCCGGGTGCGGATGAGCCGCGCCGAAATGACCTCGCCCTTCACGGTGACGGCCGGGCCCTCGGGCACGAGCGCCGCGATGGGCGCGATGCGCGTGCGGTCCTCGTAGCGAAACGGGAGGTGGAGAAGGAGGTCGAGCGCCGTCTCGACCCCGGCGTCCGCCAGCTCGCGGGCGCGCGCCCCGCCGATTCCCGGGAGACTCGCGAGGGGCGGGAGGGGGACGGAAATGTCTCCTACGCCCTGCTGACGCGGAACGTGAGGTCCACGAGGCCGAAGCGGGTGCGGTCACCGTCCTTGATGGTCACCGGCTGCCCCGTCACGATGCGCGTGCCGTTCACGAACGTGCCGTTCATCGTGCCGATCTCCTCGACGACGCGGAACTCGCCCGCCTCGCGGATGATCTTCGAGTGCCGGCGCGAGACCGAGCGCTGCGTGTCGAGAGTCGCGAGGTCCACGTCGGGCTTGATGCCCGTGACGGGGTCGATCCGGCCGACGGTCGTCTCCCCATCGCGGTTCAGGAAGAACTCCTCGCCGCCGACGGCGGCCACGAGCCGAAAGATGTCGTGGCGCTCGGAAACTTTCGCGAAGATGTCTGACGAGCTCTCGTCGAGCGCCGGGGCCACGCCCGTGGATTGCTCGAGCAGTTTCGTCGTCTCGCGCAGTCGCCGCGAGAGCTTTCGGAGCATGCGGACGGCGATCTCCGCGTTGTGGCGGAGCATCTCGTCGAACGTGCTCTGGTTGATGCGGACGAGCTCGCAGTCTGTTTTCGCGCGGGCGGCGGCCGTGCGGGGCATGTCCTCGAGGATCGACATTTCGCCGAAAAAATCGCNNAACATCTCGGTCCCGACCTCGCCCTCATTGAAGATGGACTGACCGGCGGAGAAGCGCGCGATGTAGTCGGTGAATGCTCCTGGCGCGCCCGACTTGACGACGACCTTCATCGGTGAGGCAAGTCTATCCGAAGAGAACGACTCGGGTGTCATTCGATGCGGTTTCGCGGGTCGGAAAACCAGCGCTCCCAGTCCTTCGGGCCGCCGGGCGGGACCGGCTTCTCGACCGCGGGCGCGCCGAGCCGCCGCGACGCGTCCGTCCGATACACGTCGACGCCCGCGGTGCGGGCTCCGGCACCCGAGACCGCGGAGGCGAGGGCGCGATCGTCGGTGACGACGGTGATGCCGCGCGGGTCGCGTTGCTCGCGGATGCGCCGGACGATCTCCTCGTCAGCCGTGCGGGGCGCCGCGTACACGACCGTCACGTCCCCGAAGGATTGCACCTTCTGCCGGCCGGCGTCGGGAGGCCCGTCGAAGACGACGGTGAGACGCTTCCGTTTTCGGCGAGCGACCTCGCAGAGCTCGGAGACGAGCCCCTCCCGGGTGCCGCCCCCGAGACGGCCGATCAGGTTGTTCCCGTCCACGATCTCAGCCACAGGGGACGATTGTCTCAGAGCGTCGAGGTGCGGCTACGCCAGGAGCCC